>SLOM01000150.1 GCA_007132505.1 Candidatus Sumerlaeota bacterium
CTGCGACCCCTGCCCGGGGTCAGGGTCCCCCGGGATGAAACGCAACCACCCCTTATCGGCGTGAATCGGCGAAATCGGCGGATGATTTCTTCCGACCGGAGCACGCCATCCGGCCGAACAGCAGAACGGAGATTTCCTGCGATTGGGTCTGCACCCGCGGGCGTTTTCGCTGTTTTGGTGCGTTGTTTCGCCTCTACCCGGCCCTGCGAGATCGGGCAGGTCTCGCAGGGTCCCGCAGGGTTCGGTGGACCGCTGCCAAGCGGGTCACGGACACCATCCCACGAAGCCCGGGGGATACACCCGCCATCAGGGTTATCCCTATTTTGCGGTTGACGCACCCTTAGGCGCGCAGGGCAGAATGCAGGGGTGTTACGATACCCCTTCGCATTTCCGGGCTCCTTCCTCCGCCGGAAATCCTCCAAAACAGAAAATGAGGCAACCATCAGGAGTTCGTTCGCGTAGCGGCTCGTGGGTATCCAGCAGGCGGCACAACAGGGCCTCGATTCTGATCACCACCGTGATCATGCTTGTTGTGGCCGGACTGTCTGTCGTGGCCCTGATCCAACTGACAACTCAAAACATCCGGGACGTGGATCGGTCTGAGCAGCGCCTTCAGGCGTTCTATGCCGCCGAATCCGGTGCCCAGCGGGTCATTGACTGGTTCAATCGCCCTCACGTCTCCCCCAACTCTTCCTACTTCAGCCCGAACGAGGACGGGAACTACACGGACGAGATGGGGGTCTCGATCATCACGGACTCGTTCGAGACAGCGGACGGCTCTCTTCCCGAAGTCAGGCGGGGACGCGACAACGCCCTGTCGGGCCGGGTGTCGCGCCTGCTTGTGGAGCCACCACGCAGCGACGATCCACCCTTCACCGTGGCCTGGGTCACCAGCGTAGGCGAAAGCACCCGGGGCATCCAGACCACTGTCGAGATGCGGCTTATGGACAACCGCATCCCGGCCATCACCTCCCCCGGGGCCATCCTGTCAATGGGCGTGGCCTCCAGCGATGGGCAGTTTCAGGTCAACTGGGGCGAGATCTGGGCCGCGGACGAACTCAACCTCCCCCACCCGCTTGGCAACCGATTCCCTACAAGCGACGAGGACCCTTGGTTCGCCGTGCGCAGCGAAACCCACCTGATGAATCATCAAGGCAGGGACTACGCCGACGGCTCGGTGCGGGGAGGCTACAGTGACACCCCAATCCCCCAAGGGGCCCCCAACTACTACCAGCCCTTCCTCGAGAGTAGCCTCCACCAGAACAACAACAACCTCAGCGGCTTTGAGAACATCCATCAGCACCAAGTGCTCGACTGGCCGGAGTACGAGTACGAGCGCATGAAGATGCTCGCCATGTACCATGACTTCCCCATCTACCGCACCACTCCGGACGGGGACCTCATCACCGGCCACGATGCCAACGGCCAGCCCATCGTCCAGTCCTTCAGGGAAGTCTTTGACAAGAGGGAGTTCGATGACCCGAACGCGATAGACCCCGACAACGCTCCCCCCATCTACTTCATCGACACGATTGACGGGAATCCGCCGACCCCGGACGGCTCGAACATGGCCACCATCCGGGACACGGGCGGAGACCCGTTCTACTATGGCAACTTCTTCATTGCGGCGAACGTGTATTTCGGTGGCATCGGCAGCTCCCCCTCCCTGGATCACCCCCGCAAGCCAGACGATTCCATAGGTCAGCGAATCAGGAACGTGGGTCTGTACGGCCTGATCTACACCTATGGCACGATGGAGCTCCGCGCAAATGGTGACATCTTTGGGGCCGTCATTACCGAAGGTGGCTTCCTGGGCGGTGGCAGCTGGGAGGTATTCTACGACCACAAGCTGCAGGACGAGAGCCGGACACGGCTGGGCTCCCGCCTGACGGCCAGTCTTTGGAACTCCTTCTGACGGCGCTCACCGTCCGGCAGCGGGGCTTTCAAGCGGCCTGACCCAGACATAGACCATGATCTCGTGACGGGCCGCAGGGCGGGACTCATCCCCCGGGCCGGGACGCAGAGGACGCTCCTCGCCTGCGACGATGATCTGGGGTTGGACCGGGCGCAGGCTGGACCGTCCGGCGACACGCACCGTACCCCCTTCCCTCGTGAGCGGCTCGTCCAGGCCTTGTATATCCAGCTCGGTTGCCACGCGGATCAGCCCATCCGCGGTAACGGCACTCGGCAGGATGCGCCCGCGCGCTTCCACGCGTCCGGGGTGGGTGCTTGCCCGGGCCTCCTCCTGTGCCTTGGAGAAGCGGTAGACCTCCAGGTTCGGTGACTCGGCGCGGTGTGCCAGCACGACACCCCGCGCAAGCGTCCCGGCGGGCAGGTCAAGCGGCCCCTCCCTCAGCCGGCGGTCCAGTGTGAGGAACTGCTGCTCCGTCAGCACCGAGGTGCGCACCACGTACATGCTGATTTCCACGGGCGGTTCCGGTGAATCCAGCAACTGGACGAGGCGTTGGGCGGTGAAGTGAAGCTCACTGCGGGCAAAGGCGTCGCCATACCTTTCCGGCACTTTCATGACGAGGGTTCGCCGGCCCTCCGGCAGGAACTCAACCCCCTTGGCGTTGAGCGTGGAGGTGCCGTGCAGGAGTTCGAGGCGCTTGAGGATCGTTTCCGGGGACTGGTGACGCAGGACGAAACGTTCTTCATGAACGGCTTCCGCGCCGGCCGCGGCCGGAAGGAAGAGCAACAGAAGGAGAAGGAGCGGGAGCAACGTGCGAAGGGACAGCATGAGAGGGGGACCTCCGGGGAATCGAAAGAAACGTGCGCTCGGGCCAGCCGCCACAGCGCACGGAACAAAGACAAGCGGTTTCGCCACCCGGGACGAGCCTCAGTGAATGACCGCCGCCCCCCACCGGACAGCCCCTGCGGCGCGCGGGGGGGCGG
This sequence comes from Candidatus Sumerlaeota bacterium, assembly GCA_007132505.1. Taxonomy (GTDB): domain Bacteria; phylum Sumerlaeota; class Sumerlaeia; order SLMS01; family SLMS01; genus SLMS01. Next base: position 2,896 of record SLOM01000150.1, read on the forward strand.
AACAACCCTTGCCCACCGGCACCCCAGGCAGGCATCTCAGCCGCCGTCTTCTCCAAAGGGAAAGGAACCCGCACATATGAAAGCCGAACGGCTGCTGGCCACGCTCCGCGAACAGTACAAGGAATGGGAAGACGACAAGGACGGCGACGAGTACAGGGCTCTCTTCCATGCCTTCTGTTTCCTGAGCTACAAGATGGGCGATTTTCAGAAGTACCTGGACGAAATGGCGGCGAAGGAGAAGAAGTAAGGCCGCCCGCATCCATCCAACAGACCGCAATTATCCGGAGACCACATGAGCAAACCAGTTCGAGTCCGCTTCGCTCCATCCCCGACGGGATTTCTGCACGTCGGCGGCGCCCGCACGGCACTGTTCAACTGGCTGTGGGCCAGAAAGAACAGCGGCACTTTCATCCTCCGCGTGGAGGACACCGACGTGGAACGCTCCACGGAGGCCTCGACGGAGCAGATTCTCGACTCGCTGCGCTGGCTCGGCCTCGACTGGGACGAGGGGCCCTACTACCAGAGCCAGCGGATGGAGCTTTATCGCGAGAGGCTTGATCAGCTCTGCGCCGAGGGCAAAATCTACCCCGCCTTCGAAACAAAGGAGGAGCTGGACCGCATGCGCGAGCAGGCCATGGCGGAGAAGCGCAACCCGATATACAACCGGGCAGCGCTGCGTCTCTCCCCCACCGAGGTGGAGGAGCGGATGAAGTCCGGCCAGGCCTTCGTCTGGCGCTTCAAGGTCCCCGATGAAGGACACACGGTGGTGCCGGAGACGCTCATGAGTGGTGAGTCCGAGTGCCGGTTCGAGAACGCCGCGATCGGGGACTTCATCGTGACCCGGCCGGGCACGCTCGACAAGCCGGGAGGGCCGCTTTACAATTTCGTATGCGCCGTGGATGACGCGGATATGGGCATCACCCACGTGATCCGCGGAGCAGACCACCTGAGCAACACCGCCAAGCAGATCCTCCTGCTCGAGGCCATGGTCAGGGAGGTCCCCGTCTATACGCACTTGCCGCTGATCACCCGCGGGGGCAAGAAGATGAGCAAGCGCGACGAGGACGCGGACCCGCGCTACCCGGTGAGTGTCTCGGCGCGCCGCGACCTCGGCTACCTCCGCGAGGCGACGGTCAACTTCCTGGCCCTTCTTGGCTGGAGCCACCCGAGCGGCGAGGAAATCTTCCCGCTCGATGAGCTGATCCGCGAGTTCGGCCTCGAACGCCTCGGCAAGGCCAACGCCAACTTTGACGAGGACAAGTACCTCCACCAGAACGGCTGGTACATGCGGAACCTGCCGGCCGAGGAGATTGTCCGCCGGGCGATTCCCTTCCTGGAAGCGGCCGGGCTTTCCGCCGCGGACCGGCCGGAGGGCTGGCTCGCCGAGGTGATCGGCCTGGAGATCGAACGATGCAGGCTGCTCTCCGAATTCCCGGAGGCGCTCGCCTACTTCTTCCAGGCACCGGAATCCTACGAACCGAAGGGCGTTCGGAAGTTTTTCGGCTCGCCCGAGGCAGCGGAACTGCTGGACCAGACCGCGGGGATTCTTGAAGCGGCGGAGCCCTTCGCCGGCGAGGCACTTGAACCGGAATTGCGTCGGCTCGCCGAGGAGCGGCAGCTCGGCTTCGGCAAGGTGGCCCAGCCGATCCGCCTTGCAGTGACCGGACGCACGGCGAGCCCGGGGCTTTTCGACGTGCTGCGACTGCTGGGCCGCGAGGAGTCGGTCCGGCGCCTTCGCACTGCCGCAGAGGCGATCCGCTCCGGAGTCCTCGCTGCGGGGAACTGAGCCGCCGAAGGGATCAGATTCCGGCACGTCGCATGCCCCCTGCTGCGGATGGGGCCAAGTGCCCCGTTACAAGTTCATCCTTTCGACGAAGGGGCTTATCCAATGCGCACCGCAGCCTTAATTCTCAGTGCAGGCCTTGCAGTCCTTGCCGCAACCGGCTGCACACGGGTCCCGCGCGGCGTGGAACCGGTCCGGGACTTCGAGGTCGAGCGCTACCTTGGCAAGTGGTACGAAATTGCCCGCCTCGACCACCGGTTCGAGCGCGGACTGTCACACGTCACTGCTGAATACTCGCTGCGCGACGATGGGCGGATTGACGTCCTGAACCGGGGCTACAATGCGGAGAAGGGCGAATGGAGTGAGGCGCGCGCCGTGGCGCGGTTCCGGGGCGAGGACACCGTCGGCAGCCTGAGTGTCACCTTCCAGTGGCCGTTCCGCGGCGGTTACCACGTGATCGCCCTGGACAAGGAACATTACGAATGGGCGATGGTCAGCGGCCCTACGCGGAGCTACCTCTGGATTCTTGCCCGCGAGCCGGTTCTTGACGAGGAGATCACGGAGAAGCTCGTCGAGCAGGCCCGGGCGGCGGGTTACCCGGTGGACGAGTTGATCTGGGTGGAGCAGCTACCACGCCCGGACGAGCAGCCCGGGGAGTGAATCTGTTGCGATTTGCCACACCGGAATGATGTGGCGGCGGGGTTGACAGCCCTTCAGGAGCGGCGTGCGGCTGCCGGCTCGGCTTCCGCTAGTATGCCCTCCCAGTCCACCTCCGGTGCATCGCCCCAGAGGCGGTCGAGGCGGTAGTAATCCCGGGCGTCCTGGCTCATGATGTGAACCAGCACGTCACCGTAGTCGAGCACCGCCCAGTTCGGACTGCGGTGCCCCTCATTGAGGGGCGTTTTCATGCGCATCTCCTTGAAGCCCTTCTGGATGCCCTCGCCGATGGCGTTGAGCTGGACGCGATTGGTACCGGTGCAGAGCACGAAGACGTCGGCGAAGTTGCATAGTCCCCGCACGTCGAGCACCACGATGTCCTGGGCTTTCTTGTCCGCCGCGAAGTTCGCGGCGTATGCTGCTTTGCGCATGGTGTCCATGGTTGGCAAGTGGCCGATCCTTTCTTCAGTCGCCGGAGGTATTGGCGCGGAGCCATTGCTCCATGGCAACGGTCCGGCCGTGGGGCTTGTGGCCCCGTTTGGAAATATGATGGAGCTTGTGGCGTGCCACGGCAAGCGCCGCTTCGCGCGGTGGAAGGGGAAGGAGTTGCTGGCGGAGCTCCGCGACGCCGGGGAAGTCGCGCGTGGGTTCCAGGAAGTCCGCGACATAGAGCACCAGCCCGAGCGTCCCGAGCCCCGGGTTGCCGGTGGTGTGAAACGCGACCGCATCAAGGATGTCCCGGTCCGTGACGCCGTGGTCTCGGCTGGCGATCGTGGCGGCTGCGGGGCCATGCCAGATCTGGGGATGTGCAAGGTCCTCCTCGCCCGCGGAAAAGACGGGCGACTGCAGCATGAGGGCCTTCTGTTCGGACGGGGAGCGGGCCTTGGCGGCGTCGTGCAGCAGGGCGGCGATCATCGCCTTTTCCGCCGGGACGTCCCATTGTTCGGCGAGATGGACGGCCAAGCCTTCGACACCGAGAACGTGATGGAGCCGCCGTGCGGGGAGTTCTTCCGCCAGCGCGGTTCGGAGGCGGCCTGCCAGGGAGGGGGAAGAATGGTCGTCTAAGCCGATGATTGGAGCCCTTTCGCGAATTACCTGCACGCGAGTTGAAAACTGAACCCAACTGCGCGATCAAAGCAAGCGGATTCGGGCCAACAGGCGATGATGGGAGCTTCCGTTTGACATGAAGGCGAAAGGCACCGCTTGTCCCGCCGGGACGCGGATGGCGTAGTTGCGGGGACTCCGGCCGGCGGAGCCAATGCTTCCGTCATGCGAAGAGAGATGGCTCAGAACAAGGACAAGCGAGAACCGTTGGGAGAGGGTGCGGCCCTTGTGCGGCCGGGCAAGCCGGCGGCGGAGACCGCCGGGCCCGACCCGGCCAAGCCGACACGCCCCGTCGCCCGGGTGGAGGCACGACCGAAGCAGGAGAAGCCGCGCCCACCGGCATGGCTTTCCACCCGCACCCGGGAGCTGCTCTTCTGGGCGGGTGTGGTCCTGTGCGTGCTGCTCGTCTCCATGCGGCTGATCCACCTCGGGGGGGACTTCCCGGCGTTCAAGGATCTGCTCGGCGACGGGGTGCTCTACAGCGACGAGGGCTGGTACGCCGGCAACGCCATCAACTACTGGCAGACAGGCGAGTGGCACCGGCCGGGTGGGCTGAATTTCGCCGTGAACCTGCCGGTGCTCCAGTTGATGCACCTGGCCTCGTTTGCCGTCTTCGGGATGAACATCGTGGCGGCGCGGCTGACGGTGTTCTTCTCATTCGTGGGCACCATGGTGCTGATGTACTTTATCCTGCGGCGGTTCGAGGATCGCTGGACGGGGCTTTTCGCCGTCGGCATCGTGTCGGTGAACTTCCTCTTCCTTATATACAGCCGCCTGGCGCTGGCCGAGATCCCGATGACGTTCTGGATCATGGTGTCGCTGTACCTGGCGGTTCTGAGCAATGGACGGAAGGGCTGGGTGCTTTCCGGGCTGGCGGGGCTGGCCTACGGTCTGGCCCTCTATACGAAGACAAGTGCCATTTTCGCTTTCCCGCTGCTCATGGCGGCGCTCTTCCTGACGAATCTGAGGGGCCGTGAGAAGTGGCTGAAGCTGGTGCCCGCCCTCGTGGTGTTCGTCATCGTTGTTGTGGCTCACTTTCTCCTTCTGGCGCGGCGGTATCCGGACGATTTTGCCTACTTTCACACGCTCAACGTGGGCCTGCAAGCCTCCCTTGAGCCCAGCGTGCTCCTGGACTATGGCAAGCGCCTGATTGACCGCGTCCAGATCGTTGACCGGGTGTATTACAGGGTCATGCGCATCCTGGTGCCACTGATGATCCTCTTCGATCCCCGGTTCCGCAGAAATCCGCTCGTCTGGTTTTCCGTCGCGTGGGTTGTGATTTACATGGCCATGTTCACCTTTTACGTGAACCTGCGTCCCCGTTACTGGCCACCCCTCATGGTGCCCTACGGCATTCTGTCGGCACTCATTCTGAAGCACCTCTATCTGCAGGCGACGCGCCATCTCCTTGGGAAAGTCTTCCTTGTGGGTTTCATCGCGCTGACCGCACTGGGAGTCGCCCGGCAGGCCAGGCAGGTGAACTGGTACCTGACGAATGTGGAGTACTCCTTCCGGGAGTTTGCCGCGGAAATCCACGGAATCATGAGCGCCGATCCGGAATGGAACAACGTGCTGCTGGGACATTTCGCCCCGACCGTCAGCCTCTACGAGCAGGACGTGATCGGAGTGACCGACCGGTACCTTTCCGGCTCGCTGGCGGAGCAGATCGAGCGCTACCAGCCGCGCTACATGATCACCGAGGACCATCTGGACAAGGTGGATTTCGTGGACGAGGAAGGCCGCACCCACACGCTGGCTAACCTGCCGGGGAGCTACCCCGACCGGCTGGAGACCCTCTCGAAGTACTACGAAGTCGAGTTGGTGGACACCTTCGACGTTTATCGCAACTACATGGGCTGGCAGATTTGGCTTTACCGTCTTGAGCCCAGGCCCGAACTGGGGTGGTAGCACCCCGGCAGACGGGGAGCACAGGGAGCGCACCGAGTGATGATTCCGCCCGCCAGGGGAAAACGCAAACCGCCATGCTGCGTGCTGCTTGCCGGCGCGCTGGTGTTGCTGCCTGTGTTCCTCTTTGGGGCGTTCTCGCTTGCGAGGGAGGTGCAGCTTTACGGCTCGATCCCGAACGCCTGGTTCGACATGGACGTGAGCCGGGTCGTGGACGACTGGACGTCCTGGGAAGGGTCGGACCGGGCCCGGGCACATCCGCTCTACAAATTCATCGCGCTGGCCGGCATTCCGGTGAACGAGCTCTTCTTTGGCGGCGAGGACCGGGACGCGGCGGGGAAGATACTCTCCGTGGGCATGATGACACTGGCAGCGGTCATGGCGGGCTGGCTGACGTGGTTGATCACGGGAGGGAGCCGGCGCGCGGCCGCGGTGGCCATGGCGCTCTTTGCCGCGTCGTACAGCACACTCCTGCTGGCGAGCTTTCCAGACAGTGCATCCGCCTCCGCCTTTACCTCCCTGCTTCCGTACATCTTCCTTTTCCATCGCTTGGGTCGTGGTTTCCGGTGGTGGGAGGGTGTCGTGTGGATCCTGGTCGGACTCGTGTGCTTCGGCATCACGGTGAGCCAGCTGATGCACTGGGTCCTTGCGCTGGCGTATCGTCTATACGCAGTCTTCCATGAGGAGGACGTCCGCGCGCGGCCACTCCCGCTCGGGAAGACACTCGGGGCGCTGGTGGGACTCCTCCTGGTTCTCTGGGCGGCGGCCTATCTCGCAATGGCGGCAAAGGAGGTTGTGTTCAAGGGGGCGGAGAAACACTATCGGTTTGACCGCATCGTGGAGCGGGAACTGCGCTTCGTGGAGACGGAGGAACTGCTTGAGGAGCCCGCCCGGCGGCTGGTGATTCTGGGGAGGCACTTCACGCTCTACAATTTCGTGTCACCGGAACCGGTCCTGAGCGAATGGTATCACCGGGACAGGCCGGAGCGGCTGTTCACCTCGCTCAGCATCCGGGAGGAGAACCTGAAGCAATGGCCCCCGTGGGCAATGCCGCTGCTGGCCTCGCAGATCGTGCTGCTGGTGCTTCTGGTGAGGTGGCACCGGATCAGCGCGCCGCTGCTGTTGCTCTGGCTCGCTGTGCTTTCCCAGTTTGGGATGCACTATCTGTACGGGCGGGAGTTCATTATCTACTCGCCGAACTGGCACACTCTGCTTGTCGTGATTATTGCGGCGATTCTTTCGCCGAAGCTTTCGTCCGGAAGCGGCGTTTTCAAGGGCTGGCTTGCGCTGCACGTGATTGCGTTGCTGCTCTTCAATCTATACAGCCTGAACCGCGCCATCATTGTCTTTGAAACGGACTACCCGAAGGACCGGGTCATGGAGAGGAAAGAGGAGTACCGCGAGGCGGGGATGTATTGACAGCCATCAGTTCCGCGAACTGTGCGTCGCGGTGACGGGCCAGCAGCAACTCACCAGCCTCGACCAGCTCTCCCTCAACAACGGCGGCATCCACGAAGGCATGGGGCCTGAGGGGTATCTCCTCCTCGGCAGCAGCTTCGGCCAGGCCGGAGGTCCAGCCGTCCACAAGCGCGATGCCGCGCCGGCTTTGCAGTTCCGTGAGAAGCAGCGGAGCGCGGACGGCAAGAAGCGCACTGCCGAGGCCGGGCATATCCTCCCTGCCCGTCCACACGGCGCGCGGCGGAAGCAGAGGGTCCAGTTCCAGCGGAAGCTCGGCGGCAGAGTCCGGCAGGAGCCGCTGCATTGGCAAAAGGCCTTCAAGATTCCAGATGGCGCCCGCAGGGACGAGACTTCCGAGCGGCGCCTCCTCCGCTGAGGCGGAAGCAGCCCGGGCCACGGAGACCATGGCCTTTGCGCCGCGCCGTGCCGCCAGCCGCGCACCGGCATAGGCCATGTCGGCACCCTCCGTCACGAGATAGACGGCGGCGGGCTGGCCCAGCCAGTTGCCCCGGTGCAGGTGGAATGGTCCGTCCACCTCCGGCGTCCCGGAGGTGAAGGCCCGGGCAATGGCCAGGGCATCCTCCGGCGTGCCGGCGAAAAAGGCGATCATGGCTGGCGCACCTCCAGGCGGTGAAGCCACTCGTACAGCTCGTCGGCGCGTTCCGTGTCCAGCCGTGCATTGCGATCGTTCCCAAGCTCCGTGTGGATGCGCGCACGGGTGCGGAGATTCCGCCAACCATTCGGTTCCTGCACCACGGCGTGGTTTGCGGCGGAAAGGGCGCGATCCGTTTCTCCCATTTCGGCCAGGATGTCGGCGCGCACCCGCCAGGCCATTGCATGGGTCCCCTCAAGGCCGATGGCGCGTTCCGAGGCGGCGAGTGCCTCGCGGAACCGTCCGGCCCGCAGGTGGTAGCGTGCGCGGAGGGCCTCCAGCGTTGCGTCCTCCTCAAGCGCCCGGTCGGCGCGGGCGAGCAACCGCTCCGCCTCCTCCTCGTCAAACGTCAGGTAAAGGGCGATGAGGAGCAGGTGAGCGTTGTCCGGGAAATGGAGGATCGTGCGGAAGACGTCCTGGCTGACGGCATCGTAGTTCTCGGTCGTGACGGGCCGGGCCGGGAGGACGGCCATCTGGGCGCCGCCATCCCCGACCTCGAACGGCTGGAGGACGGGCACGATGGCGTCCGCACTGGCTGAGAGGAAATACCGTCCGGCTGGCAGTTTGGTGCGCAGGGGCGTGGTGCCGAGCCGGTTGCCGTCCAGCCAGACGTCCATCTGCAGCCGGGCCGCGGATTGAAAGCGGACCTCAAAGACGGGGGCTTCATCCGGCGCCTGGAACTCCGCCGGAGGCTCGACCTGCTCGGGCTCCTCCTCCGGTGCGGGGACTTGCTCCGCTGCTTCCGGAGGCTCGGACACACCCTCCCCGTCGCTCTCCGCCGCGGTGCGCGTGGCCGTGGAGAACAGGACGAGGACAAAGAGAACTGTCAGGTAAAGCCGCAGTGTCTTACTCCCCGGCCTCGGCCGCTTCGGGTGACGGAGCCCCGCATGCAGTGCGGATTTCCGCCTCGATCTGCTCGAGCAACTCCGGGTTCTGCCGCAGCGTCTCGCGGGACTTCTCGCGCCCCTGCCCGAGCCGCTCGCCCTTGTAGGAGAACCACGAACCGCTCTTCTCCAGCACATTCATCTGCGCGCCGAGGTCAAGCACATCGCCTTCGCGGCTGATGCCCTGTCCGAAGAGGATGTCGAACTCAGCCTCGCGGAAGGGGGAGGCACACTTGTTCTTCACGACGCGCGCACGCACCCGGTTGCCGACGTCGGTGCCTGCTTCCTTGATGCTGCCGATGCGGCGCACATCAATGCGGACCGAGGAGTAGAACTTGAGGGCGCGTCCGCCGGTGGTGGTCTCCGGGCTTCCGAACATCACGCCGATCTTCTCGCGGATCTGGTTGATGAAGACCACGAGGGTGTGGCTGTTGCTGATGGCGCCGGTGAGCTTCCGCAATGCCTGGCTCATCAGGCGGGCGTGCACGCCGACGAAGCTGTCCCCAATCTCGCCTTCGATTTCTGCGCGGGGGACGAGAGCCGCCACCGAATCAATCACGATGACGTCCACGCCGTTCGAGCGCACGAGCGTCTCGCAGATGTCGAGCGCCTGTTCGCCGTTGTCCGGCTGGCTGATGAGCAGTTCGTCCAGATTGACGCCCAGCGCGGCACAATAGCGCGGATCGAGCGCGTGCTCGGCATCAATGACGGCCGCGGTGCCACCCTGCTTCTGCGCGTTGGCCAGGATGTGAAGCGCGAGGGTTGTCTTTCCGCTCGATTCCGGCCCGTAGATTTCCACCACGCGCCCGCGCGGGAAACCCCAGATGCCAAGCGCCCGGTCCAGCGAAATGGAGCCGCTGGGAATGGCCGGGATCTCCTGATCCGCGCGCTCCCCGTAGCGCATGATTACCCCGTCGCCGTGATTGCGGCGAATCTGCGTGAGCGCCAACTGGAGGGATTTTTCCCGTCCGCCCGCCGTGGCCGTTTTGCCATCCTTGGTCGAAGAAGCCATAACACTATCCCGTGGTGTAAGGTCGCGGTTGCCCTGCCGGCAGCGTTCACCGATGGAAGCGGTTGGACGCGGGCGGTGTCAAGCAGGAACAGACGAAGAAAAGGCGAAAATTCCCGCCGTGCCCCAGCACCCCATACCTCTCACCCAGCCCACCCTTGACGAGGAGGAGGAGCGCGCCGTCCTCCGTGTCCTCCGGTCCCGCTGGGTGACCCAGGGCCCGGAAATCCGGGCCTTTGAAGAGCAGTTCGCCTGCGCCATCGGCACCTCCCACGCCATCGCGGTGGCGAACGGGACGCTGGCTCTGGAAATCGCTTATGCTGCTTCCGGGCTAGGACCGGGTGACGAGGTCCTCCTTCCGGCCATCACCTTCGTGGCCTGCTGGAACGCCGTGCTGCGGGCCGGGGCGGTGCCGGTGCTGGCGGATGTGCAGGGCCTCGGGGACCTCACCCTCTCCCCCGCTTCCGTGGAATCGCTCATCACGGAACGGACCCGGCTGGTCATCACGATGCCCCATGGCGGATTCCCGCCGGACATGCAGGCATTCGAGGAGCTGTCCCGCCGCCGCGGCGTGACGATCATCGAGGACGCGTGCCACGCGCCGTTGGCGGAACTCAACGGGCGCAGGATCGGGAGCTTCGGTCTGGCCGGAACGTGGAGCTTTTACGGCAACAAGAACATGACCACGGGCGAGGGCGGCATGATCACCACCAACGATGCGGCTTTCGCCGAGAAATGCCGGCTGTTGCGAAGCCACGGCCTGACGTCGGGCACCTGGCAGCGCGAGACCGGAGAGGGGCCCGCGCTCTACGACGTCCTGCAGACGGGAACGAATGCGCGGATGGATGAGTTGCGCGCCGCGATCGGGCTCGTGCAGCTCGAGAAACTACCCTCCGCCACCGCAGCCCGCCGCCGGAACGCGGAGCACCTGCGGGAGTTGCTCGCACCGCTTGGTGACCGGGGACTGGAGATTCCCTATGTTCACCACCGGGGCACCTCCGCCCACCATCTCTTCTGCGTGCTTCTCCCCCCGGATGCGGAACGGGAGGCCGTGATGAGCCGCCTGCGGGAGGAGGGCATCCAGACGTCCGTGCACTACCGTCCGATTTATGAGTTCTCCGCCGCCCGGGGCATTCACGATGAAGAGGAGATGCGCAGGCGCCTGCCCGTCACGGCGAAGGTGGCGCCCCGGCTGCTGACCCTGCCACTCGGCCCGCGGCAGACGGCAGAGGACAACGAACGCATCGCAGAGGCGCTCGGCCGCGCACTTGGCTGAGACCGGCTGCGCGTCATCCTGAGAAGTCGTGTGATGGTTGCGTCCTGCCATTTCTGGCTGAGCTGACACCGCGGTGGATGACCGGCGATCCCATGATCCTGCACCCTCCTTCGTAGCGCCGTTGCGTGCTCCCCCCTCTCACAGAACTCACGCCACGACGCAAGGTTGCCTGTTGATCCAACAGATTCTCAGAGATGCTGCCTGACTCATACCCGTGGACTGGTCATCAATCCCCATCGGCGTGAATCGGCAGAATCGGCGGATGTTTGCCTCTGAACGGAGCGAGCCGCCCCGCCGAACAGCAGAACGGAGACTCCCTGTCATTCGGTCTGCACCCCCGTGTGATGCCCTCTGCATTCGGGCCTTGCCGCAAGGGTGCCCCGGGTGGACCCTCCGGCTCCCCGGCTAAGGCCCGTCCCCCCACAACCCAGAAGGAGCCTTCTCACTTGCCCAAGCCCACCATTGACGTCCTCGACAACGGGGTTCGTGTCCTCTGCGAACCCATGGAGGGGGTGAATTCCGTCTTTGCGGGTTTATGGCTCGCGGTCGGGAGCCGCAACGAGCGCGAGGACGAGGGCGGCATGACCCACTTCGCGGAGCACCTGCTCTTCAAGGGTTCCGCGCGCCGGCACTGGCGCGACATCTCGCGCGCGATGAACCTCCTCGGCGGGCAGTTCAACGCCGCAACCTCCACGGACTGGGTGAAGGTTTACACCCGCGTCATCCGGAAGGACCTCGGCGAGGCGTTCGAACTGCTGACGGATCTCTTCCTGCGCTCCAGCTTCCCCGAGCAGGAGGTGGAACGTGAACGCCAGGTGATCCTCGAGGAAATCGCGATGTACGAGGACATTCCGGAGGACCTTTGCTTCGACCAGTTCACCCGGGCCCTGTTGCTGCCACACCCCACCGGCCGGCCGGTGCTCGGCGAGCCGGAGCACATCGCCGGCTATACGCGCGAATCGCTCCTGCGCTACTGGCGGGAGCACACGGTGCCGGGCCGGCTTGTTGTCTCGGCGGCGGGTGCGGTGACGCGTGACGAGCTTCTGGCCCGGGCCGATGCGATGCTCGGGCACCTGACCGGCGGGCAAGGACCAGAGCTCCCCGGCGGGGAACCCATCTTCGGCCGGCACGAACGCGTCCTGCTCGAACGTCCCATCGAGCAGGTCAATTTCTGCCTCGGTGTGACGGGCCCACGCCCGGACCCGGAGGCGAAGCTGGCCTGGCCGATATACGATACGATCCTCGGCGGAGGGATGGGGTCGCGCCTGTTCGACGAGGTGCGCGAGAAGCGCGGGCTTGCCTACAGCGTCGGCAGCAGCCTGCAACTGATGAGGGACGGCGGATACCTGATGGTCAGCGGCAGCACCCGCCCGGAATCCGCCGCCACGGCGATCGAGGTCTGCCGGGAACAGATACGCGACCTTGCGGACAACGGCCCCACGGACCAGGAATTCGAGACGGCGCTCAGCCTGCTGGAGCGCGGTCACCTGCTCGCCATGGAACACCCGGGTGTGCGGGCCACGATGAATGCGGAACGGATGCTCTACGGCGTGCCACACTTCGACACGGACGAGATCCTGGAGAAGCTCCGCACAGCGCAGATGGAGGATGTCCGGGAGGTTGCTCGTGGTGTTGCCGGTTATGGTTCCCCGGCGGGCTGCCTCGTCGGCCCGCTCAAGGGGGCCACCCGGCTGGAGGAGGTTTTTCCGCCCACCACCGGCGCGGCCTGATGCCCGGGGTTACCGGACAAATCGTTCGTCTAGAAAGCTTTACCCCGCTTCGACGCCAAGCTCCTTGAGCCGGCGCTGCAGCGTGCGGCGGGATATCTTCAGCATTTCCGCGGCTCGCGTGCGATTGCCCTCGCAATGGTCGAGGGTGCGCCGGAGGTATTCCGTCTCCACCTCCTCCAGCGACAGGCCCAGGGGGAAATGCAGGCCTCCGCCAGTGTCCGTCTCGGGCTTGAACATCGAACGGGGGAGGTCTTCCGGCGTCAGCACGTTGCCGCGAAGGAAGACGAAAGTGTTCTCAAGGACGTTGCTCAGTTCGCGGATGTTTCCCGGCCAATGGTATTTGGTCAGGACGTCGAGAGCCTCTCGTGAGACTTCGGGAACCTCCCGGTGGTTTTCACGGGCCAGTTCCTCGAGGAAATGGCGGGCAAGCACGGGGATATCCCCCTTGCGCTGGCGCAATGGCGGAAGGGTGATCGAGACGACGTTGAGGCGGTAGTAGAGGTCCTCGCGGAAGCGCCCGTCCTGTACGTCCTCTGCGAGATCCCGGTTCGTGGCGGCGAGGATGCGCACGTCCACTGTGATGGTCTCTGTACCGCCAACACGCTGTATTTCCCGGGCTTCGAGGACACGGAGGAGCTTGACCTGCATGGAGAGGGGGACCTCGCCGATCTCGTCGAGGAAGATGGTCCCGCCGTGGGCCATTTCAAACCTTCCCTGGCGCCGGCTGACGGCTCCGGTGAAGGCGCCACGCTCGTGGCCGAAAAGCTCACTCTCCAGGAGAGTCTCGGGAAGCGCCGCACAGTGCACCGCCACGAAAGGCTTGCGGGCGCGGGGGCTCGCGTGGTGGAGCGCCTTTGCCAGGACTTCCTTGCCGGTGCCGCTCTCGCCCAGGAGAAGTACGTTGGCGCGGGTGGGGGCGATGAGGCGCACCTGCTCGTAAATACGCTGCATTTCGGCGGTCTCGCCGACCATGCCGTCCATGCCGAAGCGCCGGCTGACCTGCTCGCGCAGGTTGCGGTTTTCCTGAACGAGGTTGCAGTGCTCCGCCGCTTTCTCCACGAGGATGCGCAGTTCCTTCACGTTGACCGGCTTGGTGAGGTAATGCCAGGCGCCTTCCTTCAGCGCCTCCACGGCGTTTTCGATCGTCCCGTAGGCGGTGAGGATGATGACCACGGGCGGCTCGGGGAGCGACGTGGCATGGCGCAGGACTCCCATGCCGTCCAGCCCCTCCATGCGAAGGTCTGTGAGGACGATGTCTATCTTCTCGGAGTTGAGCACCTGCACGGCCTGTTCGCCGCTCGGTGCGGTGAACAGCTCGTAGTCCGTCCGCTTGAAAGCCATACGGAGGCCCTCGAGGATTTCCTCCTGATCATCAACCAGCAGCAGGCGAAGATTCATAGACCGGGACTCTCCATAATACAGAATCGGGCGGGGCAGTCATCGCACCGGGCCGGAGGGAGGGAGCTCCTCCACCTCACGATCCTCAATAGTGAGGGGGCCGAGTGTGGGCATGTCCGGTTCGGCACCCAGGCCGCTGAATCGCTGCGCCGCGAATTCATCCGGCGAAAGGATCCCGCCGCTGATGATGATCCGGGCGCCCTGTTCCACAGGGATGTTCGTGTCATACACGTCCTCCGATGGGACAAACAGGAGGAAGCCGGACGTGGGGTTTGGCGTGGTGGGAAGGAAGATGGTGACCAGCACGGTGCCGTCCGGTTTCTTCGTTACTTCGCTTGTGGCGAAGCCGATCACCCAGACCCCCCGGCGTGGATACTCGAAGAGTACAACGCGCTTGAACGAGTCCTTTCGCGACATCGTGAAGGTCTGCAACACCTCCTTCGGCGTGTTGTAGAAGAACTTCACGATGGGAACCTGGCTGACGAGCTTCTCGAGCAGATTGATCAGTTTCTTGATGGCGAAGAAGGTGGAGCCCCAGCCGATGAGGAAGATGACCACCAGCGCCAGGATGAAGGACACCAGGTACCGGACGGCGGTGACCAGCGGGTCTTCCTTGCTCCAGGTGTCGTCAATCAGGGTGAAGGTCCAGTTCACCATCCCGCCGAAGAGGAACTCAGTCCCCCGGACGATGAAAGCGACGGCCCAGGCGGCGATCAGGGCCGGGATCAGCACGATCAAGCCGGTCAGGAAGACACGCCGGACCTGCTCCCACGTGGTGGGGTGTTTCTTGTCATCGTTCTTCCGCTTGGTGCCAAAGGCTCTGGCATGCTTGCCAAAGATCGGCTTCACGTGAGGGGACTCCCGTAAAGGAGATGATTCGCGGCGTTCGGATGTCCGTGCAGGTTCGGGCTCCGAAAGCGAGGAAACAGTAGTGAAGCCTCCAACAGGAGAGCAAGGGCGGAGCGCCGGGTGGGAGCTTCGCGCGCTCCATCCCGATGGTTCCCGGGCAGGTGTCTTCCGCTCAGGTGGGCACCCCCGCCAGCCGGGCGAGCCGCACGCGGTCCATCCGCCACACAATGAAGGGAAGCACTCCGGCCAGCAGCGCGGCGATGGCGATGCCGAGGGGAATGGCCAGGAAGGACTCCGTGGCGCTGGCTAGCCAGGCGGCTGCGAGGGGCGCTGCGGCCGTGGAGCCGTTCCGCACCGCATTGACGGTGCCCTGCAGGCGGCCGAGCACGGCCACTCCGTAGCGTTCCGGCCAGAGGATCGCGTTGCCCGCCGTGGAGATGCCCGCTGCCACTCCAAGCAGACTCCCATAGGCCAGCGCCATCACCATCGCGGGCAGCGGAAGGACCACCGTCCCGCACGCCAGAGCGACGAACACCCCCGAGAGCGTGATGTTCCACATGCTGGGCAGCCTCTCGAACAACAGGCCGGAAGCGTAGGAAGAACCGATCCGCAAGAGCGCGAAGGCCGCGAAGATGGCCGGAATCAGCTCCACGCGCCAGCCATAGGACTCCACAAGCGCCACCTGGTGGAAGATCAACGCCGTCAGGGCGAACGGCACCAGCGAAACACCGATCACGAGAATCCAAAAGGGCACGCTCATGATGATGGGGATGGCGGCCGTTGCCTCCGTTGTTTCCCGGGGCGAGCCGGCGGGTTTCTCCTCCGCGGTGGAGGCTGGCGGGTCGCGCATGGGCAGGGAGATAAGCGGGGCAACGAGCACCAGATACAGCACGGCGAAGAAGAGGAGCGATTCCCTCCAGCCGAGCCACCGGATCAGTCCCTGCACGATCCCGGGGAAGACCAGTTCCCCGAACGCGAACCCAAGCCCAACAATGGCGATGGCCCGGCCACGATGCTGGTCGAACCAGAGCGCCGTCGTCCTTATGGAGCCGATGGCGATGGAGCCCTGGCCCAGCATGCGCAGGATGTAGATGGCGAGGCCGAGCGTCAGTACACCGGTGACGAAGGGCAGGCCCAGCAGGGCCAGACCCATCCCCGCGAACACGATGACGAAGAACAACCGGCTGGAGACCTTGTCCGCCAGGTACCCCACCAGAGGCAGAGTCAGCGCGGCCAGCAAAGTGGCCACCGCATAGACGGAGCTGATGGCCACGCGCTCCAGGCCAAGCATCTCCATGAGCGGTTCGAGATAGAGGGAAATGACGAACGTCTGGCCGGGCGATGACAGGGCACATGCCAGGAATCCGAGCAGGACGATCTTCCAGCCGTAGAAGCCGGGGTTGGGGAAGGCCTTCTCCAGCATGCCCGCGGGGCGTACTGGCGGGACAGCTGGCTGGGAATCGGGTGGGGTCACACGTGGACCTTTCCTGCCGCCGGGGAGAGTGCGGCAAACTGCGGAGGACGGGAAGGTTCCCGGTCCGGGTGCCGGGAGTCAATGACCGCGCAGTGCGTATAGACTTCGGGCCGGTCCGTTGAAGGGACCGGCCCGGAGCGTCTTCGCAAGTGGCCGCGGGCTACTCCCCGATGAGCTGCGGAATATTGAACAGGGGCAGGTAGAGCGCGATGACGATGAAACCGACGATCGCACCGAGCAACACAATGAGCAGGGGCTCGATGATGGACGCCAGGGCGTTCACCGTGTCGTCCACCTCGCGCTCGTAGGCCTCCGCCACCTTGTTCAGCATCTGGTCAATGGCGCCTGTTTCCTCGCCGACGGCGACCATGTGGACAACCAGGGGCGGGAACACGTAGCATCGCGCGAGCGGCTCATGGATCGTGTCACCGTCCCGCACGGAGTTATAGACATCGTCCATGGCCCGTGCGACGACCTCGTTGCCGGAGCTGTCCCGCACAATGTCGAGCGCCTGCAGAATCGGCACACCGGAGTGAATCAGTGTGGCGAGCGTGCTGGCAAAGCGCGTGATGGCGATCTTCTGGAGGAGCGGGCCGAAGATAAGGATCTTCAGCTTGATCCTGTCGAACACGTACTTGCCGTTTCGCGTCCGGTTGATCTGACCGTAGATCACGAAGATGAGCACGATGCCGAGGATAACCCAGATGGTTTGCTGGGCGAGGATATTGGAAATCTGGATGAGTACTTCCGTCAGGTAGGGCAGTTCCTCGGCGCCGAGCTGCTCGAAGATGTCCCGGAAGGCCGGGATGATATACACCATGATGAAGGTGACGATGCCGCCGGCGAGCACCGAGACAACGACCGGATACATCATGGCGGACTTGATCTTGCCCTTGAGCGCCTGGCGTTTCTCGAGGAACTCCGCCACCTTGTTGAGCACGACCTCCAGCACACCGCCGATCTCACCGGCGCGCACCATGTTAACGTAGAGGTTGTCGAACACGCGGGGGTGACGCGCCAGCGCCTCGGAGAGCGATCCGCCCCCCTCGATGGTGTCAATCATGTCCTGGATCTTGTCGGCGAAGATGACCGACTCGACCTGCTCGCGCAGAATGCCCAGCGAGCGCACGATGGGAAGCCCCGCGTCAATCAGCGTGGCCAACTGACGCGTGAAGGTCATGAGCTGCTTGGCGGTGATGCGGTGGAAGACGTACTTGAGGAGAGGCAGGGCGCTGAGGTCGGCGCTGGCCGCGCTTTTCTTGTGCGGGCGCACCTTGAGCGGATAGTATCCCATGCCCCGAAGCCGCTCGACGATCTGCTCTTCGTTGGCGGCTTCGATCACGCCTTTGACCTGCTTGCCGCCCTTGTCCAATGCTTCGTATGTAAACTCGGCCATTCGAACGACTCCCGGCTTCCCGCGTCTTGTGTCCCGTTGGGTTGGGACCGTTGCAGGGTCCCCCTGCCTTCCGGCGCTGTCAAGGCCAGCGCTGGCCGCCGGACCGGCCGGTTCTCCTTGCCGGAAGGGCTGTTCGGGAGCAATTCTGCGGTTGGAGGTACTTGGTCCGATGCCCCTGGGAGTCGCGCTCCCCCTCATCCTGGCTCTGGTCGTTGCTGCGACCGTGGCGCCGCTCAGGGCGGAGCAGCCATCCGTCCCGGACGGAAAAACGGGGCAGTTGACCGGGCGGGTGGACGGCCAGCGGGTCCATGGTCAATTCCACACCCGCTCCTTCGGCACCCACGAAATCACCACCTTCCGCGGTCAGGCCGGACAGGAGAGCATCCACGGCCGTGTGATCCGCTTCCCAACCGCGCGTGAGGGAACCAGCGGGCTCACGGTGCAGGGCCGGACGGGCTCACAGCGCTTCCATGCCACCGGCACCGAAAGGTGGGACCTCCCGGGTCGCGCCCACACAACATTGACGGGTGTGCCACCGGCCCGCATCCACGCGCACCGGGAGCACACCTCCGTCCCCGGAGCTGAGCGCCTCACGGCGAGATCACGAGTGGACGACCGTGGGGTGACCTTCAACGGCTTCATCCAGCACCTGGACGGCCGGCCGGGCATGACCGGTTATTGGGACCCGCGGGAGAGGCTCGGGAGCTTGCGGCCCTCCGCGGCGGCCCGTCACCTCGGTCCGCGCCACTTCGAGGGCCGGGACGATGCCGCCTCCCACCTCCGGAGCCGGCCCGTCACAATAACTCCCGCCCAACCGGACGCGCAACGGCCGCGGGTGCTGACCACCACACCGGAACGCACACGAACCGTGCGCCCCCGGGAAACGCGCTCCACCACGATCATCCGCACGCCGGAATCCGCCCCCCGTGCGGGCGTTGAGGTGCACCGCCAGACGGTCCGCCCGGAGCGGACCACCTCCATCATCACACCCCGAACCACCCTCCCCCGCCCGGGGGAGTCAGGCCGGTCCTCTGGCGCGTCGAGCGGGAGCAGCCCCTTCCCGGAAAGGTGACCCGCTGCGGCCGGAGCACCTTCGGCGCATCCCGCTCGTTCGTGGAGTGGCCTCAGTTGACCGTTGTCAAATGGGTCGGGGGGATGCACTCCACCGCTTTCCCGGGGGCCCCAAAAGCTTGACGTTGTCGGCGATGCCCGTCCACACCCAACCGGATTCGCGGCATGGATGCTGCCGGAAAGGTGGGACGGAATGGTGGGAAATGCGCATGAGGGACGCCAGATAAGCTGGAGCACATCGCCGGGGAGTGCTGTCCGGGCCGCGGCGCTTTTGCTTGCGATGCTGCCCGCGTGGGCCGGAGCCGACATCGTGCTGGGGACAGTGCTGAAGGAGCCCTTGCCCTGCGGCAGCGGCGAGGAATTCACCGTCCGCATCTTCCTGGACACCGAGCGCGATGACCTGCGGAGCGTGAACAGCCTGTTCACCTACAACTCCAATCGCTTTGAATACCGCTCCACGACCGAGGCGCCCGGCTTCGAGGGCACCGTACAGGGAACGGGAGTCGAGTTCCTCAACCTTGGGACCTATTCATTCAGCATCTCGCGCGTGGATGAGGACGAGTTCCTTCCCTCGATGTTCCTGGCGGATGTGACATTCCGGACAAAGGAATCGAACCTCTCCGGCCGGAGCTTCACCAACGAACCGCCGACCGATCCGCTCTTCGTGCGGGAAGGTGGCAGCACCTTTACCCGCCCGTTCGACCTTTCCCGCACCGAGCAGGTGACCTGTGGGCAGGGAGGGCTGGTGAACGCCGGGACCGTTTCCGTGCGAAGCGAACTCGTGCAGACACCGGCCTGCGGCGAGGAGGGCACGGCCCGGGTGCGGCTGCACCTCGACACGGACATGCCCTTCGTTCACGAGGCGTTCCTCACCGCACGCTACGACGCGGCGCGGTTCCGGCTCACGGGGAGCAGCTTTCTTGAGGAGTACGGTCCGGTGGATGGTTCGGTGGCCCCGCCCAACCCGTTTGATCCTGGGGAGGAGGTCCAGATTCAGTTCCGCCGGCCGGCAGGACAGGGTTCGCTCGGGCAGGGACCGTTCCTGGAACTGGAGTTCGAGGCGCGCGGGACGCTTGGCGAGGACGATCCGTTCGACCTGTTCACGGCCAGTGAGGACGCCGTCCTGTACCGCTTCCAGGGGATGGACCCCATGCAGGGAGCGGGTGATTTCTCTGCCACGGAGGGAATTTCCTGCCGTCAGGAGGCGGAGCCACCACCCGCCGCATGGATTTTCTACTGAGGGCGTATCCCAGGACGGTCAGACATCGGCAGGCGGGCGGCGCCCCGTCAGGGCTGAGAGCACAACGAGAACGATCCCAACCAGGAACAGGATGACGGCCAGATTCACGGCGACTTCCGCGATCCCGCTGAAGCCGAGCACGGCCGCGATGAGCGCGAGTACGATGAAGGTAATGGCCCAACCAATCATGGCATTTCTCCTTGAAAAGTAGTGAAATCTACTTCCGGCGGTGAGGCTCTGGAACCGGTGCAGAAGCACCAGAACTGAGCTCCAACGCTTCAGAAGGGCGGGGCACATTCCAAGCCAGCCCTCTGTTCCACGCGGTGAGGTTGGCCTGATGACCGGGCCGGCCGAGCCACACAGTCCGTCACAGAACATTGAAAAAAATAATCTTAAGCTGCGCATCTGGGAAAAACCATGAGATTGGACAGGTTCGCCTCATTGGCTCCCGGAATCCGACCTCTCCGCAGCCACCCGCGCCAGATCTGCCGGGCCCGGCACTTGCCTCCGCCACCAGCAGCTATTCTCCATTGCTTGCATGCGCCATGTGAGGAACCTTTCACGCCACGATGCTTTCCCTTCACCCCCACCGCTCACCGGACCGCGACGCGGACCCCGGCCTGCTCGACAAGCTGAAGGTTGTCACGTTCTTCACGACAACCCGCTGTAACGCCCGCTGCGAGACGTGCTTTTACTGGAAGTCCCTCAACGATGCGGACGAGCAAGCCATGAAGCTTGACGAGATCGAGCAACTCACCTCAACCATGCCACGGTTCGACCACCTGCTCTTTAGCGGCGGCGAGCCTGTCATGCGCAAGGAGATCGTGGAGATCGCGAAGATCTTCGCGGACAACTGCGGCATTATGTCGCTCGACATGCCGACCAATGGCCTGCTTCCCAAGAGGGTCGAGGAGGTGGCCGAGCGGGTCCTGGAGGAGATGCCGCATCTTTTCTTCACCGTGGGCCTCTCGCTGGACGGGCTGGAGGAGACCCACAACCGCATCCGGGGCGTGCCGGGCAACTGGGCCAAGTCCATGGAGACTCTCCGCCGGCTGGCCGCCTTGCGCGCGCGCCGTATGGAGAAGTTCCGCCGTGGCGAGGGACCGGAGCCGAAGCTGCGCCTCATGTCCCTCACATGCATCAACAACCAGAACATCGAAGAGATGGAGGCGCTGGCCAAGGTCATGGCCGCCAACCCGGAGATGGACGGCATGACGTTCGAATGCCTGCGCGGCACGCCGAAGGACCCGACAATGCGGCCGCCCACGCCCGAGCAGTTCGACCGCGTGGTGCGCCTGTCCATGGAGTACAACGCGGAGCTGTTCGCCCGGCGCTTCCCCCACTACCGGGCCACGTGGCTTGCCTATACACGGAACCTTTACCGCTTCCAGCGCGAGCACCTCACCGTGGGCAAGATTCCCGCCACGTGCCAGGCGGGGATCGCCCTTGCGGTCATCGAGCCGGACGGGCGGGTGCGCCTTTGCGAGTTGCTGGACGACGTCGGCAGCCTCCGGGAAGAGGGCCTCGACTGGAAGGCCGTCTGGCTCGGGCCAAAGGCCGTGGCACAGCGGCGCTGGATACGCGAGGCACGGTGCTCCTGTACCCACTGCGTGAACCTTGGACACAGTATAGACGGTGCCCTCGCGACGCGCACACGGCGGAAGCTGGACCAGTTCGTCTACTCAAGGACTTAGAGTTCCTGTCGGGAGGGTGCTTCACCACGGGGGCTGCTTCTCGCGAGCCTTTCAGGTTCGCCCGGCACCAGAAAACGTCCGCGATGCGTGACCCGGACGCCCGTCAACTCCTTGTCTCCGCTTCTCCGTGGCGGGTCTTGTCTTTTCGGACTGAAGAAGAGATTGGACTGACGCACCAAATCCGCGTTATTGGCGCCGGGCGAGAAGGATGCAGCGGGAGCTGGCCTCGGGGTCGAGCGGCTCGCCTGTATAGTCACCCCACCGATGCACCACGGCGAGGCCGCTCCGCGCGATGGCCTGCTCCAGTTCCGCGGGGCTGTACAGACGGACGCTCTCCCACACCTCGCGCCCGGGGACTCCGTCCACCCATTCCTGCTGATGCTTGAGGGCCCGGCGCCCGTCCGGCGAGATGCTCCGCTGAATCAGCCAGACGCCCCCGGGGGTTTCTGACGGGAACCTTTCGTGAGGTGTTTGTTTCGTCGCGTGCAGGGCCGGCTCCCGGTTCAGGAAGTCCAGCAGGAACCACCCCCCGGGCTCCAGCACGCGCGCCACCTCCGCCAGCACGGCGAAATTCTCCTCATCCGTTTCGAAGTAGCCGAACGCGGTGAAAAAGTTGGTCACCAAGCGGAACACACGGTCCCGAAGGGGAAGGTGCCGCATGTCAAGCCGCACCAGGGGAAGGCTGTGTCCGGCTCCGGCGGCGGCACGGGCAGCACTGCGGAGCAACGGGTGGGAGAGGTCGCCGCCGGTCGTGGCAATGCCCGCTTCGCGCAGGGCCAGCGCGTGACGCCCGGCACCGCAGCAGAGATCGAACGCCGGACCGCGGAAGCCTTCCGGGAGATGCCGCGCCAGCAGGCGCACGCCACGCTCTGCCTCCTCGCGGTTGCGGTGTGAGTAGCGCTGCAGGTAATCCGCGTCAAAAGCGGTTTCGTACCATTCTCCGAGCTTCATCGTGCCTCCGGATCCCGCGTCTTCCCTCGAAGACGCTTCCGGAGGCGATTCTCGCGCCGGGCCAGTTCGGAAAGCAGCGTTTCCATGCCCGCCAGCACGCCATTTCCCGCATAGGAGGCAAGCTCAACCCGGAGCTCCCCCTTGCGCCTGACCTGCTCCACTGCCCGGAGTGCCGCGGCGAAGTCCTTCGCCACATGTTCGTGGTACTTGGCCAGTTCGGTGGCGGCCTGCACGGCGATGAGCCAATCGTTGCTCGTGGCGAGCGCGGACCAGGTTTCCACGGCAAGCGGCCACTCGCGCAGGCGCTTGTGCGCCGCGGCAAGGCGCAGGAGGAGCGGGGTCTCCTCCGCGATGCCGGGGGCTCTTTCGAGGGCACGTTCCAGTGCCCGGGCGGCTCCGGCGGGATCGCGGCGCCGTTCGTGGTGCCGGGCCAGGGCGGCGAACTCGGCCCAGTGCGAGAGCTCTCCCCCGCCGAAGGGGTCCGCCGCGATGCGCAGCGCCTTCTCGAGCAGTCCGCCGAGCGTCGCGATGTCCTGCACGTTGTGACTGAGGACAGCCGGGAGCAGACGCGGGTGGCGCCCCTGGCTGAGGTCGAAGAACACGCGGGGAATCAGGGAGCCGTCAATGTCCGGCCCGCGGTCGAGCCCGAGCACGTCCAGCTCGACCTGCTTCAGGGACACCGAGGGCAGCACCCCGCGCCAGAACCGCCGGCAGAAGGGCAGCAGGTCCACGTTCGGCCGGCGGAAGGGGCCGGGCCGGCAGCGGTTCATGATGGCCCGGGTGCGGAGCAGCGGAACATCGAACGTCCGGCCGTTGTAAGTACAGAACAGCCGGAACTGGCTGAGCCGCTCCGCCAGCAGGTACACCTTCGCCGGCTCGTGCGGGAAGTCGCGGATGAGGTACTGCTCCACGACGAACTGCCAGCGGCCCGCCCCATCGCGCTCCCACCAGCCAAGACCGGTTAGGAAGACAACCGTCCCGGTCCCTCCGGCGAGACCGCTGGTCTCCGTGTCGAGGAAACAGACGTCCCCGATGCCACAGCGACCGGCCTCCCGGCAATCCCCCGGAGGGAGCAGCTCACCCAGTACCGGGGCCGGGAGCTCTCTCCAGTCATCCAGCCCGTACGAGCGAATGGGAAGGCCGGGGGCACTCTCTCCGGTGCGGTCCGCGCCGGGGAGTGGCAACACCAGCCTGCGGTGCAGGACGCCGCCCTCCTGTTCGGTGAAGCCGGCAAAGTCCCGTTCGAGGGACTCCGGCTCCGGTGACGGATGGCGTCCGCTCTCCCCGGCGTAGTACTCAGAGGCTGGGAATATGTGGTCGTACTTGCCGGAGCGAACCTGCTCCAGCAGTTCCTCGCGCCGGCGCTTCCTGGCCGCCAGGTTGCTGAGTTGCCGCTGAATGGAGGATGCCGAATCCAAAATCGTCACGCCCCTGAATCGGTGCCTTCCCACAGCCGAAAGAAAGGCGAATCCAGGGGCTTTGGGGCAACGGGAAAGCGGTGGCCCTGAGAAACCGTCGGCAGAGCCGCGGCGGCGGGAACTGCTGCACCCCCTCGCCAAGCGGGAGATTTGGCTTTACCCCCGGACGGGCGAGCGGACGAATTGGGCCAACGCGTTTCCGTTCCGGAAAGACACAAATTCGACGAGGCGGAGTTTCCGCATGTACCTGTGGAAGGCAACTTTCCTGACCTGCCTGTTGGCCGCCATCACGGTGGCTGCGGCCGGCTGCCAGCACATGCCCCGGGCTGAGGTGAAGGACTACGATACGTTCCAACTGATCAACCTGGGCGAGGTTTGGTACACGGCGCCCGAGGGCCTGCCGGTCATCGAGCGCGGCCGGGGTTACGTGGTCCACTCAGTGGACGCAATTCCGGGTGCCCACCTGCGCATCGAAGCAGACCCATCCCCACCCCGAAGCCTCCGCGTGGACGCGGGAACCCACAAGCGGCGCTTCGTGAGTGAGGTGGCGGTC
The DNA here is from genome assembly GCA_007132505.1 of Candidatus Sumerlaeota bacterium. Taxonomy (GTDB): domain Bacteria; phylum Sumerlaeota; class Sumerlaeia; order SLMS01; family SLMS01; genus SLMS01. Next base: position 27,398 of record SLOM01000150.1, read on the forward strand.
CTCGCCTCCTCCAGCGTCCAGTACAGCGACCGGAAGGACCGCGAGATCGTGAAGGTCATCGCCCGCAGCAGGCTCGACGACCCGAACGCACGGTTCGGCTCCATGATGCTCATCCGCAAGGACCGGACGACGGCCATCGTGAAGGTCTGGGGGCCACTGGCAAAGCGGACCGAAATGAACAACCTGATCGAGCGCATGTCACGCCACATTCAGTTCGGGGAGCTGGACCTGCTGTAGGCCTGACCTCCCCATCGGCAAACCCCTGCGCGGGCCCCCGGGCGGAAGTCGTTGCAACGCCCGGGGGCCTTTCCCATTTTAATCGTGGCACTCGACCCCCAAGGAGGCACTGGCCATGGCAAAACGAGACGATGACTCCCCGTTCGCCCGGATTTCCGGGGGAGGCGGGGGGAGGGATTTCTCCCCCGAGGAGATTGAGCAGGCGCTGAAAACCGTCGGGAAGGTCCTTCTGGCCGTTCCGATCCTCATGCTGGCGGTGTGGGGAGCTCTGACGAGCTTCTACACGGTGGAGCCCGAGGAGCGTGCGGTGGTGACGCGCTTCGGCGAAGTCATCGGCATCAGCGACCCCGGCCTGCACTTCAAGATTCCGTTCGGGATTGATCAGGCACATAAGGTGGCAACCGAGCGGCTCCTCAAGGAGGAGTTTGGCTTCCGCACGGCCCGCGTGGACCCGGAGCGAGCAACCCAGTACGCACCGGGGGACTTCTCCCACGAATCACTCATGCTCACCGGCGACCTGAACGTCATAGACGTGACATGGGTGGTGCAGTACCGGATCTCGGACCCGGAGAAGTTCCTGTTCCAGATCAGAAACCCCACGCAGACTCTGCGTGACGTGTCCGAGGCGGTCATGCGCCAGATCATCGGCAACCGGCTCGGGAGCGAGGCGCTCACGGTGGGACGTGTGGAGATCGCGCTCAAGGCACAGGAGGAAATCCAGAGCATCCTGGACAAGTACGACTCCGGCCTGCGGGTCAGCACGGTGGAGCTGCAGGACGTGGTCCCGCCCGCACGCGTCCAGCCCGCCTTCAACGAGGTCAACGTCGCGCGGCAGGAGCGCGAACGCATGATCAACGAGGCGGAGAAGCGCCGCAACCAGGTGATACCGGCAGCTCGCGGTGAGGCACGCCAAGTCGTTTCCGAGGCGGAGGGCTACCGCACGGAGCGCATCAACCGCGCCCACGGCGACGTGGCACGCTTCAGCGCCATCCTGGAGGAATACGCCTCCGCGCCCGAGGTAACCCGCCGGCGCCTTTACCTTGAAACCATGACGGAGGTCCTCCCGACCGTCGGCAGTGTCTATGTCGTCCAGGAGGGGCAGCCGCTGCCCTTGCTCAACCTGGGCACCCCCGTCCGCCAGGAGAGAAGCCAATGACTATCAGGAAGACAACACTCGCAAAGCTTACGGTCCTTGCCGTCGTCCTGGCGGCAGGCCTCGTGACGGTGTTCTCCGCCGCCTACGTCATCAGGCCGCACGAGCAGGCCATCATCACCCAGTTCGGCGAGCCGATCGGCGAGGCGGTGACGGAGCCCGGCCTGCACTGGAAGCGCCCCTTCATCCAGGACGTGCGCCGGTTCGACAAGCGCCTCCTGCTTTGGGACGGCGAACCGAACCAGATCCCCACGCTGGGACGCGAATTCATCTCCGTGGACACGATGGCGCGCTGGCGCATCACCGATCCGCTGCTGTTCCTGCGGACGATCCGCGACGAGCGCAACGCCCTCTCCCGACTGGACGACATCATTGACTCGGTCGTCCGCGACACCGTCTCCGGAACCGAGCTGGAGGAGATCGTCCGCTCGCACGACTGGCGCGTGGATGCCGTGGAGATGGTGGACGACCCGGCGCTCGAACGCACCGACGTGGACCTTGAGGCACGCCCGCAGATGGGGCGCGAGCAGCTCGTGGAGAACATCCTCCGCGAGGCGGGGCGCAACCTGCCCCAGTTCGGTATCGAGCTGGTGGACGTGCGCATCAAGCGGCTGAACTACATTGACGACGTGCGGCGCAAGGTCGAGGAGCGCATGATCTCCGAGCGCCAGCGCATCGCCGAGCAGTTCCGCTCCGAGGGCCGCGGAGAGAGCGCGGAGATCGAAGGCGAGACCGAACGCGAGCTTCGTGAAATCCGCTCCGGCGCCCAGCGCGAGGCGGAGGAAATCCGCGGCCGCGGTGACGCGGAGGCAACCCGCATCTACGGCGTCGCCTACAGTCAGGACCCGGAATTCTACGCCTTCTTCCAGACGCTGGAAAGCTACCGCAAGACCCTGCAGGGCAACACCACGCTGATGATCCGGAGCGATTCGGACTTCGTGCGCTATCTGCAGGACCTCTCGGTGGAGGACATCCCCTCGATCACAGTGGGTGGACTCGAAAACAACGCCGAGACCGGCGGGTCCGGCGGCAACAATTCGGAGTAGGTCAGAAGAACCGGTTGGTCAGCTCGATGTACAGCAGGGCCAGACAGATGCCCACGCTGACACCGAGAGCGAAAATCGCGATGAGGCGGGTGTTTTCGCTGCCGGGGCCGTTCATACAGTAGGGCTGGTTCCTGGTTGTTTTGACACCTTGGGCCGGGCACCCACCTTCGGGTGGGTCCGGCCCGCTGCCTTCACCCATCGCCTGCGGTGCGCTTGGCCATCTCGTCCAGCAGGTAATCGGCGACTTCGGCCACGCTGAGGTCGTCGGTCTCGACCGTGATGTCGGCCTTCTTGTAGAAGGGTTCGCGGTCGAGCAGGATCCTTTCGATCTCCTTGCGCGGGTTGGGGGAGTTTGCGATGAGCGGCCGGTTCGCGTCGTTCTTGATGCGTTGATAGAGCTCGCGGGGGCTGGCCTTGAGATAGACAGTGTGCCCGATGCGGCGGAAGACCTGGCGATTCTGGGGGTCAATGACGGCGCCTCCGCCGGTTGCAATCACGCGGGAGAGCGACCCTTCCAGGGTCAGGATTACCTCCGACTCAAGGGCACGGAAGCCGGTTTCTCCGTGTTCCTCGAATATCTGAGGGATGGTTTTCCCGGTGCGGCGGACGATCAAATCGTCCGTATCCACAAAGTCATAACCGAGCAGTTCCGCCAGCGCCCGGCCGACCGCCGACTTTCCCGAGCCCATCGGCCCGACAAGGGTGACGCATCGCTGAGACATGTATAGACATCTCCTTGAGCGTTATCGTTTGGCCTGCTGGCCGGCGGACCGGTCTGCCTTGCCCGGCGCCGCCGTGAGGGCCTCCCGCATGACGCGCCGGTCCGGCGTCCGCCCGAGCCAGAACTCAAAGGCCGCGGCCCCCTGCTCCAGCAACATGGCCAGCCCATCGGTGACGCGAAGGCCCCGGGCACGGGCCTGCTCGAGCAGCGGGGTCTCGAGGGGCGAGTAAACGGCCTCCAGCACATGACACTGGGGCGGCAGTATCGCCGTGTCCACCGGAACCGTCCGGTCCCCGTCCATGCCCGCACTGCTCATCTGAAGAAACGCGGCGACCTCTGGCCAGTCCACCGGATGGTCAAGGCCTCCGGCCTCCCACCGGATGCTGCGCGGTAGGGCGGAGGAGGAGGAGAGCTCCTGCACCAGTTTCTCGGCTCGGGCGGGTGTGCGGTTCAGGATCGTGATGGCACCGGCCCCGGCAAGGGCACAGCCGGCGGCGGTCCCCCGCGCGGCTCCTCCGGCTCCCGCAATGACGACGTGCCGGCCGCGCACGTCCGTCCCATCCTCCGCAAGGGCCCTTACCGCCCCCTCCCCGTCGGTGTTGTGGCCGGTGAGCCGTCCATCCGGTTCCACGCGGACCGTGTTCACGGCGCCGATGGCCGCGGCGATGTCCGTCAGGTGGTCCATCAGCGGCGCCGTTGCTTCCTTGTGGGGTATGGTGACGCTGCCCCCGATGAACTGCATGGCGCGCATGCCGGCGAGTGCCGCCGGGAGGTGCTCCGGCCTGACGGGGAGCGGCAGATAGACGGCGTTGATCTCCGCGCGGAGCAGTGCCGCGTTGTGCATGACGGGCGAGCGGGTGTGCTCCACGGGCCAGCCCAGCACGCCGAGAAGACGCGTCTTTCCGTTGATAGGGACCGCTGCGCCGCTGCCTAGAAGATCCATTGGGACACGAACCGCTGAAGAGGTTGGTGGAAGATCAGAACCACGATGGCCGCCAGCGCAATCCACGGCCCGAACGGCAGGTGGTGCACGGACCGGGGCCGGGGGGCGCTGCGGGCGATTTCCTCGATACGGCTCACGGCCGGAGATGGATCGCCGGAGGAGCTGCCTTCCGTTACTTCGAGGAGGGCGGGCGCTTCCTGCAAGACTGAACTTGGGTTCTCGCGAACGGCGGAGAGGATCATGCCCACCGCACCGCCCACGACTCCGAACAGGCAGGCCAGGAAGAGGGTCAGCAGGCTGCCGAGAATCCCCATCGCCGCGCCGATCATGGCGAAGAGCTTCACGTCCCCGAAGCCCATCGCGTCCTTGCGGAAGAGCACTTTCCCGATGACGCCGATGGAATAGAGCAGGCTGAACCCGAAGGCGGCTCCGATGGCGGCGTTGGCGGGCGCGTCCCACCAGCGGTGTGCCTCCGCGGGCAGGTCGAGTGCTTTTGGCCCGTCAGACAGTGCAAGCATCATCGTGTAGAGGTCCGCATCCCAGTACTCCCGGACGATGGGGAAGGGACCGAACTGGATCAGCAGGGGAAACTGATCCAGCAGGCCGATGGGAACGGAAAGAACCAGCGCCGCGATGGCGCCCCCGACCGTCACACCGTCCGGGATGATCCAATGGTCCAGGTCGGTGAAGGTGCCCACGATGAGCAGTCCGGCAAAGGCCAGATACCAGAGCGTGGCAGCCTGTAGAGTCTCCGAGCCGGGAGGGCTCGTCCCCATAAAGACAGCCAGGAAGACGATGGCGGTGAGGAGTTCCACAGCCATGTAGCGGGGGCTGAAGCCGGCGCCGCACTGGCGGCATTTCCCACGCAACAGCAGGTAGCTGAGGACGGGGATGTTGTCGTGCCACCTGATCTGGGACCCGCAGCGGAAGCAGAAGCTCCGGCGGGGCGAGTTGACCGAAAGACCCAGTGGGATGCGGTAGATGCAGACGTTGAAGAAGGAGCCGAGAAAGAGGCCGAAGACGAAGACGACCACGCACAGGAAGGGGTAGAGTTCCTGCACGGGGCTGATCCCGCCCATGGCTGTGGCGAGCTGCTGGATCACGGCTTCCTTTTCCGGATTTGAGGTGCCGTTTGCCTCCCCCACCGGCGCGGAAGTGCCGCCCCGGGGCCGGGAGCCGGGCGAGATTGAGCCCCGGAAAAGGCGGGATCAACGAAAAGGATGGCAGTTTCTGCTTTAGGCCGCCCCTCGGTTCGTGCTAGCATGCTTTTTCAGGGTCGGCTTGGGACATTCTGCTTCGTGGATGTTTCCCCGAGGACGGGACCCCCAACACTTCCTCTCAGGACGAACGCATCCATGATGAAATTCAACATCGGTGAGACGGTGATCGAGCCCACCAACGGCATCTGCACGATGGAAGGCATGCGCCGCATGACGGTGGACAATCAGGAAATGACCGTCTACATCTTCCAAGCCGCCAACGCCAAAGTGTACGTCCCGGCCGATCAGGTCGAGAACCGCAACATCCGCCGGCCCATGGAGCGCGAGGAAGTAAAACGCGTCCTCACCTCCCTCAAGCAGCCCGTCTCCCCCAACCGCGAAGACGCGCGCCTGCAGTACAACAACTACCGCGACATCATGAAGTCCGGCGACCCGATGAAAATCGCGCGCCTGCTCCGCGATCTCTACATCCTCGACCAGATGGACGACCTGAAGGGGAAGGAAAAGGAGATCATGGACCAGGCAAAGAAGTTCCTCTGCGACGAAATCTCCTACATCCGGCAGGTCAGCAAGTCCCAGGTCATGGAGCAGATCAACGAGTCGCTCCGCCAGATGTACAAGAAGAAGGTCCAGAAGGACAAGGAACGCGCCAAGAAGAGCGGCGTTGACGTGAAGATGGGCATCCTCGGCTACGGCGATGACGACGAGGGTGAAGACGCCGCGGAGGAGAGCGCCTCCGATGAAGGAGAAAGGGAAGGGGAAGGTGCAGAGGGAGAAGCGAAGGAAGAAAAGAAAGACTGAGTGAACAGGAGCCAGCGCTGACGCCATGAGCGACCTTGCCAAGCAGCACGCGGGAGAATACGCCGCAAACCTTGCGGAAGACGGGATGCTGCTGGGACTCGGCACGGGCAGCACGGCCGCCTGGGCCATCACCCGGCTCGGCGAGCGCATGCAAAAGGAAGAGCTCAACGTCACCGGCGTCGCCACTTCCCGCTCCAGCCTGGAGCTGGCACGTCAGGCGGGCATCCCCTTGGAGGATCCCTCGCCCGGGCGCATAGTGGACCTCTACATTGATGGGGCGGATGAGGCGGATGACCTCGGCCGGCTGATCAAGGGGGGCGGAGGCGCGCTGCTGCGCGAGAAGATCGTCGCCATTCACTCCCAACGTCACATCATCGTGATAGATCCATCCAAGAAGGTTCGGGTCCTCGGACGGGCGTTTCCGCTTCCCGTGGAGGTGGTTCCCTTCGGGCACATGGTGACGGCGCGCCACATCGAGGGGGCCACCCGGAGCCGGGCGGTGCTGCGGACCGTCGGCGGGGAAGTCCCCTTCATGACGGACAACGGAGGCTATGTGTACGACCTCCACTTCGAGTCCGGCATCGCGGACCCGGAGACAGTGGCGGCCACGCTCGCCAGCCTTGTGGGAGTCGTGGAGCACGGTCTTTTCCTCGGTCTGTGTGATGTGCTGGTGACCGGCACCGAAGAAGGCGTGCAAACAAAGGAAATAGACAAGACCACGGCAAAGACGAGGGAAGCATGACACTCAAGGCAGCAGTGGTAACCTTCCCTGGCTCCAACTGCGATCAGGACATGCACCGGGCCGTGCAGCTCATGCAGTGGGACCTGGTGAAGCTTTGGCACGGCAACGCCCTCGAGGAGCCGGTGGACCTGATCCTGATCCCGGGCGGGTTCAGCTACGGGGACTACCTGCGCTGCGGGGCGCTGGCACGCTTCTCACCCGCGATGGCATCTGTCCACGAACATGCCAGGCAGGGCGGCGGCATCCTTGGTGTCTGCAACGGGTTCCAGATTCTCTGCGAGGCGGGACTGCTCCCCGGTGCGCTCACGCGCAACGCGGGGCTGAAGTTCCGGTGCATCTGGACGCACCTGCGGGTGGAGGAGAACAGCGCACCGCTGGCGGCCGGCCTGCAGCAGGGGGCAACGATCCGCATCCCGATCGCGCACGGCGAGGGGAACTACCAGTGCCACGCGGAGGACCTCGTCCGCCTGCGGGAAAAGGGGCAGATCGTTTTCCGCTATGCCACGCCCGAGGGTAAAGTCAACGAGGCGAGCAACCCCAACGGCTCCATGGACAACATCGCAGGCATTACGGACGAGGCGGGCAGAATCCTCGGCATGATGCCCCACCCCGAGCGCGCCATGGAGGATATCCTCGGAGGAACCGAGGGACGGCGGGTCTTCGAGTCCATCGAGATGGCGCTGGCCCGTGCCGGTGCCTGAGCCAATGCACGATACCAGGCGCAAGGACAGGGGGCAACCGGCTCCCGGGACATGAATCGCTTCCTTATAGACCTGCACTGCCACACCCAGGACCACAGCTACGACGGGCAGGTTCCGGCTGAGGAGATGTGCCGGAAGCTGCTGGCATTGGGCTTCGCAGGCGTCGCGTTTACGGACCACAACTACGTCTGGCCCCAAGAGGAGTTGGAGGAATTGCGCGAGAGGGCAGGCCTGCCCGGGCACTTCTGCCTTTTCTCCGGCCAGGAGGTGCGGACCGCCTCCGAGGGCATCGTGCGCGGGGACCTGCTGGTGTTTGGTGTTCCGGTGTGTCTGCCGGACGACACGGACCCGCGGGAACTTTTCCGCCTGATAAACGAGCACGGAGGGTTCTGCCTGGCGCCACATCCGGGCGTACCGCGGATCGGGTTCGAGGAGGACCTTGCCAACTTCCCCATCGTGGCGGCGGAGTCCTGGAACGGGCGCTACGGGCGCGACGTGGCAAGGCGCTCCCGCCTGCTGATAGACGCCTGCGGGCTGCCGGAATTCGGTGGCTCGGACGCCCACCGTCCGGAGGAAATCGGCGGTGGAGGGACCACGTTCCCCCGCACACCCGAGAGCCTTGAGGACATCGCCCGCATGCTCAGCGCCGGTGAGGGCCAGCCCTGGATACCTGGCTCCGTGGACCGTATGCGCCGCTGGCTCCGCAAGCGCATGGCGATCTGAGTCCCACGATTCACCCGATATCAGTCAGAAATCTGTTCTGAATAGACAAGGGCTTTGGCCGCGGAGGATTTGCCGGCTGCCGGTGTCCCAGCCTCACCGGTTCGCCGGCGGTTCGAGGCGCTTTTCCAGTTCGTCGAGGATGGCGGCCGCGATGCGGTCCTTCCCGGCCAGAGGAAGCACGCGGTGAAGGCCGTCGTCACCCAGCAGGACCCCGGTGTTGTTTTCCGAGGCGAAGCCGGCCTCCGGCCTGTCCACGAGGTTGGCGAAGAGGAGCTGGAAGCCTTTGCGGTTCATCTTCTCGCGGGCGTTCTTCTCGAGGTCCTCCACCTCCGCCGCAAAGCCTACGAACACGCGGCCCGGCGGACGTGCCCGGTGGCATTCGACGGCCACGTCAGGCGTGCGCACGAGCTCCACCTGTATGGACGCCGGGGCGCCCTCCTTCTTCGGCTTGCCGGGCAGGGGTTGGGCTGGACGCCAGTCGCTGACGGCGGCGGCGAAGATCGCGGCGTCGGCCTGGGGGAGGGCCTTAAGCGCAGCGGTGCGCATTTCCTCGGCTGACTCGACGGGCACGAGCTCAATGGCCGGCTCGTCCGGCGGCGGAGCCCCACCTTTCCCATGAACAAGAACGACCCGGGCGCCGCGGGCGGCCGCCTCGCGGGACAGAGCGTAGCCCTGCCGGCCCGTGGAGGGGTTGGTAAGGCACCGCACCGCGTCCAGGAATTCGCGCGTGGCGCCAGCCGTGACAAGGATCGTGCGGCCCGCGAGAGGACCGGCGGGCTGGGCGGCCGTCTCCTGCGCGAGGGCCACAATCGCGCCCAGGATGTCCTCCACGGCAGCCAGACGGCCGGTGCCCACGTCGTCACACGCCATGCGCCCTTCCGCCGGACCGACGAAGCGATGCCCGCGCTCACGCAGAGCTGCCACGTTGGCCTGCACCGCCGGGTTGCGCCACATCTCCGGGTTCATGGCGGGTGCGATGAGCAGCGGGCGCTTGTTCCACGCGAGCAGGAGTGTCTCCAACGCGTTGCGTCCCGTGCCATGGGCGAGCGCGGCGAGCAGATTCGCCGTGGCGGGGGCGAGCACGAAGAAGTCGGCCCACTTGGTGGCCGCAAGGTGGTCCATCTCGCCCGCATGGGGACTGTCCCAGAGCGAGAGGATGGTGCGCTGGTGGGTGATGGCGTCGAAGGCAGCAGGCCCGACGAGTTTCGGTGCGTGGTCGGAGAGCACCGCCCGCACCTCCGCACCTGCCTGGCGCAGCTGACTGGCAATGTCGAGCGCGCGGTAGGCGGCGATGGACGAGGAGACCCCGAGGAGGATTCGCTTGCCGCGAAGAGAGCCAAGGCCGGGGGTGCTTGTCATGACAGTCACAGTGCCGGGGGATGCCGGAGCTGGCAGGTGCTCACGCCTGCGGGGCGAGGACGGTGCCGAACCCGTCCCTGACCACCATCCGCGAGGCCCGGAAGCGCTGCGCCTCGATGATGGTCTTCATGTTCTCGATGGTTTCCGGCAGGTCGCGGTTGACGAGGATGTAGTCGTACTGGTCCGCCATGCGGACCTCGCCGCGTGCGTTTTCGAGGCGGCGCTGGATGGCCTCTTCGCTGTCCTGCCCGCGGCCACGGAGGCGCTTCTCGAGTGTGGCCATGGAGGGGGGCAGGATGAAGATGGTCGTGCAGTCCCGGACCATCTTGTGCAGGCGCATGGAGCCCTGCACATCGAGGTCGAGGATGACGTCCTTGCCTGCTTCGAGCTTTGAGTCCACCTCCTCGCGCGGCGTCCCGTAGTAGTTGCCATGCACCTCGGCGTACTCGTAGAAGCCGTCCTCCTCGACGAGCTGTTTGAACTGCTCGATGGTGTAGAAGTGGTACTCGCGCCCGTCCTCCTCGCCCTCGCGGGGCTCCCGGGTGGTGGCGCTGATGGAGTAATCGAGGGAGGAGTCCGCCTCGAGCAGCGCACGGATGATGGTGGACTTGCCGCCACCGCTGGGTGCCGAGACGACAATCAGCATCCCGGTGCGTTTCAGTTCGAATTCGATCACGGCGTGTCTTCCCCCGGTCCCTTCAGGCTGATGACAATGTCGGGACTGGCGGGCGGAGGTGTCAAGCGATGCGCCGGGGCGGCAACCCCCTTGCTCCCGGGCTGGAGCGGACGACAGGGTTCCCCCATGAGCACGAGTGCCCCCGTCCTGACCGCGCTTTCCCTTTCCAAGAGTTACCTCGAACGCCCCGTGCTGGAGGACGTGTCGTTCTCGATCCACGAGGGGGAACGGGTGGCGCTGCTCGGTGCGAACGGGTCGGGGAAGTCCACACTCCTTGGCATCGTGGCGGGCACGGTACGGCCCGAGGGCGGCGAGGTGCGCTTCCGGCGCGAGCTGGCGGTCTCCCGGCTCCTGCAGGAGGACAGCCTGCCTCGGGAGTGGACCATCGCCAAGGCGCTGGGCTCCGCCTTCGAGCACGTCCACCGGCTGGAGGAGGAGTTGGACCGGGTGCATCACGAGCTGGAGGCAGCACCGGGTGAGGAGGCGGGCCGGCTGCTGCAGCGGCAGGGCGAATTGCAGGAGCGCCTGCTTGCCCACGACCCGCACACCATGGAGTCCCGCAAGCAGGAGGCGATGAACGCCCTCGGCATTCCGCCGGAGGAGCGGGTCCTCGGCGAGCTGTCAGGCGGGGAACTGCGCCGGGTGGACCTCTGCCGCGTGCTGCTCGAGGAGCCGGACCTGCTGCTTCTCGACGAGCCGACGAACCATCTCGACGCCGAGACCCTCGACTGGCTGGAGGACTTCCTCGCGCGCTTCCGCGGCACCGTTCTCTTCGTCACGCACGACCGGTACTTCCTCGACCGGGTGGCGACACGACTGCTCGAGCTTCACCGCGGCCGGGTGAAGTCCTACCCGGGGAACTACAGTGACTATATGGTGGCCAAGGCCCGGGAGGCGGAACAGGCGGAGCGCGCGGAGGGCACGCGCCGCAACCTTGTCCGGCGCGAGCTCGAATGGCTGCGGCGTCAGCCCAAGGCGCGCACCACCAAATCCAAGGCCCGCGTTGACGCGGCAGAGGGGCTGATCTCCGCGGCACCTCCCCCGCCGGACGGAACGATGCAGCTGCTCATTCCCTCCGGTCCGCGCCTCGGCAAGACATTGCTCGAAGCGGAGGATGTATCCTACGCCATCGGCGGCAGGACACTGGTGCGGGACTTCACCTTCGTCCTCGGCCCGCGGGACCGCGTGGGTGTGGTCGGCCGGAATGGACTCGGGAAGACGACTCTTCTTCGCCTGCTCATGAAGGACCTGGAGCCACAGCAGGGTACCATCCACCACGGCAAGAGCCTCAAATTCGTCTATGCGGATCAGGCGCGAGAGACGCTCGACCCGGACGCGACGGTGCTGGCGGAGGTGGCCGGAGACCTTGAATACGTCACCATCGGCGGTCAGCGGATCGGCTTCCGCGGTTGGCTGGAGCGCTTCCTTTTCGATCAGCAGACCGCCAACATGCCCATCCGCCTGCTCAGCGGAGGCGAGCGCAACCGCGTCCAACTGGCCAGGATGCTGCGCGAGGGCGGGAACGTGGTGGTACTGGACGAGCCGACGAACGACCTGGACCTGCAGACGCTGCGCGTGCTGGAGGAGGCGCTGGTGCGGTTCGAGGGCTGCGCCTTCGTTGTCTCCCACGACAGGTACTTCCTGGATCGCGTGGCGACGCGCATCATCGGCTTCCGCGGGGATGGGCGTATAGACGTCGTGGAGGGCAACTACCGCGATTACCGCGCGTATCTGGCACGTACCGCAGCCGGGGAGGAATCCGCACCGTCAAGGCCGCGCGGGGACAGGACACGCGAACAGGCCAGCGCCCCCCGGTCCGCCTCCGCCACACGCAAGCTCAGCTACAAGGAGCAACTCGAGTTCGACTCGCTGGAGGACCGTATCCTGGAGGCGGAGGGGCGCGTGGAGGAGTTGACGGCGCTGCTGGAGGACCCGGAAACGCACCGGAGCCGCCCGGCGGAGGAGGTGGCGGAACTGGGCCGCGAGCTGGAGGCAGCAAAGGCAAGCGTGGATGAGCTGTACGAGCGCTGGGCGGAACTGGGCACCCGCGCCCGCTGACCGGCCCTAGGCGCCGTCCGGACCGGCAGGCAGGCTGGCACGCCGGACGAAGGCAAGGCGGGTAATACCGTATAGACGCTCGTCATCGCATTCCCAGCCGGGAGGGAGCAGCAGATCCTCGCTCCGATGGACCTCGCAGACGGCGAGCGTGCCTTCCGAGACCAGCGGCGCCAGCTCCTCCGACCCGAGCACCGCCGTGCAGAGCCCGGAGTGGTAGGGTGGCATCAGGAGCACCAGATCCACGGGCGTTCGTGGCGGCCGTGCACGGGAGAGCATCGCGGGAGAATGGCCCTCCAGCAGCTCACACTGCTGACCGTATCGGAGCCGGTCCACGTTCCACTCGAGGCAGCGGGCCGCCTCCGGTTCCGGCTCCACGAAGGTGACCCAGGCAGCGCCGTTGCTGAGCGCTTCCAGTCCGACCGCTCCGCTCCCGGCGAAGGCGTCCAGCACGATCGCATCCACAATCGAGGGCCGGAGTATATTGAGAAGCGCCTCCCGCGCGCGGCCGCGCAGGGGGCGGGTGTCCCAGCCCTCCGGCGTGCGGAGTTTCGTGCCGCGGCGCTCGCCCGAGATGATGCGGACCGTCATGACTCCCCCTTTGCAACAGGGCAATGAAGCGCCTTGGCGTCCTCCACCATTAGGCGGCGCAGTGCGAGGGCGAGGGCTTCCGGATCCGTCTCCCCGTCCGTCAGGCTGAACTCCCTCAGGCGGATGGACACTCGCGAGAAGGGCAGCGGCAGGAAGAGCCTGTCCCACGACCCGAACCGAATGAACCACCGGCAGCCCACGGCGATGCTCACCACTCTGGCGCGCGACGCCCGCCCGATGCGCACGAAGCCGGGTTTCGGCACTGCTGCCGGGCCGCGCGGTCCGTCCACGGCCAGCAGCCCCACGTGCCCGGACTCGATTTCGTTGACGAGAGCAAGGGAGCCGGCAACGGCGCGGCTCTTCGAGGAACCCTTCACCACCCGCAGCCCGATGGCCTGAATGGCCGCGTCCAGCACGAGGCCATCACGGCTGGGACTTGTCATGACGCAGGCCTCCCGTCCCAGCGCGCGGGCAATGGCCGCGTACGGCATGAGGGCGAAGAACATCCCGTGCCAGCAGAGGACGAGCAGCCGGTCGTTCTCCCGCAGCAAGCGCCGCAGTTCCTCCGCACCGGCCGGGTCCAAGCGCCACGTGCGCACCAGCAATCTCAGCAGCAGCAGGCCCACGGGAAGCAGCGCATGGGTGATGAAGGCGAACTTGACGGCCCGCCAGGAGGTGCGCTTCTTGATGGGTGCGGCCGCGGGTGGTGTCATTCGTACAGACGGCGCTCCTCGAGCCTCGGATCAAGCGGGACAAGCGAGGGGCTCAAGTCCAGGCCGGGCAGGAATCCCGCCTCAAGGGCAATGGGCAGGCGCTTTCGGGGAGTAGGCCGGCGGAGTTCCTCCCGCACGGATTGGGTGCGCCGCAGCGGCTCCATCAGCGCCAGCACGCGGCCGAGCTGCTCCTCCGTGAGGGGCATCTCGATGCGCCGGCCGGTGCGCCGGTCCTCGTAGCTGTATGCGCCGTATCGCAGCACGGCCAGACCATCCCGTCCGACTTCCCCCGTCCTGCGGCTTCCATCGAGCAAGTCCGGATTCAGGTCCAGCGCATCCTCTGCCGCGAGCTGTGGCCAAGCCAGCAGCTCGCTTCTGTCTATAAGAAGGATTGTGTCGGCCTCCCGGCGCGCCTCGCGGAGGCTTGCCAGGACACGGTCCCGCCGGCGGTAGTCCGGCCATGCGTTGAGCAGGCGTTCGTAGGCGCGGAGGGCGAGCTCGGGAGTGGGTGCGTTGTCGCCCTGCCGTTCGAGGTTCCGCGCGGCACGGTGGCGCATGCGCTGCGTACGTCGTTCATTGCCGAGCCGTTCGTATAGATTTGCGGCATCCACATAGCGCGCCTCGCGCCGGAGTGCCGTGGCCAGACGCCCGCCCCACCATTCCCCCTGTGGAGTGAGGAACCAGTCCGGGTCCACTCCTGCGGCGGCGTGGGGAAACTCCGGTTCGGGGAAGGGGTCCTGAAACGGCAGGAACAGCAGCCGCGCCAGCCAATCGGTCAGGAACAGGCCCCGGGCGCGCTCGAACGTGGTCGTGCGGCGCATGCGCGCCTCCTCCGCAGTAAGGGAGCGCTCGAGCACCAGGGGATCGCGTGCATGGAGGATATACCCCCACCAGCGCCTGTTGACCGCGCGGTTGGCCTCGCGCAAGGCGGGGACGGGATCATATTCGGGCCGCTGAAGGATGTCCGCGGCACGTTCCGGCCAGCCGCCCCGGGCCAGTCGGCCCTCCTCAAGCCTCTGCAGGTAGGCTGCCGCGAGGGAGAGATTTCCTTCCGCCTGCGCCACGCCCGCCTCCGCTGCCAGCACGGCCGGAAGCACCGGCGAGCCGGGATGGTTGCGCTGGAAGTCCGCCGCGGCCCGCCGGAAGGGAGGCAGATCGTCCGCGTATTCACGCAGGATCAGGTGACGCACGATGTCCCGGTAGGCGCCGAACTCCGCGGTGGAACCGAAGGTCTCAGCTCCCTCGGCGACTTCCAGCGAGCGCGCCCGGAGTTCCCTTGCCGCGGCGAACCGGCGGAGTGCGTCCCGGTGACCGTCGCGCCGGATCCTGTCCCAATCCTGGAGCTGGCGTTCGCGCTCGTACCAAAAGACCGCCGCCCAATCCCGGCCCTGACCAGCCGCCCGCTGCGCATTCTGCCGCGCCTGCAGGGCCGAAGTCCGCGTGCGCTGGCCCGGCGAAGCATCGAGCACGCTGCGGGCCCTGTCCCGAGAAGGTCCTCCTGCCTCCACGGCAGCCGCCTCGCGGGCCAGGAAGAGCTCCCTGCGTTGCTCCGGGGTAAGGTACTGACGGCCGACGATGAGGTGTTCCGCCGCGTCGAAGGGCAGCGACAACAGGGGAAATATCTGTCCCTGCGCGAGCGAGGTGACCGGGTTCAGCACGGCGTTGACGTTTCGCTGGAGCGACGCATACCGCCGGTCGGCCCGTGCTTCGAGGAAGCGCTGCCGGGGCTCCTCGCGCCGCAACATCTCCTCAAGGTTGCGCGTGACCTGGCTTCGCCGATAGCCGGAGAGGGTGTCGCGCTTTTCACGCACGGTGGGGAGCGGCCTGTCCACCGAGACGGAGAGCGTGGCAATGGCGCTCGAGATGGGAAGGGGAACGGTCCGCGCCGTGCGGGCCGCGTCCTCCAGGTCGCGGCGCTCCTCCGCCACATCGCGAACGGCCTCGGCATCGCCAAGGATGGCGGCCCGGAGCGCGCGCTGGACCTGCTGCTCGGTGCGGGTGAGCGCCGGCTCCTCCGGCTCCGCAACTACCGCCGTATAGACGAAGGGGGCCATCAGCAACAGCAACAGAAGCGTCGTGGGGACAGGACCAGCACGCATCATCCGCCCTCCCCGCCCCGGGTCTCCCGGATCAGCCGGGCGTCATCCTCCGAGAGGAATCCCGCCTGGACCATCTCCTCAAGTTCAAAATCGGACTTTGCAGCAAGGGGGGCGAGCCGGCGGGGCAGGCTCTTCTCCAGACTGGCGGGCGCCTTCGGAGGGGTACTCTCCTCTGCGGCTTTCGTGCGGGGTGATGGTTGCTGCTTCTGCTCCGGCGCGGCGGGTTCTTGTCCGGGGGCCTGCTGCGCCTCCGCTTCCTTTTCCCGGCGTGCTGTGGCTTCCATCTCTGCCAGTTGGAGGGCGGCTTCCGCCTTGGGGGGGAGCTTCCGTGCCGCTTCCTGGGCCTCGGTGCGCTCAAGGTATTGCTTGGTCATGGCGCGGCGGACTGCCTTCAGCTCCTCCTCGGTGAGCTGGCCGGAGGTGCGCAGCTTGTCGAGGTCGCTCGGGGAGATGCCAAAGGGGAGTTCGATCCTCTCCGTGCGGCGGGAGAAGTAGTGACGGAGTACGCGCGCCACCACGAAGAGGAGAATGACCGCCACCGCAACGGCGATGGCATAGATCATCAGCGTCTGTACATCCTCGTGAACGAGGAAGGTGGTGAACGCCAGGGCGCCGGCGGAAGGATTCACCGGAAGGGCCTCAGGAAACGAAATACTTCTCCACCATTTCGGTGGCGAGTTCAGGCGTGATTTCGCTGCCGCCGAGCTCCTTCAGCGTGAGGAGCTGATTGAAGGCACCCTTGAGCTCACGCACGTTCGTGGCAAGCCGTTCCGCGAGCACTTCAAGCACCTCCTCGTCCAGTTCCACGCCGTGGCGCTTGGCCTCCTTGCCGAGGATGGCCAGCCGGGTTTCGAAATCGGGTGACTGTATATCCACGATGACACCCTGGCCGAAGCGGGACCGCAGCCGCATGTCAAGGTGGGCGATGTCCTTCGGGGGCCTGTCCGAGCTGACCACAATCTGGCGCCGCGCCTGGAAGAGCATGTTGAAGATGTGGAAGAACTCCTCCTGACTGCGTTCCTTTCCAGCGAGGAACTGCACGTCGTCCAGCAGGAGGACGTCCGCTTTGCGGTACTTGTTGCGGAAGGCGGTTGTCTTGTTCGTCTCGATGGCCTCCACCAGTTCCGTGGTGAAGTACTCGGTGCTTCCATAGACGATCCGGGTCTTGGGCTTCTGCTTGAGAAGCTCGTTGGCGATCGCATGCAGCAGGTGGGTCTTGCCGAGGCCCACGTCCGAGTAGAGGAAGAGCGGATTGCGGGCGGAGCCGGGCTGGCGGGCGACGGCGCGTGCCGTTGCGTAGGCGAAGTTGTTCTTCGAGCCCACGACGAAGGAGTCGAAGTCGTACTCCTCCAGGATGCCAAGGCCCGGGGAATCCTCGGTACTTGCCGCGCGGGCGGCGGTAGCGGAGGCCACGGCGGCCCCGGCCGGAGAGGCGTCCAGCAGGTCCTCCAGCTCACGGTACTCGGCAAGGGCTTCGTCCTTCTTGCCCATGTTGTCGAGCAGCCGCGCCTTGGCGCGCCGGGCACGTACATGGCGGGAATCCTCGGCAAGCACCCCGTCCAGCAGCTTGAGGGCCTTCTCGTTCTTCTTCTTTCCGGTGAGGAGGCCTGCGAGTTCCACGGTTTCCGTCAGCGCCTCGTCGTGCCTTCCCTGGGACTCGAGTTCCGTTATGAGGAGTTGGCGCGGCTCGGGCGCCTCGGGCTTGAGGGCGGCTGCCTCGCGAAGCGCGGCCAGCACACCGGCCTGGTCGCCCTCCTCCTGCAGGACGGCGGCGAGCCGGCGCAGCTCTGCCATGGCGTCCTCGGTCCGCCCGGCCCTCCGCATCAGGGCGACGATGTGCCGCCGGGCCTCATGATTGCCGGGCTCCTCCTCCAGCACCTCGCGCAGAATCTCGACAGCCTGATCCGGCCGGCCCGCCTCCTCGTGCACGGTGGCCATTCTGCGCAGGAGCTGGTGTGCCTCGTCCTCCCGTCCCATGTCGCGGAGCAGGGCGACGTGGGCGCGGTTGACCTTCTCGTTGCCGGGGTCCAAGGCGTGCATTTCCTCGAACGCGGCCGCGGCGTCCTCCAGTTTCCGTGCCTTCTGGAGATGCTTGGCCAGGGCGAGGTACTGATCCATCGCCTCGGGCAGCCGGCCGGCATCCTGCAGGGCGCCGGTCAGCCCGGCCCGCAGCGGGATGCTCTCCGGTGCCTGCTTCACGGCCTCTTCGTATAGACGGAGGACCTCTTCCTTGTCTCCGCGTTCCTCGTGCAGTTCGATGACCGCCTGCCATTCGGCCACGGCCTCCTCGCTGCGCCCGGCGGTCCGGTAGAGCGCCGCGAGGGCCTTGCGGAAGTCCGGCAGGCGGGCGTTCGTCTCGATCCAGCCCCGGAGCAGCCGGATCTTCTTCTCCGTCTC
>SLOM01000002.1 GCA_007132505.1 Candidatus Sumerlaeota bacterium
CCCTCCGCGACCCCAAAGCCAGACATTCCCCAAAAATGGACGCTTCCAGAACAGGGGGCAGAAAGATCACTCAAACCAAAGGGGTTGCGCGATTCAGGGCCCTATTTTGGGGAAGGTCCTCTTCCAAGTCGTATTGACGCCGCGTACCCGCTGCGGCAAGGCTTGGGCCTTGTCCCTGAAGGGAGTCGCTCGAATGGCCAGGAAATCGGAAACTGAAGTCCTTGTGGTCGGCGCAGGACCGGTCGGGCTCATCACCGCGCTGCAATTGAGGCATCAGGACATAGACGTGCGCCTGATTGACCGCGGGTACTGGACGAGCAAGGAGAGCTACGGCTTGGCGCTGCACCCACCGACGCTGCGCCTGCTTGCAGAGCTTGGCGTGGACAAGCCCCTCCTCGAGGACGGGCTCAAGATCTCCCAACTCATCCTGCACCTCGACGGCAAGCGGGTCTATACGCACGATCTCGCCGCAAGCGGCGGGGAACCCGGCTATCTGCTCGTTGCCGCCCAGCAGCGGCTGGAGCTGGCGCTCGTGGAGGCGCTCCGGACCGAGGGGGTCACTGTCGGCTGGAATCAGGAGCTGCTGGAGCTTGACTCGCCGGAGGAGGAGGCGGAGGCAGTCGTGTCCCACCTTGGCGATGTGGCGACGGGCTACGGGGTGTCCGACCTTGCACGGGTCGAGCAGGAGCGGGAGACCGTACGTGCCCGCACCGTCATCGGAGCCGACGGGTACGGGTCCACCGTGCGTCAGCGACTCGGCATTCCGGCAAGGCGATACCACGCCCCCGTAAACTACGAGGTCTTCGAGGTGGAAGCGGAGGCCTCCAGCCTGCCGGATTCCATGAATGTTTTCGTAGGCAGTGGAGGCAGCAGCGCAGTGCTTTGGCCCATGCCCGGCGGTGTCTGCCGCTGGTCCTTTGAGATGCCGGCGGCTGAGGCACAGGACCTGACGGTAAGCCGGCTGCGTCAGCTCATTCAGGAGCACGCCCCCAACCACATGCCGGAACTGCACAACCTGCGCTGGGCGGCATCGGTGAGCTTCGCCCAGCATTTGGCCGAGAGCCTGCACCGCGGCGCGTCCTGGCTTGCCGGGGATGCAGTCCACCAGACACTGCCCTATGCCGTGCAGAGCCTAAATGCCGGCCTGCAGGAAGGCTACCGGCTTGCCAAGGCCCTCGACTGGGGCACGGGTTCCCGCCGTGCAGGTCTGCTCGACGATTACGAGCGCGAAGTACATGGCGAGTGGGAGGCGCTCTTGTCGCTCAGCCCGCTCCTTCCCGCCACAGCAGGACTCGACCCGGCCCTGCGCAACCGCCTGGCCGATCTTGTAGCCGCGCTCCCCGCAACGGGGGAACCGCTGATCGAATCAGCACGGGCCATGATCACGGCCCTCAAGCAACCGGCCGCCAACCCCTGAGACTAAGGACCGGCCACCAACAGAAGCAGCCGAACCCGGCTCGCACGATCGTGAATTGAAACGCAGGCGGGGAACTGCTCCTTGCCCCCGTAGGGAGAAGCGGATGTGCTCGGGCCATCACATCGCCGGAGCAGTGCATGCCCGTCCCCTTCATTGACCTAAAGAGACTCGAGCCCGGTTTTCTGGAACGCTGGGCTGAAAAGTGCGCGGAGCTTACAGAAACGACCCAGTTTGTCGGTGGACCGGAAGTCACGCGGCTTGAGGAGCGGCTTCGCGAACGCACCGGTGCCAAGGCGGTGGTCGGTTGCGCCAACGGGACGGACGCGCTGCAGCTCGCCCTGCGCGCCGCCGGCGTGGGCCCGGGCGACGAGGTGCTGGTGCCGGACGCCACCTTCTGGGCCACGTTCGAGGCGCCGGTGAACGTTGGCGCGCGCCCCGTGACCGTTGATATAGATCCCGTTGATCTGCAGATGGACTTCGACCTTTTCGTGAAGGCGGCGGAGGAGTGCCGGCCCAAGGCGGCCATTCTGGTGCATCTGTACGGTTGGGGCTCCGGCCGCCTGCAGGACTTCCGCTCGTTCTGCCGCGAGCGCTCCATCACACTCGTTGAGGACGGTGCACAGGGCTTCGGCGCTCTGCATAAGGGAAACTCCCTCTTCAAGGAAGCGCAACTCGCCACGCTGAGCTTCTATCCCGCCAAGGTGCTCGGCTCCTGCGGGGATGCGGGGGCGGTCTTCGCGGAATCGGAGGAGTTGGCGGACATCGTCCGCAGGCTGGGAAACCACGGGCGCACCACACACTACGGCCACGGGGATGTCGGCTGGAACAGCCGCATGGCTGGATTCGACGCCGGGTTCCTCAACCTCTCACTTGACTATATAGACGATCGAATCGAGGCCCGGCGGGCGGTGACACACCGTTACCGGGGGGCATTCGAGGAAATCGGAGTCCCTTTTGCCGGTCCGCCGGATGACTACGTCGAGAACGGCTACCTGAGCGTGGCCCTGCCCGGCTTGGAGACACGGCCCGCATTGGAGGTGGCGCTTCGCGAGAAGGGCATTGGCTTCGGCACCGTCTATCCAGGCGCAATGTCGCGCCAGCCCGGGGCAAAGGCATGGCTCGCCGCAAGGTATGGCGGGGAAAACGCAGACCGCCTCTGCCGGGGGGTGATCAACCTCCCTGTCTTTACCGGTATTACGGACGCCGAAGTGGAAGAGTGCATCAATGTCTTCGCTGAGGCATGGCATTCCGCCGGCACCGTGCGCTGAGCCCAAGGAACCGTCTCCCGAGCCGTAACACCCCCTCGGATGTTGGAAGGACGTGAGACTATCCGGTCTTCAGGCGGCTGGTCAGCTCCTTGCGGATGGCGCGCGCGTTGCCTTTCGCAAAGAAAAACCCCGCCTCGAACTCGTACATACGCCCGGATAACAGAGTCAGCCGCAGCACGACGAACGGGAAGCCGGCAAGGGTCACCATTTCCAGCTCCCGAGGCCCGGCCACAAGCTTCTCTCCCCCGCCAGCCTCGGGAACGAAGACGAAGACTCCGTGCTCCGTCAGTCCAGCCTTCCCGGGGGTGGCACTGTCGAATCCATGCACCGCCCGCGTCGGGAACACCGCCCTCACGGGCCGGGCGTCCGCCTCCGTCACGGCTCCGCCCGTATCCATGCCGGGACGCTGCTCCGCCCGGGACAGGATGCGCTGGCGCGGCACCCAGGTGACCTTCTCCTCCTCGCCGGCCGGTTCAATGCCCTTCTCGAAGACGCCCTCGCCGAGCAGCAACTCTCGCGCGTGCTCCTCGCTGTCGGCGCGGAGAACCCCACGCAGCACGCTGCCAGTCTGGTCAATGCCCCGGAACCTGTATTTCATGTCATCTGGGGCGGCTCTGCGCCCGCTTCACTCCGAAGTGTGATGTCCGCCGCGGGGCCGTGGCCGCCCCTGGCCCAGTCAGTCCTCCGGTTCCTCGAGCTCCTCCTCGAAATCGGGCGAGGTGATGATCTGCTCCAGTTCCGCCTTCTCCATCTTCTCCGGTTCAATGAAGACATACCGGGCCGTGTCGTCCATTAGTTCGACGAGGGGGCAGAGCCTGCGCGGCTCCCCCGAACCGGCCAGGTGCTCTTCGATTTCCTGCAGGAAACCGAGGTCCACCATGTCGTCGTAGCAGGCGAGATCGGTCTCGTAGCGCTTATTATCCAGCTTGAACCGCAGGCGGATAAAACGTGGTGGTGCAGCCTCTCCGCCCGGCCCATCCATCGGAACTGCCCGCAGCTCCGAGACGGTGAACACACCGCCACAGAACTCCTGAATCCGCGCCAGCAGGTCCTCGAAGTCCTCCGGCTCCATGGCAGCCTCGGCGGGTATTTCAAGGACCCGTTCCGCGGCGAGCAGCAGCGCCGTGGCGGGTGCGTGGTCGGGGTCGCACGGCGGGTCCTCCTCCACCATGCGGCAGAGTTCCTCCGGCGACTCGGTGAGTCCGGGCCCGAAGAAACCGATTTCCTTGAGGGCTCTGGCGCGCTCGAGGAGTTCCATGGCCGGGTCTTCCTTCCGTTTGGATTTCGGCGGCGGAGCCCCGAAGGCCCCTGCGCCGGGCTACATACGGCTGAAAAGAATGTCCGTCATGATGTAGTTGCCGATCAGGATGCCCGCCAGCGAAATAACCACCGCCGAGGTGGTGGCCCGGCCGACGCCCTCCGCGCCGCCCATCGTCGTCAGCCCCTTGTAGCAGCACACCGACGAGTAAATCGCCCCGAACACGATGCCCTTGGAGAGGCCGCGGATCAATTCGCTGACCGTCACGTAACGGAATGCCTCCGTCCGGTAGTTGACGAAATCCACGCCGAAATACGTGTAGGCCACCAGCCCGCCCCCGAGCAACCCCATCACCATGGCATAGGCCGCCAGCATGGGTGTCATGGTGATCGCCGCCCACACACGCGGCATGACAAGGTACCGGTCCACACGGATGCCAAGCACGCGGAGCACATTCACTTCCTCATTCACCGACATGGTTCCCAGCTCCGCGGTCATCGCAGCTCCCACCCGCGCAGCGATGATAAACGCCGTAAAGACAGGGCCCATTTCCTTGATCATGGATTCGGCCACAATGGTGCCGATGAACGATTCCTGGCCGAACTGCGCGAGGACAAGGCCCGTGCCGAGCGCCACCGTCATGCCGGTGAACATTCCGACCAGCATGGCCAGCGGTGCCGTCTCCCAGCCCACGCGGGCCATTTGCGTCAGGAGGCGCACGACGTCGCGCCTGCCAAGGCGGAATTCCTTCAACCCGGCGAACAGCGTGAGGACCATGCCGCCACTTTGAAAGAAAAAGGACTCGAAGCTCCGCTCAATTTTCTGGAACATATTTTATGGCCGGTCAGGGATATGGTCGGGTCTCGGGGCGGACGGGTTGGTCAGGCCGCGCGCGAACTGCTGATCTCCACGGCCCTCCTTGCGCCTTCCGACATGGTGACGGCCAGGTTGAGCTTTGTCCCTTCAAGCATCTTCCGGGCTATCTCGTCATTTGTGCCCGAGAGCCGGATCACGATCGGATAGTCGAAGTCCGGCAGGCGGTCGAGGGCGGTCAGGATGCCCTCCGCCACCAGATCGCATCGGACGATCCCGCCGAAGATGTTGATGAAGATCGTATTGACGGCCGGGTCGGCCGTGATCAGTTGCAATGCATCAGCGACCTGCTCCGCCTTCGCACCGCCGCCGATATCGAGGAAGTTTGCTGGCTCGCCGCCGAAATGCTTCACGATGTCCATGGTGGCCATGGCCAGGCCGGCACCGTTCACGATGCAGCCGATCCGTCCGTCGAGCTTCACGTAGCTCAGCTTCTTGTGGCGTGCCTCCACTTCGAGGGGTTCTTCCTCCCCCTCATCGCGCAGTTCGGCGATTTCCGGATGCAGATACAGCGCGTTCTCGTCGAAGTTGATCTTCGCGTCGCAGGCGAGCGCCTCTCCATTGCCAAGGATGGCCAGCGGATTGATCTCCGCGAGTGACGCGTCCTTCTCGTAGAACGCACGCACGAGGCCGTTGAAGATTCGTTGGAAGGAATCCTTCGCGCTGGCAGGAATCCTGAGGAAGCTGAGTACCTCCCGCGTATGATGCGGCCGCAGTCCGTAAAGGGGAGGGATCGGGAGCTTGAGGATTGCCTCGGGCCGTGTGGCCGCCAGTTCCTCGATCTCCACGCCGCCCTCCGCCGACGCCATGACGACGGGGCGTTGCGTGGCACGGTCCAGGATGATCCCGAGGTATATCTCGTGGCGGATGTCCACACCCGGCTCCACGAGCACCTGTCGGACGATGGAGCCCTTGATGTCCAGCCCCAGGATGGACTGAGCGGCAGCGCGGAGCTCCTCCTGTGTCTTGACCAGCTTCACTCCGCCTGCCTTGCCACGGCCGCCCACGTGAACCTGGGCCTTCACCACGAGCGGCCAGGTGGCCAGCTCGCCGGCGATCTGCTCGGCCTCGTCCACGCTCCGGGCCACTTTCCCCCTCGGAGTCGGTACACCATACTGCGCCAGAAGCTCTTTTGCCTGATATTCGTGAACTTTCATTGCGGAAAACTATCCCTCGTGGCGAGTTTGATTGTCCCCGTGGGACCTCACGGTGCTTGCCTTGTCTCCACTCGTCCTGCGCTATAGGGGGAGAAACGCTCCGAAGGTGTCAAGCAGCGGAACCGTGATTGGAAAGAGCCAAGGCCCACCCCGGAAGGCCCACCACCCCGCCGCCCACCTCCGTGGGGCCGCGCGGGCCAACCCACCAAGTGACAGGATGCGCGAGGGGGACGCAAGGGACGAAGCAGCCCCAAGCGCCGGCTGCCGGGGGAGCGGGGCGGGCCGCTGGGTTCTGCTGCCGTTCGTCGTGACACTGTGGCTGGCTGGACCGCCGGGCCTTCCCGGGCAGGATCCGGGGTTTGGCGAAGCAACCCACTGGAACCGCCACATGCTGGCGCCGGGGTTGAAGCACGGGACGCTCACCTTCACCACTTGGGAAGGCGCCCGCGACGCAGTGTTCGTGGAGGGGGAGTTCCGCTATCCCGCCGTGGCCGCTTCGCTCCGCATTGCCGGGGAAGGGCCATGGCAGGCGCTCCCGCTCGCACAGGCCGCCGGGGAGGACCGCCCCGCTGCCGCAATTGCCGTGGACATCGCACCAGACCTCGAGCAGGCGGTCACCTTCTCCGGCCTGCGCCTGAGCGAATCGGCCATGTGGAGCTGGGACCGCGAACCCGGCTACCATCTCTTGCTCCATGCCGACGGCAGCGCCCGCATCGTGCACCGCGGGGAGGGCACGGCGGAGATCCGCTTCGAGGACGCAGGGAGCTGGCCGGTCCGGTCGCTGAACGGGCCGCTTCCGGAAGAGCCGGGCGAGCTGTCAATCTATACAGGACCGGTCGGGGCGGGAGAACGCCCGGTCGCGGACTGGCCACGGGACATGGAGCTGCATCTGCTCGCGAACGAGGACGGGCGCCCCGGCAGCGCCGTTCGCATGCTGCATCCCGGACGGGATGAGACGCCGCTGCTCATTCCATCCTCTGCACCGCAGCGCGCCAACCTCCGCCTCGGCGAGGCGGAACTGCTGGCCGTCGTGAAGCCGCCCGTCCCGGAGGAACTCGAAGGGCTTCTCGCCCGTGGCGCCCCGGCCCGCCTCCACTTCGAGACGTCGCGCGAGGAGCGACTGGCCCGGGCGGTGTTCCCCGTCTCCGAGGTGCTGATGCGGGGCGGACAGCTCCGCGACACGGACCTGGAACGGCCCCTCGATGGTGTGCTCCTCGGTGTGGACCCGGCGGGAAGGCGGATTGCAGCGCTTGGTCAGTCACGAGCCCGCCACACGGCGCAGACCCTCACCCTTGGCCGCGCCGTCCAGTACCTCGTTGCCGAAGGTTACACGGAGGCGGCATTGCTCAGCACAGACGGGCCCGCCCTTGTGCCCGACCTTGCCCGTCCGCACGAGCACTCCGGCTCTGCAGGCAGGGCCGTGCGGTCGTTACTCCTGCTGCACGGTGGGGCCCGCAGCGTGGAGCTGGCTGGCGCGGAGGGCCGGGCCGTCCGCATCGAAGGCATTGTGGTGCAGGGCACCCGGCGGGAGTTCCCGGTCAATCAGCCGGGCCGGCTGCGCGACGGCCGTGTGACGGCTGAGCCGGACCTTGCGGGCTTCTGGGCCTCCCCGTCCAAGCCTGTGAGCCCGGACAGCACGCAGCTCCCTCAACCGGAGCAGGCGCGCATCCGTTTCCTTCTGCCCCGCCCGGCACGCCTGCAGGCGCTGGAGCTGGTGCACGCCGAGGCGATGGGCTTTGGACCGCAATTCAATCTGCGCTCCTACGTGATCCGTGGCCGGGCGAGCCGCGAGAACCCGTGGGAGGAACTCGTCCGGGTCCGCCACGATGAGCCTGTCCCGCGTGAGCGCGTAGCCCTCCCCGGCACCCCACGGCTGAGCGAAGTGGAACTGTTGGTGCTCGAACCCAACTTCCTCCCCGGGGGAAATGTCGCCCGTCTGGCGGAGATACACTTCTGGAGCCCGGAAGAGCAGGGCCGATAGGCGGCCGCGCGGCTGTCTATACGGGGTTCATGGGAAAGCCCCCCCGGCGCCGGTGGGCACGAGGGGGGGCTGTTCAGGCGTTCCGGTAAGGCACGCGGGTGCGCGCCGCCGTGTCAGGCCTTTACGCGGACCTTCTTCAGGCGGTCCGAAAGGCGGGAGACCACACTCTCCAGCCCCTCGATCTCGTCCTTCAGGCCCTTTATGAACTTGTTGTCCGCGGCAGTGCCGCGCACGGCTTCGAAGTCCTTGTCGCGGACCGTCTCGTCGCCGTCGAGCCCGAAACCAAGCCGCGTGGACTGATCGAACTCTTTCGTGGCGTCCGACACGATCATGTTATTGAGCTTCGTGCGGCTGGACTTCCAGTCTTCGAGGATGGCAAGGAGCCTCTCGCGCGCCTCCTCTGCGGAGAGCTTCGGGTACCGGCGCGAGAACAGGGCCTTGCACCAGTTCCACTCCTTCTCCTCGTAGCTGTCATGGACGCTCTTGAGCTTGGTGTGCAGAGCCTCCACGTTGGAGACGACACCCGACTCGATGCCTTCGATGGCACGCTCCACCAGGCAGAGCGGCGCGAGCATGCCCGCGACGTCCACCCACTGCTTCATCGGGAGTTCGTCAAGCCCGGCCAGCTCGTTCACAAGCGCGCCGAGCGTCTCGTCACTGCCTGCGGACTCGATCGCGTTGATGACCACGTCGCCGAGGAAGATCTTCACGGCGAGTTCGTAGTACTTGCGGCCGGTCTGCAGCATGAGGCGCTTGATGGTGGCGCCCTTGTAGAGCACGCTCACCTGTTCCTTCTTCGCCTTCTCGAGCAGCACCCCGAGATCCTCCATGCCGCGCAGGACGCGCTGCATGATGTAGGGGGAGAGGAGGGTGAAGTTGATGAGGTCGAGCTTTTCCGGGTCCTTGCGCCGGTCACGTGCGGGCCACTTCTCGCTGTCACGCCGCGTCCCAACGGTGAACAGGTTCATCGCCGGGGTGATGACGCTCTTTCCCCCCTCCACCGTCAGGTAGGAGAAGGGAAGGTTCGAGGCGTCGAAGTTGCCCCCGTGCTTGTCCATGACGACGGAGAACGGACCCACCCGGGCCGGCCAGAGCAGGTACGAGAACGAGGCCGTCTTCGTGCCCCGCTCGAGAATGCCTTGGTGCACGGGACCCAGCTTGTACATGTGGTTGCTCTGGTTCGTGCCGCTCCCGGCATTGTAGAAGGAGAACATGCCCGCGATGAGCAGCGTGGACTTGTGGTGCGTGACCGTGTACGGCCCGGCAAAGATCGAGCAGGCCTCGCCGTGGTACCCTTCGCCATTGGCGAAGAAGACGGAGTTCTCAGCTGAGAACTGCTTGCCGATCCGGACGCCCTGTCCCACGAACGTCTTGGAGATCGTGGCGCTGCCGTCCACGCGGGAGCCGGACAGGACAATGAAGTCCTCCGCAACCACGCCGTGGCCGATATACGCGGGATCCTCCGCGCAGCCGCGGACGGTTCCCTCCTTGAGTGACCGGGCCCCTTCGATCGTGGCGAACGGCCCGGCCGCCACATTCACGATCTTTCCGCAGGCGGACACGCGGGTCCCCTTGTCTAACCGGCCGCGAGTCGACCGGAGGGCCTTCACGTAGTCGGAGACGATCTTGTCGAGCTTCTTCTGCATCGTCCCACGGTGGCGATAGGCCGCGATCAGGTAGGCGATCTGGGCGGAGAGCTTGTCGAAGATCTTGATCTCGCGCCCGCCCCCTTCGTTCCACGGCTCGATTTCCACGCCGTTTCCGAAGGAGGTCTCGCCCTCGACGGCCATCGTGCTCACGTCCTCCACCACCACCTCGTCCGCGAGGTCGTAGTTGGAGATGTTCGCGACGTTGCGCACGAGAACGTCGTTGCCAAGCTGGCAGTTGTGGATCGCGCTGTTGTAGAGTCCCGCCGGCTTCTTCATTCCACCGACGGACTCAACGGTCTTCTTGAACGTGCCAACCTGGACCTTTCCGGAAAAATGGACATTACGGATCCGGTCAGGCTGAAATGGGTCAGCAACAGTGACACCGTCCCACGATTCCGCGGTGCAACCACGGGATTCGAGAGCGGCGATTTCGTCCTTCTTGAGCTTCCTGTGTTCTGACATAAGGAGATCCCCCTCTTTCGGTATGGTCGCGGTGTCTCAGATCATGATCCGCGCGTCGGCCACGTGGCAGCCCTTGCCCTCGTCCTGGACCATGAGGGGGTTGATATCCAGTTCCTTGATCTGAGGGAAGTCGGTAGCGAGTTGCGAGAGACGCTGCAGGCACTCCTCGATGGCAGCGACGTCCCGGCGGGTTCTGCCTCGGGCGCCGGAGAGGAGTTTGTAGGCTCGCACTTCACGCACCATTTCCTTCGCGGAGATGGACCCAATCGGTGCCACGCGGAAGCTGACGTCCTTGAAGATCTCCACGAACGTGCCACCGAGGCCGAACATGATCGTCGGGCCGAAGGAGGTGTCCTGCTTGAGGCCGAGGATGACCTCGTCGGCGCCGGTGATCATCTTGGCCACCAGGACGCCATCCACCTTCGCGTCCGGCTTCGCCTTCTTGGCGTTCTTCATGATGGTTTCGTACGCTGCCGAGGCGGCCTTCTCATCGGCCACATTCAGCACGACGCCGCCGATGTCGGACTTGTGCACGATATCATCGGATTCCACCTTGAGCACGACCGGGAAGCCGATCTTGGCGGCCGCCTTGGCGGCCTCCTCGGCGGATTTCGCCACCGCACGTGGAATCACCGGCAGCCTGTAGGCCTCCAAAATCTTCTCCGCGTCGGCTTCGGGCAGGTGGTGACGACCGGCCTTGGCGGCTTCGTCGAGCACCTTCTCCGCGGCCGCCTTGTCAACGTCCTTGAAGACAACCGGAGCGTCGAGCTTGTGGGCCATCTCCTTGCGGAACGTGCAGCAAGCCGCGAACGAGTCCACCATGTCTTCCGGCAGGATATAGTGCGGAATCTTGTGGCGCTCGAGGATGTCTATACCCGAGGCGACGTCCATCTCGCCCATGAAGGAGGTATAGATCGGCTTCTCGTTGTGTTCGCCCACCTTGCAGATGTTCAGAGCGATGTCGTCAATGTCCGTCATGGACTGGGGCGTCAGGATGACGGCGACACCGTCCACGTTGTCGTCTGCAAGGGCGCCTTCGATGGCGATCTCATAGCGGTCGGCGCGCGCGTCGCCGATGACGTCCACGGGGTTGCTCTGGTTTCCGGCGCGGGGAAGCTTCTTCCAGAAGAGTTCCTGGGTCTTCTCGGTGAACCTGGCGAGTTCGACGTTGCTTCCCACGGTCGCGTCTGCCGCCAGCACGCCCGGACCACCGGCGTTGGTGATGATCGCAAGGCGGTCGTTCTTCGGAACCGGCTGATAGGCAAGCGCGATGGCCCGGTTGAACATTTCCTCGATGGTGTTGCACCGGATGATTCCTGCCTGCTCGAAACCGGCATCGCAGATTTCGTCGCTGCCGGCTAGCGACCCCGTGTGCGAGGCGGCGGCGGCGGCACCCGCGCTTGTCCGGCCGGACTTGATGGCCAGAACCGGTTTCCCAGCTTCCCGGACGGCTGCCTCGGCGGCCTTCATGAGCCCCGGCCCGTCCGTCACTTCCTCAAGGTAGAGAAGGATGACCTTCGTCTTCGGATCGTCCTTGAGGTAGTAGATCAGGTCTATCTCGCTCACGTCGGTCTTGTTGCCGAAGCTCACGAATTTTGAAAACCCGATGTGCTTGCCCTGCGCATAGTCCAACACGGCGGTACAGAGCGCGCCGCTCTGGGAAAGGAAGGCAATGTTGCCCTCGGCGGGCATCTTCCGCGCGAAGGAGGCGTTCAGGTGGGATTCCGGGTCCGTATTGATCAGCCCAAGGCAGTTCGGCCCGATAATCCGGATGCCGTACTTCTGTGCAATCGCCTTGATCTTCGCCTCGCGCTCGATCCCGGCCTGCCCCACTTCGCGGAATCCGGCGGAGATGATGATCACCGACTTGATGCCCTTCTTGCCGCATTGCTCAAGGGCCATGTGGCAGACGGCACTTGGGAACACCAGGATCGCCAGATCCACCGGCTCTTCGATGTCCACGACGTACTTGTAGGTCTTCACACCGGCGATGTGCTTCTTGCCAGGGCTGACCGGATAGACAATGCCGTTCAGGCGGTCCTTCAGGATGTTGTAGAAGATGTCGAACGGGACGCTTCCCTCCACGTCCGTTGTGCCGATCACAGCGACGGACTTTGGATAGAAGAAGCCGTCGAGGGAGTTGCCAGCTGCGTTGGTCATCAAAAAGTCTTCCTTTCCTCTGCGTGTGTTGTGTGCGCGCGTGTCACCGCGCGCGGCTGTCAGGTCCGCATGCCGCGTGGGGTACGGTCATGCCGGCCTGTTCATGCCCATGTTATTGGATAGACAAAGGCCGGGGACTTGCCCCGGCCAGTTTACTTCTTCAGGTAACCCTGAATGAAATCCGCGGCGTCTGCCACGCTCTGGACTTCGAGCGCCTTGTCCTCTTCCATCTCGATGCCAAACTCTTCCTCAAAGGCGGCGACGAGCGAAAGGCTCTGCATGGAGCTGGCGCCAAGATCGAACACGAAGTTCGCGTCGTCCGCGATCGAGTCCGGATCAGTCTCCAGCACGCGGGCGATCACTTCCTTGACGCGTTGAACAACCTGGGGGTCTGCCATTTTCTTCTCCTTCTCGTTCGAGATATTCGGGTTGTGGAATACTACTCAACTGCATCGGCAAAGTGGCATCCGGCAAATGTGCCCCTTCCATCGCCCGGATAGTTTGCCTTGGTCAGCCGCAGTACTCGCTCTCGAGTCTGGCTGATTATGGGGTCGCGAAATGGATCCTCCTTTCCGGCAGGGGCGTCCTTACTTTGGAACGGTTGAGAGGCCTAGTGGCGGGCCGGGGGGCGAGTCAACAGCTTCCGTACGCTTCCCACCCATAGAGATTGTAAGGCCCGTGCCGTCATGCATCGGGAGAGTCGCAAAACCGATAGACCCGTCAATGCAGGACCTGATCCTCTTATGCTTGTTCTTTGATAGGCAAATACACTTCTTTCTTCCGCAGGAAAAACAAGTAAGAAGGACCACCCATCTAAGAAACAAACGCCCCTCGCTTCTACACACCGGTGAGCATGCATATCTGAGCTCCCACAGCGCAGGACTGGGAAGTCCATCCGACCCCGGAGGTTGGACTCCAAAGGGCTGAACCCAAACGCCACCCGGCCCAAATTCCCGGTTGCGCGGCCCGCTCCAAGGAAGATTCTCCTCCCACTGCCAAACCACCACGGAGCATTGCCATGAAGAAGCCGCTCATCTGCATTCTCGCCGTCTCGACGCTGGGGCTAGCCGGGTGCGCCCGGGAGGACAGCAGACTGGCTGCCTATCCGCCCGCCGCCGCGCAGGAGGTCGAGGCGCTTGAGGACGCGGTGACCACCGAGCAGCCCGAACCCACACCGTCCCCGACGCCCACCCAGCGCTCCCAGCTCGCAGGAAGCGCCACGGAATTCCCGATCAGCGCGGAGCCGACGAAGGACCCCGCCTACCTCACCCCCCTGCCGGTGGAGATGCCTGAGGCCGCCGCCCACCTCCCCGCGGAGATTGACCTCAAGCTCCCATGGGAGGGCACCTACCGCATCAGCAACGGTTACGGCTACGAATCAAGGTCCTGGACTCACCAGACCATCGGCAACGAGGCCAGTGCCAACGACTTCTTCGCCCTCGACGTGGCCATGCCCATCGGCGTGGAGCTGCTCGCCCCGGCCGACGGCGTCATCCTCACCTCCCAGGACCGCACCGACCTCGACTCCTACGGCAAGTACATGGTCATTGATCACGGACATGGCATTCACTCCGTGTACGCCCACATGGACGAGCTGCGTTGGGAGGTCGAGCAGGGTGAGCCACGCATCGAAGTCAGGCAGGGGCAGCTCATCGGCACGTCCGGCACCACCGGCACCCGCGTCCCGCACCTTCACTTTGCGCTGCACAAGAACTCCCGCATCAGCCACAGCGGCGCCGACGTGGGCGGCCTGGCCGTCGTCCCCGAGCCAATCAGCGGGTACTATGGTATCCGCGCCGGGCACGAGCTCACCTCGGACAACGTCAAGCTGGAGGAATGAGCCTCCACCACCCCTGAGCCGCTTCCACCCGCTCCCGCCGGTCCGGCCGGCGGGAGCTTCATCTTCCGGGGTCAGTGAACGAGCAGCATGTCCCCCGGCAGCAGTTCCTCCGGCTCCATCTCAAAGAACCCCAGCGCAATGCCCAGCAGCCGGTTGCGGTCCTCCGCCGGGTGCATGGTTTCCAGTGGGAAGCCGAGGTTCACGAGCCGGCCGGGCACCGTGCCCCCCGGGAAGAGCCCCTCGAACTGCACCGCCGCCACGCCCGCGGTCTCGTACTCCAGCGCTGCCACGCCACCTGCCTCCGGGTTGATCACATCCGGGTATCGGACGAAGTAGATGCCGGCCGAGCCATCGTCGAACCAGAACTCCTCCCCCTCGAAGATGCTCCCCTGAAGGCCAAAGACCTCGTGCTCGCCGCCGGAGTCATCCGCCACATAGGACGCCTTCAGGAAATCCGCGTAGAATTCCCGGTCCTCGCTGCTGCCGCGCCAGTCCAGGTCCCAGGCGATCTCCGCACCGGAGACGAAGAGCTGGCCGCCCTGCCGCAGGAACCCGCGCACCAGGTTCTGCTCCACGCTGGAGAACGTCTCGTCCTGTGTAGACTCCTCACCGAGAACCCACACGACGGCGTCGTAGTCCTCCAGGGTCACATACCCCTGGCGGACGCCATGGCTGGATACGGTATCGAAAGCCATCCCATACTGATTCACGCCCTCCCCGTGCCAGGCTGCGAAATGGTTGTAAAGGCCGCGGTTCTGGCGCCACCAGCGCTCGTACCCATCCACGACAAGAACACGCTGCTCCCCTGCTGGAGTCCGCACGCCGAAACTGTTGCTGAGCGCGCTCGGCAGTCCGGTCGCGCCCACCCCTCGCAACTGATAATACCATGCCTCGCCCGAAGCCGGGGCCGGGACGGTGGCCTCGCGAGCCCCAGCGCCCAGAGCCCCCGCATCCGCGACAAGCTCCCACTCCTCGAGATTCCGGCTGCGGATGAGCTGAAAACCCGAGTACTCAACCGAACCGGTTCCGCGCCAGCGCACCTCCAGCTCATCACTCCCGGCGTGGCGCACCAGATCAAGACGAGGCTCGCCGGGGGCGGCTGCACCCACCCCCTTGTATATCCAGTTGTCGGGGTCCAGCTGGACGTCGAACGGCTCGAAATCTCCCACGACGAGCTCGAAGGTCTGCGGGTTCTCGTCGTTGAAGACCGTGTGCTCCTGCACCCCGCCTCCGAGCGTCACGAGCCGGATGTCTATCGGCATGACGAAGGGAGGTCCGGACTGCGTCTGGGTGATCGTCACGGAGAGGGTCCCCGGCCCGGGCGTGTCCCACGTCCACTCGTAGGTGGGCTTTCCTGTGCCGTAGACCCACTGGTCGAAGAACCAGTCGAGCGGTTCGCCATGAACCTGCTCGTAGTGATATATCAGGTCCCCGGTCACGGCCGTCCCGTAGGCGTGTGCCTGGAGGTACTGCCGTGCGGCCTCGAAGAAAGCCTCCTCGCCCATCACGCGCCGCAGCATGTGCAACACAAGGGCACCCTTCCGGTAAACCAGTGCGATGATGAAAGCGTCCGCGTCCGGGTTCACGATGGGGATGGTGTCCGTGATGCCAAGGTCAATCCAGTTGGCCACGTACTCGTGGTAGGCCTCGGTTCCGATGTCGTACTCGTAATACAGGGCCTCCATGTAGGTGGCCCAGCCCTCGTTCAGCCAGATGTGCTCGAACGTTTCGCAGGTGACGAGATTTCCGAACCAGTGGTGGGCGACCTCGTGGACGTTGCGCCGGTGCTTCCCGTCCGGGAAGAGGTTGCGCGGCGGCATGGAGCTGACCGTCTGGTGTTCCATTCCCGCTCCGGCGTTGTGGGTTACGTTCACGTACTTTTCCGAAAGGAAGGGGTACTCCCCGAAGAGGTCCGCGAAGAACTCCAGAATGTCCAGCGTGCCGGAGAGCCCCTGCAGCTCATCCTCGTTCTGGGGATAGACGTAGTGGGAAACGTCCATCTCCGTTTCCCCGTCCAGTGATGTATACACGACCGAGTCCGACACATACTCCGAGCAGGTCACCGCCACCAGGTACGTGGCGATGGGGTAGTTCTCCCGCCAGTGAAAGACCCGAGTGGCCCCCTCGTCCACGATTTCGACAAGCTCGCCATTGGACATGGGATGGTAGGGCTTCGGAGCCCGGATGTGGAGTTCCATGGTCGCCTTGTCCGCCGGCGTGTCCTTGCAAGGCCACCACTTGCGTGCCCCGTAGGGCTGACTGAAGGTGAACACCACCGGGGTGTTGGCCGGGCCATGGGTTTCCACGCGGTAGGGCGATCCCCAGCGTCCCCGGGTGTCCGGGATGCCGCTGTAGGCCACGCGGACAGTTCCGGCCTCGCCTTCTTCGAGCGGCTCCGGCAGGTTGATGATTATCCACCCGTTGGCCGTATTGACCGTGTAGGAGAGCGGCTCCGTGCCCGGGCCGGCGTCCACTGCGTCCACGCCCATCTGGCCGTTGTTGAAATCAAGATCGAGCACGAACTGCGAGACCCCCTCCTCAAGGGCCATGGCTTCCATAGTCAGCCGCCCGTCCACGAACCGGCTATGCATGTCGAGATCGAGTTCGAGGATGTAGTGCTGGACGTCGTAGAGCGCCTGATTCGGATGAGCAGGAGGGGCTGCCTTCTCCCAGGCGTCCTTCCGGAAGGCCTGTTCGAAGTGGACCTCCTCAAAGCCTCCCCTCAGGGGGAAGATCACAGCCCGATCCGGCTCCGCCCCGGAGACCACGAGCAGATTGTCCCGGGGCTTCAGTCCGCCAGGCGGCAGTTGCGCCAGGACCCCGCCCTCAACAGGCGCCGGCGAATAATCCACACGCCGCCCATTGAGGAAGAGGCCTGGTGCCTGGTCGGGTTCCGTACCGGCCAGCCACACGGCATGGAGAGTGTCCTTGAGTTCAGCGGACCGCGGCACGTCAAATCGCCCATGCACGCCGCCGGTCTCCGCGATCGGGGTCAGCTTGATCATCACCGCGTGGGGACGCTCCCCCACCCAAGCCGGCTCAGCGGCTGCCGGGACGAGTCCCGCCAGCAACACCAGGATACACAGCACCCTCGCGCAAAAACAGTTCATCGCCCCGGGCCTCCATGACCTTTCCAGACAGTGTTTCGAGACTCACGAGGCAGTTGAAGGTCCGCAACTGGAGATCACCGGCCGTCCAGCTTGCCGTGGCGGTGCTGCTACTCCTGGGCGCCTGTTACTACATGATCCAGGTCCAGCCGCTCCTCGGGACCGCGGGGACCGGAGTGCCGGGCCTCACGTCCCACCAGAACGACTACAAGCACATCTACCTCGGCAGCCGGATGCTGGCCCGGGGCGATTCCCCCTACGATCCCGAAGCCCTGCTGCGGGAGGCGGGCCTTTACGCCGCCACCGAGGACGCCCGCTTCCGCACCATCCTGCCCTACGTCTACCCGCCCTTCACCGGCTGGGCGTTGCGGCCGTTCACAGCCCTTCCGTTCGCCTGGAGCGCCGCCGCCTTTCAGGTTGTCAATCACCTGCTTGTACTGGGCGGGCTTCTGCTGGCGGTTCGGCTGGCTCTTGTGCGCAGTTGGCTGCTGGCGGCCGGGGTGACGTTGCTCCTCACGGCCTTCAACCACGCGCTGCTGCGGCAGAACAACGCCGGGCAGCTCAATGCGGTGCTGCTCGCGGGTTTCGCCCTGCTCTACGCCGGAGTGCGCCGCGGCTGGCCCGCTCCGGTGCTGGGTGGACTGACGGCGTTCCTGATGCTCTTCAAACTCTCGCCGGGGATCTTCCTCATCTGGTTCCTCCTGCG
>SLOM01000088.1 GCA_007132505.1 Candidatus Sumerlaeota bacterium
GACCACCCCCCTGTCCACACCGACGCTCAGAAGGTGCAGCCAGCGGAGGAGATCTTCGCCTTTGGGGGCACGGAGCATGGGTCCGGCCGGGGGATCAGGACTTCATGCGGCCAAGCGCGTTGGACCGGATGGTCTCGCGGTGCCCCGAATCCGGGGCCCGGATGATGGCGATGACGTTGACGTACTGTTCGACGGTCATGTCCGGGGCCATCCTGTCTGCATGGCGGTTGCGCATGGCGATGAAGCTGTCGGCGTCTTCGCGCTTGCGGTACCATAGGAGGAAGAGGTGTCCCGTCTGCCCGTTGTCGGAGACGTAGCGCACGACGTCGTACTCCCCGGCTCTGTCCCAAAGGTCCTCGAATCGGCTACGCTCGGCATCGTCGCCCCAGAGGCGGAGGCGCGGGAGGAGCTGCTGCCGTGCCTGATCGCGATTGATGTCGCCGGAGACGCGGTTTTGCTCGCGGATTCCCGGCGGCGTATCATCGTGGAGCAGCTTGTCCGTGAAGTCCGAAAGGCTGTAGTAAGGGGCAGAGAGCCCGACGACCTCCCGGGTGAACATGGTGTAGTTCTGAATGACGGGGCGCATGAACGGCGCGTCCTCGCGCAGGTCGTCCCAGTCGTAGATGCCGAAGGCGGGAACACCCCAGATGACAAAGAGGAGGACGGCGGCGCCGGCAATGAGCTTGAAGTAAACCGAGGAGAGGAAGGACCGGCTGTTCGCGGAGAGCCGTGCCACGGCCTGCTTGGAGTGGTGGACGAACTCGTTGGTGTTGGCCAGCCGCTCGCGCTCGTCGGCAAGGTTGGTCACGGTCTCCTTGAGCAGCATGAAGACCTCGTGCCATTCGGACTTCATCTTCTCGAGCTCGACCGGGCTGGTCTTGACATGGTGGCGGAGCGTGATGGCCCTGTTGACCAGGTCAATCATGCTGTTTCCGGTCTTGCGGTCCGTCTTCAGCGAATCCATGAAGGAGTCGTGAAGCATGGCGATGCGGGCCTTGATGCCGAGGAACTCCTGCTCCAACTCGGGGTCAATGATGTCGGGGTTTTCTTGGCAACGGGCGAGGATGTCGCGGAAGGCCTGCCACTGCTCGACGAGTTCGACACAGTCAGCGTAGCGGCGCTCCATCTCTGGTTTGATCATTGGACGGTGGGTCCTCCCGCCTGGAAGAAGGAGTTCGATCAGACGTGGCAGGGCTGCCCGGCAACGGGGCCTCCCTGTCCGGTTCTATCCGGGGGAAGAGGCTCAGAGCTTCCAGCCCGCGCTTCAACCGGAAACAGCCCTGCGGACGCCCTCAGCCGATCAGTTCGATCATCTTGAACATGGGCATGAACATGGAAATGACGATGAAGCCCACCACGACGCCCAGGAAGACGATCAGGAGCGGTTCGATCAGCGAGGTCAGACCCGCGACCATGGCATTGACCTGGTCCTCATAGAAGTCGGCGATCTTGACGAGCATCCCCTCGAGGGCACCTGTCTTCTCACCGACGTCAATCATGCGGGTGACCATGGGGGGAAAGATCTCCGACTCCGCGAGCGGCTTGGTCAGGGACTCACCCGCCTGAATGCTGGCCCGGGTCTTCATGACGGCGGCCTCGATCACCGCGTTGTTGGCTGTCTTGGCGGTGATCTCCAGCGCGTAAAGGATGTTCACACCCGAGCGGATCAGCGTCCCCAGCGTCCGGCAGAACTTCGCCACGGAGGACTTGAGGATCAGCGGGCCGAAGATCGGCATGGTGAGCAGGAACCTGTCGGTGGTGAACCGGCCGCTCTTCGTCTTCCGCCAGTTGTAGAAGAAGACCATGATGCCGACGAGAACGAGCAGGATCAGCCACCATTGCTGCTGGAGAACCTTCGACACTTCCAGGGTGACCATGGTGGGCAGCGGGAGGTCGCCCCCGAGCCCGTCAAAAATGTCCTCGAAGACTGGCACCACACGCACCAGCAGGAAGATGGTGATGCCAACGGCGACCAGCGTCACAACGGCCGGGTACATGATGGCGGACTTGATCTTCCGCTGGAGCGACGCCATGCGCTCCATGTACGTGGCCACCTGGTCCAGGATGGAGTCGAGCATACCGGAGGCCTCACCGGCGCGCACCATCGAGAGGAAGAACTGATTGAAGACGTTGGGGTGCTTGGCCATTGCCTCGGTGAGCGAGGAGCCGGCCTCCACGTCGCGCTCGACCTCCTTGACGACGTTGGAGAGCGAGCGGCGCTCTGTCTGCTCGCCGAGGATGTCCAGCACTTCGATCAGCGGCAGGCCGGCGCGGATCATGACGGCCATCTGCTGGCTGAAGACGACCATGTCGTCGAGCCTGACGCGTCCGCCCTTGCCGCGGCGCTTTTTCTGGCGGGCGGCGGCGCCGGTTCCCACCCGCACCGCGGTGGGAGTCAGCCCTTTTTCGCGAAGCATCCGGACCAGGGTTCCCTGATCCGCGGCATCGGCCGTTCCATTGATCACGCTTCCATCAGTAGACCGGGCAGCGTACTCGAACGTTGGCATTGATGGGGTTGGACTCCAGTATCGGTGTCGAACGTAGACTTAGGGCCGTGTGGTGCCCTCCCGCAAGCGGGAATCAGTCCTGGATGGTCAGTTCGATGGCCTGTTCCGTGGTGGTGGCGCCTTGGCGGACCTTGCGGATGGCCGCCACGCGCATGGACTCCATGCCTTCCTCGATGGCCATGCGCTTGAAGTTGCTCGCGGTGACGCCGTCCATGATGGCGTCGCGCAGCCCGTCGCTCATGGTCATCACTTCGTAGATGCCGAGCCGGCCCTTGTAGCCGCTGTGCCGGCAGGTGTCGCAGCCCCGTCCCTTGTAGAAGACGAGGTCGGAGGTGTACTCCTCCTCGGGGAGCGTGAGCATCTTCACTTCCGTCTCGTCGGGGTGGTACTCGTAGCGGCAGTTGCGGCAGATGCGGCGGGCGAGCCGCTGCGCCTGCACCATGACGAGTGAGGCGGTGATGAGGAAGTTCTCGATGCCCATGTTGAGGAGGCGCTGGACCGAGCTTGGCGCGTCGTTGGTGTGCAGGGTGGAGAGCACAAGGTGGCCGGTGAGGGCCGCCTTGACCGCGATCGAGGCGGTCTCGAGATCGCGAATCTCACCGACCATGATGATGTCGGGGTCCTGGCGGAGGAAAGCCTTCAGGCCGGCGGCGAAGTCCAGCCCCACGTCCGGGCGGGCGTTCACCTGGTTGATGCCCGGCAGGTTGTACTCCACCGGGTCCTCGATCGTGTTGATGTTCTTCGCCGGGTCGTTGATTCGCGAGAGTGCGGAGTAAAGCGTGGTGGATTTGCCGGAGCCGGTCGGTCCGGTGATCAGGCACATGCCGTAGGGTGTGAGGATGGACTTTTCGAATTTCTGTTTGATGTGAGGCTCGAAGCCCAGGTCCTCAAGGTTGAGCATGAGGTTGCCCTGGTCGAGGATACGCATCACGACCTTCTCGCCGTAGACGGTGGGGCATGTGCTGACACGGAAGTCAATGGGCCGGCCCTGGACCTTGACGCGGAAGCGTCCGTCCTGCGGCTTGCGGCGCTCGGCGATGTCCAGCTCGGAGAGGATCTTGACGCGCGAGATGATCGCGTTCTGGAACTTCTTGGGCGGGTTGGTCATCTCGTGCAGCACGCCGTCTATGCGGTAGCGCAGGCGGAACTTCTTCTCGTAGGGCTCAAGGTGGATGTCCGACGCGCCCGCCTTGATGGCCTCGGTGATGAACATGTTGACCAGCTGGATGACCGGCGCGTCGTTGATTTCCGCGTCGGTTGCAAGCGGTTCCTCTGCGTTTTCGAACGAATCCATGTCCTCGACTTCGAACTCCAGCGCCTCGCGCACGGCCGAGTCCACGTCCGAGTCCTGGATTTCCTTGAGCGCTTCGTCTATACTGCTGGAGCCGAGCGTGTCGGGGCAGGTGTAGTAGCGCTGGATGGCCTCGTTGATGTCCGACTCGAAGGAGATGACGGGGATGATGTCGTGCTTGGTGAGGAGCTTCAGCTCGTCGAGCAGATAGATGTTCGAGGGGTCGGATAGGGCGATGGTCAGGGTGTCGCCGGTCTTGTCCACCGGGACAATCCGGTACTTGCGGACGATCTCGCGCGGGATCGTCCCGAGCACCTGCTCGTCAATCTCGTAGTGTGAGAGGGTGATAAAGGGGACGTTGAGCTGCTTGCCCAGCGCGGCGGCCATCTCCCACTCGGAGGTCACGCCCATCTCAATGAGTACATGCCCGAGGCTGCGCCGGCTGTTCTCCTGTTCCCGTATGGCGGCCTCAAGGTCCTCCGGGCTGATGACCTGGTCCTTGACCAGCAGCTCGCCCAACTTTCTTTCCATCGCGGATGCCATCCTAGAACCACCTCCCTGACGCACCGTTGCCGGGGAACCAACCAGCCGATCCCCCCCGAAAAGGGGGAGGGGAAAACGAGGCAGAAGGCGAGGGCTTTTTCACCTGATTTCGGCGCAGCTCCCCTTGGTGTTGCCCGAGCCGGGCGTTCCGGAGTCTCGATTGCTCCCCGCAGCGTCCCATCCGTGCAAGGGGAACTTGCAGATGGGGGAACCTGTGGGGAAATCTCCGGACGATGGAGCAAACCGGACGAGAACCGCTTTCCCCCGAGCGAAAGGGGCTTGCGTACGCACCACAAGATGTCCCACGTTCTCGATTCAGCAAGTATCCGGTAAGAAGCCACTTTTCAGACACGGAGTATGGTCATGAACGCACCCAAACACGAATACGGCGGGAGATGTCTCCCACCTTCCCAGGAGCCCAATCAGGAGGAGAAGAACTGGGGGATCGTCGCCCATCTGAGTCCTCTGGCCGGCAGCCTGGTGTGTGGTCTGACTTTTCTTGGGCCACTGGTCGTGTGGCTGGTGAAGAAGGACCAGTCCGAGTTCGTTCGGCTCAACGCGCTGCATGCCCTCGGATTCAACATCGCCCTGTTCATCCTGCTCTTGATCGCGATAGCGCTGTCCTGCGTGACGGGCGGTATCCTGGGGCTGCTGCTCACGCCGATCATGATTCTGGTCGGTCTCGCTGCGCTCGCGTACATCATCATTGGCGCCGTCAATGCCAGCAACGGTTACGTCTACGCCTATCCGCTGGTCGGGGA
>SLOM01000037.1 GCA_007132505.1 Candidatus Sumerlaeota bacterium
ACGTGCCGCCCGGCCCCGTGGTGCTGGAGTTCGAACCGCCGGGAGGGGACGACGGGCCTCCATACGCGGGCGAGCCCGTGGAATTCGAACTCGGCCCCGGCGAGGACCGCCGCGACGTGGAATTGCATCTCCATCCGGGAAACCGTGTCAGCATCCTCGTTCTGGCCGAGGACACGGAGGAGCCTATTCCGGGCGCGGAGGTCCGGTTGCACAGTTTCTTCGGAAGCTACGGCCAGCCAGCGGGAGTCCGGTCGGAGCAGCGCGAAGCAGTAACGGATGGGGATGGGCGGTGTGTGATAGACGGCATGCATCCTTCGGAGCGCAGCCGCTTTTTCACTGCCTCCCATCCGCAGTATCAGACCAACAGCCCCAGGCAACGCGACGATGGAATCAGGGAGGAACTGGTCGTCCATTTGACGCCCTTGGCCGAGCTGGAGCTGATTGCGCGCTGGGAGGAGGACGGCTCGCCCGTCAGGCATTACAGCTACACGATCAATACATTGCTTAGTCATTCGAACAGATTCGCCGTGGACCGGCAGATAGGCAGCCGGACGGTGCGCTCCGCGGATGGGCGTACTGTCATGGAAGGCCTGCGAAACGGCACCCGGCATGTGGAGGTGGCGGCACTGGACGAGTCCGGCCGGCCCACGGGCGCATTCGGGATGACCGAGTTCACCGTGCGATGGTCACCGGACGCCCAGGACGAGCCGGTGGAGGTACTGGTTTCCCGCGGTCGACCAATTGAAGGCGAAGTGCGGCACCTGGAAACGGGCGCCGTCGTTCCCGGCGCCATCGTGAAGATCAGTCCGCCCGATCGTGGACACGAGCAGCTCCTTCCCGAAAGGGAGCAGCCCGCTCGCGATGCACGCCTGGTCCGCGTACGCACGGATAGTGCGGGGCGCTTCGAGGCAGCCGGGCTTGCGCCGGGGACGTACGCGCTCCGCGCAAGCCGCGGCTTCGATATCACCCATGACACGGTTCGTATAGACGTTGAAGCGGCTTTTAGTCCCGAACCCATCCAATTGGAGATCGCTCCCGCCAATACCATCCACGGCCGGGTTACGGACCATGAGGGCGAGCCGATCGCAGGCTTCGAGGTACGCCACCAAGGGTATTCCACCGCGAGCTGGGACCGTCCGTCCCCGGTGACTAGCTTGCCCAGCACGGTACACGAAACGGACGAAACCGGACATTTCCGCATCGAGGGCGTCATGCAGGGCTTTCACCTTGTTGGGGCGCATGGGGCCTTTACCAATCGGGACTACCGCCAGAGTTTCAGCTTCCGCAGCGGATACGGCCGCACCCGGGAGGTGGACATCCAATACGATGGCCGTATAGACGTGGCCGGAAGCGTACAGATTGAAGGCGAGGTGACCTGGGACACGTTTACCCTTTGGTTCGAGCCGCACGCGGGTGGCGACGCTGTGTATGTCACCCTCCCGGTGGACGAGCGGCGGTACGAGACGAAGCTCCCACCCGGCAGCTATACGGTCAACGCCGCCGCGCCCGGTCACCGGATGGAAGTGGACCCGCCATCCATCACCGTTGATGACCGCCGTGGTGGAGGGGAGCACCACCTGGCTGTGCGGCCCGCACCGGTGGAATGATGGAGAAGGCCGGGGCCCTGCCTCACCTCGCCGTTGACGCGCTCCACGGCGGCGGGCCAACGTCCCATTCATAGCAGGCCAATCAGGAGAAGAGGGCAGCCGATGAGCAACAACCCGGAACACACCCCGCCGGGGGGGCCGCCAAAGCCCCCGGTCTGGTTGCCTTCCGCGATCGGGATCGTCGTGGCCGTGATTCTGGCCGGAGTTTTCCTGCTCTTTTGGGGTGGTGCCCCTTCCGAAGACGAGGACGGCGCTCCGGAGGAGCAGACGCCCGCGGAGGAAGTCTCGCTCCCGGCCGGGGAGCCTGGCCCCGAGCCCGAACCGGCGCCGCTGATCATGGACGACGTGCTCCCCACGGTCATTGTGGCGGAAACGGCGGCCGCCAGCCCCACGGAGTCCCGCGAGGAGCTGGATCACGTCCGCGAGGAAGCATCCATCCACCTCACCGGCCGGGTCTACGACCGCACGACGGGCGAGCCGCTTCCCGCCACCGGCGTGGGCCTTGTGGGAATCGTTGTGCCGCCGGATGAACACGGCAGCTGGGAACGCGTTCCCCACCTGCACCACCCGGAACCTCAAGCGCTGGTGGTGGGCGGGGACGGCACCTTCCGCCAGCAGCTCGACCTCAGCGTTGAGTTCCCGGAGCACGGGCGTGCCGAGATGATGTTCGTGGTGAACCCGGCCGGAGCCGAAACATACGCCGGCACAGCACGAGCCTTCCCCGAGCCGGGGCGGGAGGACCTCTGGTTTGGCATCTCCCTGCCTTTCGAAAACCGCACCTTGCACTTGGACGTGCCGATGGAGCCCGGTGTGAAGCTGCCCGGACTTGTCCTCGCCCCCGACGGTCGAACCCCCGCGGAGGGTGTCTCCGTGGAGACTTCGGTCTCCTCCGGCACAGGCCCGGAGTACCGCAAAGGGACGGAGACGGACGCGGAAGGCCGTTTCGCGTTGGAACTCCCCGCCGGTTCCATCGGTTCGGTTGTGGCCCGTGGTGATGCCGGCGCGGCGGAACGAGGAGTCCGCCTGGCCGCCGGGCGGGACCACGAGGAAATCGTCCTGATCCTGACCGGCCACGGCTCCGTCTCGGGCCGTGTGGTGGACCCGGCAGGTGGGGCCGCACCACGGGCCAGGGTGGAGGCACTCTCCCGCACCCGGCAAAGCGGCAATGTCAAGACGGCCGGGGAAGCTGACGCGCTGGGACGCTTCGAAATGGCCCGCGTTCCAGCCGGAGTGGTGGAGCTTCGCGCTCTCCCCCCGGAAGATCTCACCGCAAGAGCTTTCCCCGGCGAGACGATGGAGCTGGAGCTCTCCGCGGGGGAGGCACGGACGGGCATCGTGCTCGAACTGCACGGCCCCGAGTCCATCCCCGTGCGCGTGGAAAGCCGCGAAGGCGAGCCGATTCCCGGAGCCACGGTCAGTGCGCACCTCGTCTCCGAGTCCAGGGAGATTGCCGGGCAACCACGCGCCGAGGTCCAGGGCGAGACGGACGAGGAGGGGCGCTACCTGATCGAGGGCGTCCCGCACGACGGGTGGGCCTCCTACATCACAGTCCGGCACCCGGATTACGAAACCTCCACGCGCTCTCACGTCTTCTCTGTGTATGGCGAGCAGGTCTTCCGCCTCGAACGGCAGCATGAACAGGAAATCGTTGTGCTTTGG
Source organism: Candidatus Sumerlaeota bacterium (assembly GCA_007132505.1). GTDB lineage: Bacteria > Sumerlaeota > Sumerlaeia > SLMS01 > SLMS01 > SLMS01. The sequence goes on from SLOM01000037.1 coordinate 3,267, forward strand.
GCAGAGGACCGCTCGCCGGTCACCGCCTACCGTTACAGCCTCATGCGCCGGGAATGGACTACCTACGTTACGGATTTTACTCGCGTGACGGAGCGATTGGACGGGGAGCCGGTGCGCTCAGCGAGTGGCCGGACAACGCTGGGGACACTCGTGCCCGCGGACTGGCGCGTCGAGGTGGTGCCATTGGACGCCTCCGGCAATCCGACGGCAGACCGTGGTGCGGCGGAGTTCACTATCACGCGCGCGGGCGGCCGGCCCACCCCCGTCGAGGTCCTTGTCGGGGCCGAATACCGCATCCAGGGGACCGTCGTTATCGCTGAGACCGGCGAGCCCGCAAGCGACGCGCTGGTCCAGGTGGCCTCCTCCCTGCAATGGGATCCCATCGCTTTGATGGCCGCTCCGCACAGGGCTGGGGGATCAGAGTCGCACGATGCACACACGGACGCTGCCGGCCGGTTCGAGGTGGTCCTCCAGCGTCCGGGCGTCTATACGCTGACCGCTGCCAAGGGGCCTCTCCGTTCCCGCCGGGGAGTGGACGTCCGCGTGGAGTCACCGGACGAACCCGGGAGCGCCGAAATCGTCATCGAACCGGCCTCGGCCCTGTACGGACAGGTCATCGGCGAAGACGGGGAGCCCGCTGCCGGACTGGAAATCCACCACACGGCGCCCAACATCAACTATACAAACTGGCCCACCACGCTTCATCACACGGACGAGGAAGGGAACTACCGCATCGAGGGGCTCGCCGGAGGTCCGCACACGCTCCAGATCCTGCCCGCCCCGGCCACCGGCGGCGAATCAGCCAGCCGCGACATGGACCTCGATTCCGGCGAGGAGCGGCGTATAGACTTCGACTTCCACAGCCGGATCCGCGTCCACGGCGACGTGCACATGACCACGCCGCTCACTCACGCCCACACGCCCTCCGTGATTATCTTTCATCCGGGCGCGGAGGGAAACAAGGCAAACGCCGCTGTCATCCGTGGCGAGCCCATGACCTACGAGGTGCGCCTCGCGCCGGGCACCTACCGCGTCTCCACTCAGCTCCATTACAACTACGCGGAGGGCGAGGGTCAGCTCGTCGAGGTGCCGCCAACCCCCGGCGAGCAGCGCCATGATATCGTGCTGGACTTCGTCGAGGCGGACATCGTCCTGGTCTTCCCCACCGACGAGGACATGGAGCCCGGCATGGTCGTCATCGCGCCGCAGGAGAGGTTCGAGCGCTACGGTTTCATCCGCGAGCGCATGAACCGGGTCCCCCGCGCGAGTGTCCTGCTCATGGGAGGAACCTATCAGGCCACCTTCACGTCGGAGGACGCAGCCTGGCGCGGGGAGTCCGGCTGGGTCCAGATCGGACAGGAACACGAGAGCATGTTCCTGCTCGAGATGAAGCGCGTGCAGCGCAACATCCGGATCGGGGGGTGGGATCCCTCCACGGCCACACTCCACCCCACAGCGCACCGGTTCGACGTCACGGAGCACATCCGGTCCCCCGGTACCGTCAGTATCCTCGTTGAATACGAACGAGGCAACAACGCAGCCGTCACGCTCTGGGGGACCCTCCATGAGAACGGGCACGAGGTCGCCAGTGACCATCACGAGGGCTGGAGTGGCTACGAAAAGTGGAACAACACGTACCGCTTCCACCTTGATCAATACGACCCTGCCGCCACCTATCATGTCGAAGTGGGACTCCGCACCGACGGAGGGACGGACTCCCACGGATCGATCTATCTGAGCACGAACTGACAGCGGTCTCTCAGGAGCACCTCCGGCAACCCGGGTGATTGCCGCGCTTGCCCGCCGATTCCGGCGGTCAGCGGCATTCCGCGTTGACGGAGTTGGCGCTGCCGGGCGATAAGAGCGGTGGATAAATAAGAGCGGGGGGCCGTGGGTTCTTGTCATTCAGAGCGGTCAAACACAACCAATCCAAGGCGGGGCGGGTGGCCCTCTGGCTGGCCGGCGGAGCACTGGCGTTGCTCCTGTTGGCCGGCGCCGCGATTGCCGTGATGACTGCTCTGGAACGCCGTTCGGACCCGGACGAAGCGGACCAGCCCGACCCGGGCGTTGCCGGACTCTTTGACCCCGATACGGAACTGGCGCCGGGGGAGGAGCCGGAGGGCAGCCTGCTGTTTCCCACCGTCCCGCGCGAAGTCCGCGACGAGCTGACCCTCCCCCTGCCGGGGCCGGTTCCCCGCCCGGTCGGGGAGGAACCCCGCCTCCCAGGCCGTGCCGGTACGATTGTCCTGACCGGCCGGGCGTATGACCGCGACACCCAGGAGGGCATCCCCGGGGTCGAAATCCTGCTCACCGTCTTCGGCGGCGAGGGCTCCGGCCTGCTGCTGGGCCCCCAGCCCATCGAGGCCGTCACAGGACCGGAGGGCGCCTTCCACACGGAGGTTGCCACGGTCACACCGTCCTCACCCGGAGCGCCCGTCTCCGTGATGTTCCATGTTGGGCACGCCGAGGGCGGGCGTGTCTATACAGGTCCCGGAACACCGATCCCGGGGGGTGCCTGGATGATGCGCACGCGGCTGCGCGACGGTGAACTGCGGCTCAACCTCCCCTTCCGCCCGGGTCTGCCGCTGGCTGGCCGCGTCCTCATGCCGGATTCGCGAACGCCGGCCGCGGACGTCACCGTCGAGGCCTCCACCTCCGCGGGATCGGAGCACTCCTACAGGGCCGGAACGCAGACCGGCGAGGAGGGCCACTTCGAACTCCGCCTGCCGCCAAACTCAATCGGTCACCTCGCCGCCGAGAGCCCGGACGGCGCGGCACGCACCAGCTTCCGCATGCCGGGGGAAGGCGCCCACCACGACGTCGTGCTTGTCCTGACGGAATTCGGGACCCTGGAGGGCCGCGTGACAGACCCGGAGGGCCGTCCGGCCGCCGGATCCACCATCAGCGCCACCTCCGAACCGGCCACCGGCGGGCGGGTGACCCGCACCGTGGAGTCGGGCGAGGAGGGCGAATTCACCCTTGAGCGCGTCCCCGCCGGCGATGTCGAGCTGAGGGCCCGCCCCCCCGAGGACAGCCGGTGGTTCGAAAGTGAGGCCATCTCCTTCTCACTGGATGTCGGCGAAGCCAGACGCGGCATCGTGGTGGAGCTGCGCGAGGGTGACAGCGTCCCGGTCCGGGTGGTCTCCGCGAGCGATGAGAGTCCGCTCTCCGGTGCCACCGTGCGCGCTGAGATCCGAGGCGTGCCCGGCGCAACCGAAGGGAGAACGGACGAAGATGGGCGCTTTTCCATGGAGGGCATCCCCCCCGGCGGGCGCCTCGCATTGCTCGGCGTCAACCATGCCACCCATCAGGAGTCCTTCCGTCAGGACATCTCGCCGCTGGACGGTGAGCAACTCTTCCGCCTCGAGCCCCTCCACCACCGCGAATTGATCGTAAGGTGGGAAGAGGACCGCTCTCCGGTCGCGCATTACAGCTACATCATGCTCCGGAAGGGCTGGAACCGTTTCGATATAGACATGCAGCGCGGCAACCAGGTGGTACAGTCGGAGGACGGCCGGACCACCATCGGGAACCTGTCCGAAGGCGAATGGCGCGTGGAGGTTGTCCACCTGACCGAATCCGGCGAGCCCACCGCGGTCCGTGGCTCCGCTGAGTTCGAAGTTGCTGCGGGGACAGAGGACGGAGAGCCCGTGGAGGTGCTGCTGAGCGATCAACTCGCCATCGAGGGCGTTGTCCGCCAGGCAGACACCGGCGAGCCCGTCGGCGGGGCGCGGGTCGAGATCGTCCCTCCGGCGCGTCACGATCCCGTTTACTATTGGTCACAGCCGCAGCCCGCGGAGCGCCACGTGGAGGGAGTGGCCACGGACACCTCCGGCCACTTTGAGATTTCCGGTCTCACGGCAGGGGATCACACCCTCACGGTGAAGCATGGTGCTTACCGCAACCGCGACCCGATTGACGTCCGTGTCTATCCCGGCGAAGAACCCGAATTCGTGGAGATCGAAATCGAGAGGGGCGGAGTCATTCACGGCAGAGTGATAGACAGCCAGGGCGAACCCTACGCCGGCGCCAGCATCACCCACATGGCCCCGAATCCCAACCACACGCAATGGGAGCGCAGCACCCACACAACCGATCCGCAGGGACGTTTCCGCATGGACGGACTCCCTGCCGGGCCGCACACCGTCATCCTTGAGGAGGACGGCGAGAGGATCGCGCGCGACCGGCGGGCACTGACTCTCGAGTTCGGAGAGGAAAAGGAGGTGGAATTTGACTTCCACAACCTCATCCGGGTGTATGGCGACGTTGAGATCACTGCCGGCGGGGCACCGCCCTCCGGCGACATACGCCTTACCTTCAACGCCCGGCAGGACGGAAGCACCACCACTACAGCCGATGTCATCCCCGAAACGATGGAGTACGAGGCACGCCTCCGGCCCGGGCAGTACAGCATCACGGCAAACATTCCGCCGCACACCATTCGTGGCGAAGGGCAGACCATCCAGGTCTCCGAATCACCCGCGGAACAACGCCACAACGTCTCGATAGACTACGCCGAAGCTGACGTTGTCCTGGTCTTCCCGGCAGATGGCGACTTCACTCCGGGCCTTACCATGGTTGCACCGGAGGAACGCCACCGTCGTTTCGGCTTCGTGCGGGTCCGCATGGAGCAGGAGGCGCGCCGCACCGTACACTTGATGGCTGGCACTTACAACGCCACGTTCACTTCGGAGGATGGCTCCTGGCGCGGCGAATCCGGCCCCGTTGAAATCGGGGAGGGGCAGGAGAACATCTTCGTCCTCGAGATGAAACGCCTCCAGCGCAACATCCGCATCGGCACCTGGGACCCCGCCAGCATCTCCCTGCAGGCCCAGCCGCAGCTATACGACGCCTCACAGTTCATCCGCTCGGACGGGACGGTGGACATCCTCGTGGAATACGAGCGCGGCCGGAACGGCGTCATCACAGAGTGGGCCCACCTCTACGAGGACGGCGAGATTGTCTCCACAGACCGCCACGAAGGCTGGACCGGATTCGAGCACTGGAACAACGTCTACCGTCTCTACCTCGACGGCTACGATCCGAACGCCGTCTATCATGTGGAGGTGGGTCTCCGCGGCGAAGGCGGCGTGGACTCCTTCGGTTCGGTCTTCCTGAGTACGAACTGAGGGGGGCGTAGTCAGTCCGCCGCGCCCTCCAGCCGGATGCGCGGGTCCAGCAGCGTATAGATAAGGTCCACCGCCAGGTTCACCAGAACGAACACCACGGCGAACACCAGCACGCAGCCCATGGTGACGGGGAAGTTGCGCTCGTGGATGGAATCAATGAGCAGCTTCCCTATCCCGGGCCAGTTGAAGACCTGCTCTACAATCACCGAGCCGCCAAGCAATGCGCCGATGGCAAGACCCGCCACCGTGACGAATGGGATCATGGCGTTCTTGAGCGTGTGCTTCATGATCACCATGCCCTCGCCGAGCCCCTTCGCCCGGGCCGTCCGGACGTAGTCCTGCCCCAGCACCTGGAGCATCGAGGAGCGCAGAATCCGGCAGAGGAAGGCACCAATGCTGACGCCCAGCGTCACCGCCGGCAGCGTGGCGTGCCCGAACATCGAGGGCGTCCAGGGTTCTCCTCGCCCGGCGGGCGGAAAGAGCGGAATAGTGCGGGAAAACAGAATAATTAGTTCGAGACCGAGCCAGAAACTCGGCATCGCTAGAAACACGAACACAAAGAACCGGACAGAGTTGTCCAGCAGGGTCCTAGGATAGACAGCCGACAAAACCCCCACGATGAGCCCGGTCACCAGGGCGAAGGTCATGGCGAAGACCGTCAGCTCAATGGAGGCGCCAAGGCGGGAGCCAACCTCGCGGACGACCGGCCGGCCCGTCGTGATGGACTCCCCCAGGTCACCCCGCACCAGGTTCCAGAGATAGACGCCGTACTGCACGGGAAGTGCCCTGTCCAGCCCCATGTCCCGGCGGATCTGCGCCACATCCTCCTCGGTCGCCTCCGGCCCCGCCATCAGGGAGGCCGGGTCGCCGGTGGCCCGCATCAGGACAAACGTCACCAGCGTCACGCCAATCAGCGTGGGGATGAGATCTATAAGCCGGCGCAGGACCGCTGTGGACACTTACTCCTCCTCCTCGTCGTCAACCACGCGGACCCCTTCGAAGAACAGCCTTCCCGCCGGGTCAATCCGGAAACCGCGCACACGGCTGTTGTAGCCGATGTTCTCCTGCCCGTGGAAGGCGAAGATCCACGGTGCCTCTTCCACCACGATCTCCTGAATCCGGTGGAAGGCCACGCGTCGCTCCTCCGGGGTCAGCAACTCCTTGTAGGCGTCCAGCAGCTCATCCACTTCCTCGTTGGCGTAGAAGGTCTTGTTGCTGAACGATTCCGAATGGAAAAGCAGGTCCAGGAAGCCGTGTGCTGTGTGCCCGCCGACCCAGCCGCCCAGGAACATGTCATACACGCCATCGCGCAGCGGGAAGCGCTCGCCCGTGCGGAGGACGTACTCGTCGAAATTGCTCGTGAAGGTGGCATTGTCGTATAGCTGGACACGCACATTTATGCCGATGCGGCGCAGGTCCTCCGCCACGGCATCCGCTGCGAGGCGGTAAAGGCCGCTCTCATGCGTCCAGAGCGTCACAGTGACACCGTCTCCATAGCCTGCCTCCTCGAGCAGCTCGCGCGCACGATCAGGATCATAAGTGTACTCGTATATATCCGGATTGTAGTCGGCAAGGATGGACGGGAGAGGGCCCGTTGCGGCCTCTCCCACCCCGAAGAAGCTGTACTTGATCATCGCCTCCTTGTTGATGGCGTAGTTCGCGGCGCGCCGCACCCGGACGTCGTCAAAAGGGGGCTTCCCCGTATTGAAGCCGATATAGCGGATGTTGAGGGCGGGCGTGGTCTGCAATTCGATGCTGGGGTTCCGCTCGGCGACCTGCACATGCGGCACTGCCACGTTCGCCATGTCGAGCGCGCCCTGCTCAAGCAGGATCAGCCGGGTGGTGTTCTCCCGGATCGGGCGGAACTCCAGCCGCTCCAGGTGATACTCATCGGCCATCCAGTGGTCGGGATTGCGCTTGAAGCGGATGTGCACGTCCGGCTTCCACTCGTCGAACATGTAAGGTCCGGTCCCCACCGGGTTCTCCGAAATGGCCGAACCGTACCTCTCGTAGGCGGCCGGGCTCGGGATGGAGGCGAAAGCGCTTGCGAGCCTCTCCACAAGGATCGAGTTGGGAATCCGCATGTGGAACATGACTTCGTAATCGTTGATGACCTCCACGCTGTCCACCTCAGCAAGCTGCGTGCGGCGGGTGGAGGCCGTGGCAGGGTCCATGATCCGGTCGAAGTGCCACTTCACGGCATCCGCGTTGAACGGCGTGCCGTCGTGAAACGTCACGCCCTCACGAAGGAAAAAGCGCCACTGCATGCCGTCGTCCGAGAGTTCCCAGTGGGTCGCCAGGGCGGGCTCCAGCTCAAGGTCGTGGTTCCACCTCGCCAGCCCCTCGAGCACCACCGACATGATGATGGTTTCCTGGGCGTAGATCTGCCGGGCCGGATCGAAAGTATGCACGAACGAATCAAACCCGTGGATCAGGCTGTCCTTCAATTCCTCCTTGGATCGCTGCTCGATGCACCCGGACAGCAGGGCAGCGGTGGCGAGGAGGGCACCTGCAAACGTGATTCTTGCTGAGTGAAACAAGGTCAGTCCCAAGCCTTCTTTATCGCTCTTGGCGGCAGAGCCTACTCGCTCTCCACCATTATCGGCCGAAACCGTCAAAGAACGTTTCCACCCAATGCAAGACAAGAATGCCATCCCCCGCTTTCCCATCGGCAAACCCGCAAACACGCGGACTTTTGACTGGACCCCGTGCCTCCGACTCCGTTGGCTGGCGATGAGGTCCAAAACAAAGGTTTCCGAAACCGCCGCCGGACGCATGGAGTGAGGCAGCGTGAAGGCGATTGACAAGCGCATTGCGGCCCGCCTGCTGGCCCTTGGTGAACTCTCCGAGGCCGAGTTGGGCCGTGCCCTTGCAGAGTACCGGGGGGAGGGACCCTTTCCCTCCTTCCTTGCCCGGAGGGGCTTCGCCCGCCCGGAGGCCGTCTGCCGCGCCGAGGCGGAGGTCAATGGCTTCGACTACTTCGATCTCCGCGGTTTCGAGCCCTCCGAAGAGATGCTCGGCAGGCTTCCCGCACAGACCGCACTCTCCTGCGGGGTCCTCCCGGTGGGGGAGGACGGCGACACCCTCGTCCTCGCAATGGGCAACCCGAGCGACGTGCTCTCCCAGGACTCCCTGCGCCTTCGCCTAAAGCGCCCCGTTCGAATGGTGGTCGCCATGCCGGAGGAGCTCGAGGAGCGCCTGCTTCAGCACTACGGACCCCGGCCTTCCCGCAGCCCTGCGGACGACTCCCGCGGCTCAGGCACCCACCGCGTGCCGGCACTCGCCGTGGAAAGCGCCCTCCGGCAGGCTGCCACGGCCGGAGAGCCACTGCCCTCCGAGAGCATCTCCGAAGCGGAAACAGCCCGGTTCGATGAAAGCTCTGCCGAAACCCTGCATGAAATGGAGGAACGCCGGCGCGGGACCGGCGCCTACGAGGTTGGCGGGCAAGGTGCCGATCAACGGGCCGTCTCCTTCCCCAACGGTGAGCACGGCACAACGGTCCGGCGTCTCTTCGAAGAGGCCATGGATTCCCGCGCCCATGAAGTGGAACTCCAGCCCGGAGATGGGGAAAGCCGAGTCCGGCATCGTGTTCGTGGTCTTTGGCGGAACGCCGGTGCGTACCCGGCCGGACAGCATCAGCCCGTCGTGGAGACGCTCCTCGGCATGGCGGGCCATGAGTCTGGCGAGCTGAGCGCACCGCTGGACCGGCAATTCCTCGTTGCCTGTCCCGGCAGGGGCGAGGTTCTTGCCACACTCTTCGTCGAGCCGGCGGCGGATGGGCCGCGCGCTGTTGTCCGCCTCACGGAAAACGTTCCGCTGATCGGACGTCCCCTGCATGGCGTCGGCCTCCCGGAGGAAATCGCGGAGGAACTGAACGGCCGTTTGGCTGAAAGGCGCGGCGGGCTCCTTCTTCTCACGAGCCCGGACCTCCGGGCCCTCCAGCTGATCTACCACAGCCTGCTGCGGACGCTCGCGCGCAGGGGCGGCATGGATGTCCTGTCGCTGGAGCGGCGTGCGGAGCGCCGGATGCCCGGCGTCGTCAGCGTCACCTGCCCGACCCAGGATGTCCTTCTGGCCAGCCTTGCCAACGCCTCCTTCATGGTCCCGGACGCGCTTGGCATCGAGCTCGTCGAGAACGGCACGGTCCTGAACCGGGCGCTCAACGTCGCGGTGCAGGGCACCACCGTCATCGCCACCCTGCGCGCACCCTCCTCCCGGGCCGCACAGGCCGCCATCACGGCCGCCCACGCCAGCTCCATGAACATCGTTCGCGGGGTTCTCGGTCACCTTCACGTCCATGCCGCACAGCGCCTCTGTCAGCAGTGCTGCCGGCCCATCGCCGCCACGGAGACGCTCCCGGCTTGGGCAAGGGCGCTCGAAACGGCGTTTCACGAAGCCGGCGGGTGCGGGTACTGTGGCGAAACCGGGTATTCGGGCATCATCTACCTGCCGGAATACCGTGTCCCCCACCTTGAAGCAGCGGATGGGGGCTTCCGCACCCTCGTGGACCAGCGCGACCAGATCGTCTCCGCCTGCGTGGCAGGACAGATAGATCCAAGGCACTTCCCGGAGACCTCATGATACCCCTCGGAACGCCGGCGCTGCGGGCCCTCGAGGCGCTGGAGGACATCCGGGCCCACGTTCTGGCGGAGTCTCCGGAGCTGGCCGGCAGGCTGGAGGATCTTCGAGCCACAAGCTGGGTGGATCAGCCCCCGGCTGAGCGAGCGGTCCTGGCCGTCTGCGCGCGGCTCGCCCTGAGCCCGTCGGTCCCTGCCAATCGTCGAAAGGCTCGGGCGATCGTGGATGGATTGCTCGGCGGTGGGGACGAAGCGGCGTCCGCTGGCCTGCCCGAACGGGCGGCAGGCGCTCTCAAGCGCTCCCTGGACTGGATTTGCAGTGACTCCTTTTTGAGGGAGTTGAAGGCCTGTCCCGGTCCGTTGCCGGCCTGGCGGCTTGTCCGCCGCAAGTGCCCCGGCCTTGGCGAGGCGCAGACGGGCCGGTTCCTCGTCTCATTGCCCTTCCCCGCCGCGGCGCTGGACGGGCCCCGGCTGCGGTGGCTCCGCCGGCTCGGATGGATTGATCCCGCGGAGAAATCCCCTGCCCGGTCCCGGGACGAGGGGCTGCGCTTTCTCACCGCCCTCTCGGTGCAGGGAAGCATTCCGCTCTGGGAGATCAGCCTTGTGGGTGCGGCGTTCGTTGGCGCGGAGGGCTGCTCGGGTCCGGCAGTCCTCTGCGGTAAGAAGCCTGCCTGCACCCGCTGCCCCGCACGGGAGAACTGTTCCTATGCCATCGCAATGAGCCTCTCCGTAACCGCCGGTGACGGCGACGGGCAACCTCCGCGCCGCCTGCGCGAATCCCTCCCCGCCGGAGACCTCCCACGCGAGAAGCTCATCCGCAGTGGGGCCGAGTCGCTGACCGATGCCGAACTGCTCGCCATCCTGCTGCGCACTGGCAACGGCCGCCAGCATGCCATGGACCTCGCCGCCTCCGTCCTGCGGCAGGCGGGCTCCCTGCGCCGTCTCTCGGCCCACAGCGTGAACGAACTGACAAGCCTGCCCGGCCTCGGACCGGTGAAGGCGGTCACCATCAAGGCGGCACTGGAACTCGCCCGCCGCCTTGCCCCACGCGACGAAGCACCACAGCTCCCCGCCGTCTCATGCGGCAGGACTGTCTTCGAACTGGTGCGCGCCCGGTTCCATAACAAGACGAAGGAAACCTTCCTCGTTCTCATTCTAAACGCCAAGAACCGCGTCCTCCGCGAGGTCGTTGTCAGCGAGGGCATCCTGAACCAAACACTGATGCACCCGAGGGAGGCGTTTCAGGAGGCGGTGCGCGACTCGGCCGCCGGCATCGTGCTGGTGCACAATCACCCCAGCGGGGACCCCGCCCCATCGCGGAACGATCGGGCGGTCACCCGCAGGCTGGTGGAGGCCGGCCGGATCATCGGCATCCCGGTGCTCGACCATGTGATTGTCGGGGATGGGACGTATTACAGCTTCGAGGAGGCGGGCACACTCTTCGAGGACTGACTCCCCTTCGAGTGGCCGCCCGCCTCCTCTCAGTCAGCGCTCAGTCAAAGAGCAGGTCCTGATAATCCGCGATGGGCACGTCCGGGTTCAGGATGTGCGGCGGGTCCTCGTCGAGGCGCGAACCGGTCAGGCTGCGCGACTTGTAAAGGACCTGGCTGTTGAACTGCGGCGTGATGACCATGAAGATGCGTGACTTGCGGGCGGTATCGGTCTTCGTGCTGAAGAGGTACTTCACCCCCGGGATGTCCTTCAGCAGGGGAATGCCGCTCCGCTGCTCCACGCGTGTTTCCTTGTCGAGCCCGCCGATGGCGAAGGGCTCGTTGTTCTTGAGCGTCAGGGATGTGTCTATCAGGCGTTCGGCGATGATCGGCTGGTCAAGACGCGTATAGCCGGTCAGGCTGTTCACCACGACCCTCAGGTCCGCCGTGACCATGTCGGTCCCGATGGTCGGCAGTATCTCGAGATAGATGCCCTCGGACTTCTCGCCATCGAACAGGGAGGGGTCGCGTGCCGTCGCGCCGGGGCGGGCGGTGCCTTCGCTGGTGTCTGTCAGGAAGGAGCGCGAGGGGGGCGAGATCGCCGCGGTGCGCGCCGCGTCCGCATGGCTGCCTCGGGTGGTGCGCACCCCCGTGGTTTCCTCACGGAGCACCTGCCCGTCCCGCAGGACGGTCGTATAGCCAAAGGAGGGGATACGCTGCAGCGAGGAGACGACGCCCGGCCGCTGGTTGCTCGCGGTGACCTTGCTCCGCGTCACTGTCTGACCGGTGCCGGTGCGGACCGTGTAGTTCAGGAAGGAGGCAAGCGCCTCCGCGTCTATCGTCACGAGCGTGTCCAGGCGCGCGAAGTGGTCGCCGCCCTCGAAGCTGCTCGCCGTGAAGCCGAACTGCCCGCCGACGCTCCGCTTCCAGGCATCCCAGTCCACGCCGAGCTTGTCCGCGTCGGCCTCTTCAATCTCGACCGCAAGGACCTCGAACTCCACCTGGGGCGGCGGCACGTCGTAGAACTGCGCCGTGGCGATGTTCCTGGCCGCGTAGCCCGCCGTGTCCGCGATATACAGCGTGTTGGACACGTCGTCCGCGGTGGCCTTGGATTCGGGCATCAGGATCGTCTGCTCCAGGATTGCCGCCACCTCGGAGGCACGGCGGTAGCGCATCCGGTAGTGGTACTGCATCAGCCCGGTGGAGTGGCGCACCTCCGGCAGATCCATCGCCCTGATGGTCTCAATGATCGAGTGCATCTGCTGCTCGGTCGTGATGACATGGAGGAACTCACGCCGCTCCCCGGTCTCCGGGTCTGTGTAGCGGAGCGGCCGCGCCGATCCCTTCTCGAGGGCCACAGCACGGCTGATGTAGGGCAGCAGCTCGATACCGGGCGCGTGCTCCAGCTCGATCACATGGCTGACGTAGGTGTTGATTTCCGCCTTGTCGCCCGAGCGGAACACCGTGAAGCGCGAGACATCCGGCGGGACCTCGCGATTGATGTTGATGACTTCGTCCTGGGCATTGCGTGCCACCTCGGGCTGTTCCTGGGCGGCAAGTGGCGCGCACAGGACCCCCGCCACCAGCACGGCAGCGGCGGCAAGCCGGGTATTGAGTTGCATACAGTCCTCCTTGAGGAATAGTGGAAGGCGTGGCGGTTCCTCCGGCCCATCCTCAATCGTGTGAGAGGCATGATCCCGGAAACCTGCGGCGCCTGATCAGGCAGGGCCGGCGCCGCGGGGCGATCTCGAAGGGCGGAGAGGGGGACGGAGGTGCCCACCGGTGCCGCCGGATTGCCCGCGAAAGATTACCTGGGGGTCAACGGCAATGATTCCGGATCGGTCTTCAATTGCCCCCGGCCCCCGCCCCGACCTACCAAGCCCCATTGAATGGCAGGAAACACGGACGCAGTCCCCGAACCCGGAGACGAGGAGGCGATACGAGCATGAGGGCACCCAACTTCGAAAGACTCCTGACGACCCTGCGATGCGGCCAGGCGGACGCCATACCCGTCATCGAGCTGGGAGTTCATCCCGTCATCAAGGGGGAGATCCTCGGCCGCGAGTGGACCGGCATCTCCGACGACGTGGACTTCGCCCTGCAGATGGGCTACGACTTCGTGAAGCTCCAGCCCCGATTCCCCATGGCCGCCCAGCGAAAGACCGCCGCTTCCGGCCCCACCGAAGGCTCCAAGCAGGTGGACCGCGCCTGGGCCTCCGAGGGCGAAGGCGTCGTCACCGACTGGGAAAGCTTCGAGGCCTATCCCTGGCCGAAGAAGGAGGACATTGACTACTCCAACTTCGAGAGGATCCGCCCCCTGCTCCCCGAGGGCATGGGCGTCATCGGCCAGTACGGCGACATCTTCACCACAACATGGGAGCTCATGGGCTTCGAGGAGTTCTCCATGGCCCTCTACGAGGATCCCGAGCTGGTGGAGGCCATCTTCGCAAAGGTCGGTGACCTCGTCCTTTCCATGTTCGAGACCATGGCGGACATGGACGTGGTGGGGGCTCTGTGGTACAGCGACGACATCGCTTATACGGGTGGGCTGCTGGTCAGCCCGCAGGTCCTCCGCCAGCACTTCTTCCCGCGCCTGGGCCGCATCGGAGAACTCGCCCGCAAGGCGGACAAACCTTTCCTCTATCACACCGACGGGGTGCTGAAGACGGTCATGGATGACATCCTCGGCGCCGGGGTGAGCGCCCTGCACCCGATCGAGCCGCTCTCCATTGATATCGTGGAGTTCAAGCGCGAGATGGCCGGTAAGCTCTGCCTGTGCGGCAACATAGACGTTGACCTGCTTGCCCGTGGCACACCCGATCAGGTGGCCGATCTGGTCCGCAGGCGCATCCGCGACGTTGGCCCGGGCGGCGGGTACGCCCTCGGCTCCTCCAACTCCATCCCGGAGTACGTCAAGGTGGAGAACTACCGCACGATGGTCCAGGTCGCGATCGAGGAGGGGTCCTACAGCTGACGGCGCCGGGGGGTGACGCGTGCCCCTCTCCGCCGGGTCTTACCCCCATTCCCGCACGCCGAGGCCGTTCCGGTTGAATCTCCAGCGGTTCAAGCGCGCCCCAAGTAAAGTCCTCGCCGACGCCGCATGGCTCTCCGGCGGGACCGTCACCACGTTCCTCGTCTCCATCGCCGGGATGATCCTCATTCCCCGGTTCCTGGAGACGGCTGCCTTCGGCGTCTGGAAAACCTACCAGGTCGTCCTGCAGTACACGGGGCTGTCCCACTTCGGGCTGATCAACG
>SLOM01000140.1 GCA_007132505.1 Candidatus Sumerlaeota bacterium
GCACGCTCAGCGCCGAGCACTTCTCCCGTATACTCGATCAGGCACGCGAGGGGCTGCACCATCCGCCCGACGCGGTGATGGACCGCATCCGCCGGTCTCTTGTCCGCGAGGAGAGCCGCCGGCGGGCCGTCGAGTTTACTGTCCGCATCGTTCTGGCGGATGGCATTGTCCGCCCCGAGCATTCCGGCTTCTTGGCCGAGCTGATCCGTCAGCTCAAGCTCCCTCCCGAAGTCATCCAGGACTGCGTCCTCAGCTCCCAGAAACGCCTCATGCGCCTGATGTTCCTCTATCTGGCGGACCAGACCGTCCAATCCGGAGGCGAACTCTCCGCCGAGGAATACGAGGACCTGTTCGCCTACCTGCTCGGCCTCCCTCTCTTCCGAGGCGTCACCACGGAGCAGATCGGCCTCATGGCCCGCACCTCCCGCAAACGCATGAAGGAACTTCAGGCGGATTGGGGGCTCGACTATATCACTTCCACGATCTGCAAGGGCTCCCAGCTGCTGGAAAAGCCGGAGCTGCGTGAGCAGGCCATCGAACTTGTGGGCCGCGGCCTCTCCGCCGGGAACGGCAAGGTCCCTGCCTCCGGCCGGGAGTTCCGCCGCCGCGTGGCCGAGAAGCTGGGCGTGGGCTGCGAAGCCTGACACAAGGGGCACGGCGGGACAGCCACCATGGCTCTCACGGCCTGCCCCCCATCCACTTCGACTCAAGAAAACTGACTGCCATGGGAACGGGCCGGGGGAATCCCGGCCCGCATGGACATCTTCGGACGTGGGTGGTGCTGCCTACTTCTTCGCGTCCAGCTCGTTGAGCATGTGCTTGGCGGCGCCGAGGACTGCCTCGGCTTCCTTAACGATCGGCTCCAGCGGCAGGCCATGCGCCTCCACTCCCTTGATGAAACGCTCACGGTACGGCAACCCACGGACAAGGTTTCCTCCCCAGAGCACAAGGGACACCTTCTCGCCGGTGTCTCCGAAAAGACGCTCATAGACGGGCTTGACGAGAGCGGAGAGGTCCGCCGCCTGACGGTCAAGAATTCCAAGGGCCGCGGCGTCGCCTTTCTCCGCCTCACGCTCGACCAGCTTCGAAAGGTCAGCGATTTCCATCTTGCCGTTGCCCTGCATGTAGGTCCACCCGACCAGGTCCGTCGGGTCGTTCAGCTTCAGTTCCTCCATGACCGCCTGGGTGAGGGAGGTCGGCGGGATAAGCCCGTCGTAGGCTCGGAGGACCTGCTGGAGCGCGCTGAGCCCCATCATGTAGCCACTGCCCTCGTCATCGAGGAGGTGGCCCCAGCCGCCGGCGCGGGTGCGCTTCCCGGTCTTCTCGTTGAACCCGTAACAGATCGAGCCGGTGCCGGAGATCACGAGGATGCCGTGAAGCCGGCCCGCCACCGCCACCTGCGCGATGATCGCGTCGTTGACGATGATGACAGGGATTTCCTTGCCGACGCGCTCGCGGATGATCTTCTCGAGGAAGGTCTTGTCCGCGGGGCGGTCGGCTCCCGCCATGCCGAGGCAGATGCCGTCCAGGGCCTCGAGCGGCACGTTCGCTTCCCCGAGGAGCTCGTCCACGGCGGAATGCAGTGCATTGCGGACGTGGTCCTCCGATGCGGAGTGGGGATTGGAGCTTGGGAACTTCCCGCGGGCGAGGATGTTCTCCTTGTCGTCGTACAGCACCGCGTTGGTCTTGGTGGCGCCTCCGTCCACGCCGATGACGATGCGCTTTCCGTCCATTGCCACGTTGTCCGGCCTCCGGTATGTTTTGTGATCGCGAGGGGGTGAGACGGATTACTGCCGCTCTCCCGAGTGCGGCGGGAGCTTGCGCAAACCGGACCCGCGGGGCCACGGAAATCTTGGTGGGCCGGACATCCGCAAAGGAGCACCCCATGACGCATCAGACCGGGAAGCAACACACGCCCCGCCTGGTGGCGGCCATCAACGTCAGTCCGGAGTCCTTCTTCGGAGGCTCCGTGGCGCGGGGCCGGGAGCAACTGCTTGCCCGCGTGGAGCAGGCGGAGGCCGCCGGGGCCTCGATGATTGACGTGGGGGCCATGTCCACCGCGCCCTACAAGGAAACACAGATCAGCGAGGAGGAGGAGCGCTCCCGCATGGTGGAGGCGCTGCGCACGATCCGCCCCCGGACGAATCTGCTCCTCTCCGCGGACACGCAACGTGCCGCCGTGGCCGGGGCGGCGCTGGCCGAAGGAGCGGACGTTGTGAATGACGTGAGCGCCCTCACCGCCGACCCCCGAATGGCGGAGGTGGTGGCCGGCGCCGGATGCCGGGTGATCCTGATGGCGAACGGCGGCAACGGGGTTCCGGAGCACGGTGAGCACCCGCCCGGGGTCGTGGCCGGATTGCTGAATGAGGCCGTCTCACGGGCACGCTGTGCCGGAATCGCGGAGGAGAGCATCATCCTGGACCCTGGAATCGGGTTCTTCCGGCATCAATCGGCTGGCTGGCAGGAATGGGACATGGCCGTGCTGCGGGGGCTGGACCGCGTCGTGGCGCTTCCCTTCCCGGTTCTGGTGGCGGCATCCCGCAAGTCCTTCATCGGCAGTCTTCTCGGCCGGAAACGGGCGGAGGACCGGCTGGCGGGGTCACTCGCCGTCGCGCTTTGGTGTGCGGAGCGCGGCGTGGCTTGGCTCCGGGTGCACGACCCGGCAGAGACACGCGATGCTATCCGGATGTGGGAGTTGCTTCGGGCTACTTGAGCTTGGCGATGGCCCGCTGGACGCGGACCGCCTCGATCACGGCGAGCGCTGCCTCCGCCCCCTTGTTGCCCATCTTGAGCCCGGACCGTTCGAGCGCCTGTTCCAGCGTGTCAGGCGTCAGCACACCAAAACCGACCGGCTTGCCGTATTGCAGCGAGAGCGAAGCGAGTGCCTTCGACGCCTCCGCGGCAATATACTCGTTGTGGGGCGTCTCGCCGCGCATGACGCAGCCAAGCGCCACGACGCCGTCGAACCTGCCGGTCTCGAGCACTTCGCGCACGAGCAGCGGAATCTCGAATCCGCCAGGTGACCAGACGACGAGCTGGTCCTTGCGCGAGCCGGCGTGGCGCTCAATGGCGTCCAGCGCCCCCTCCAGCAGCTCCTTCGTCACGAGGGAGTTGTAGCGCGAGACGATGATGGCAAACCGGAGGCCGGAGGCGTCCAGCTTTCCGGAGACGTGGGCAGGAGAATCTGGCATGGACGGCGTGGTTGCTCCCGGGGAATCGTGTGGGGCATCCAACCCGGCGGCAGCAGCGGTACGCAAGGCGATTGAGCCGGGAGTGAAGACGGGCCAGACCATGCCACCCAAGGCGGACGGGGTTCATGCGGGCCATTGATCGCGAGTACATCGCCTGGCTGGGCAAGATCGAGCGGCGTGTGGTCCTGCCCCTCAAGTGGTCGCTCCTTGTCCTGTGCAGCGCGTATTGGGTCTGGTCGCGGGGGGGAGCACCGCCCAGCACGGCCGCCTTCGCCCTCTTCGTAATCTTCCTCGGCCTGACGGCGGCGGAGCACTACTTCTTCGCACGCGACCGTATTACGCCGCGGCAGGTGCGCCCGTTCGTCCTTGTGTCCTACGTGGCGGATGGGCTGTTCGTGGCAGGGCTGGTGCTGGTGGACGCCTGGGACAGGGGACCCGGCGGGGCGATCTCACCCGTCAGCGACTTCCACCTCCTGTTCATCCTCGCCACGCTTCGGGGCTTTGCCCTTTTCCGCACGCGCATGCAGAACCTCACCGGGTTCCTCTTCGTGTCGGCGCTCTTCCTCGGGACGGCGTCCTGGCAGGTCGCTCGCGTCCCCATGTTGGAGTTCCTGCCCGCCGTGCAGCAGCTCGTCCTGCTCTGGGTGGTCATGCTGGTCACGCAGGGCTTCATCGGCCTGGCCGCCGGTGAAAAGGAGGAGGAGGTGGCCCGCCGGGAGCGGTCGGTGCGCAGTGCATCGCTCGCCTCCCTGGGCGAACTCACCGCAGGCGTCGCGCACGAGATCAACAATCCCATCGGCATCATCAAGACCTACGCCGACTACCTGGAACAGAGCGTCCTGATGGACGATCCGATGCGCGAGGACTTCCAGGCCATCCGCAACGAGGCCGAGCGCTGCCAGAAAATCGTCCGCCGCATGCTCGACTTCTCAAACCCCGAAATACGCGACATGACCTCCGTGGACATGCGTGAACTGGCGGAGGACACCGCCACGCTGGTTTTCCGGGACGAGGGCGGCAGCGGAATCCGGCTGCGGCTCGACCTGGCGGACAACGCTCCGGCCGTGCGGGGCGACCCGGTGCAGCTCAAGCAGGCGCTCATGAACATCCTTCTCAACGCACGCCAGGTGATGGAGGATTGGCGTGGGCACGGGGCGCCGGAGGACTTCGAGCCCCAGGTTGAGGTCGCCGTGCGTCGTGGCGCCGGCCCGCGGGCCCCCGTCCGAATCGAAGTGCGCGACAACGGGCCGGGCATAGCACCCGGGGACGTGGAACGCGCCTTCGAGCCCTTCTATACAAAGCGCAAGGAAGGAACCGGCCTTGGCCTGGCCATCACGCGCCGCATCGTGGAAGCGCACGACGGCACGATCCGCATCCAGCCGATCAGGGAGGGTGGAACGCTCGTGGCCATCGAACTGCCAATGGAGGGCGAGGAGGACGCGTGACCAGGAAGTGCCGTCTGGACGTGCTGCTCGTGGAGCGCGGCCTGGCAGAAAGCCGCGAACGGGCCCAGCGCATCATACGCGCCGGCCTCGTCTATACGGAAAGCGGACGGCTGGAGAAACCCGGGCGGCTTGTCCCGGAAGACCTTCCGGTCTTCGTCAAGGGGGATGACTGCCCCTACGTTTCCCGCGGAGGGCTCAAGCTGGCCGGTGCGCTGGACACCTTCGGGCACGATCCGGCCGGAGAGGTGGCGCTCGACATCGGCGCCAGCACCGGCGGATTTACCGACTGCCTCCTTCAGCGGGGCGCCGCATGCGTCCACGCGGTGGACGTCGGCCGGGGGCAACTGCACGAAAGGCTGCGCCGCGACGCGCGTGTCCTGTCCCGCGAGAGGACACACTTCGAGAA
>SLOM01000041.1 GCA_007132505.1 Candidatus Sumerlaeota bacterium
CCCTTCTTCGAGTTCGACCCCCGGGAGATCTGCTCCCACGAGGGGCCGCTCCGGGTGGGCTTCCTGCCCCGCCTGCGCGGTGACTGGAGCACCAAGGACGACGGGGACCGTTTCTGGACGCCCGAAATGGGAGAGGAGGCGTGGCTGATCGGCGGAGAGCCGGAGGTCCACGCCATCCGGCCGGACATCGCGCCCCAGGTCCGCGCTGCATGGATTGATGGGGACCGCCTCCTGCGCGTGTGGCTGACCCACGGCATGGCGCTCGGACTGCTGGTGCCGCGCAATTTCCAAGTCCGGTGCGCGGACGGGAGCATGCCCGGGGTCGAGGCCGTGCGGGCGCTCGACGTGATGCCGGGGAAGGCGCGCTGGTTGGAGCTGACCGTGGACACGGCGCTCCCCGTCCGCACCGAGACGGTGGTGCTGGCCGAGGGCTACCGTCCAGGAGCCGCCCTGCCGCGCGGCATCCTGTTCGACCGGGAGCATTTCTTCACGGACGTGGACATGGGCCCCGTTTACTCGGGCGAAGGCACCACGTTCCGTCTCTTCTCCCCCACCGCCCGGAACGCCCAGGTCGTCCTGTACGATAATGCGACAGGGGAGCAGGGCCGCACCGTGCACGGGATGGAGGACCGGGGACGAGGGCTCTGGGAGGCCGCCGTGGCCGGGGACCTGCGCGGGAGGCACTACACGGTTCGAACGGATGCGGAGGGGAATGGCGCCGGGCGGGAGGTGGTGGACATTCACTCGCGCTGCAACACGGGACACGACGGGCGCGGGCGGATAGAGGACCTGCGGGCGCTCGACCCCGAGGGCTTCCGGCCCGTCCGCCGGCCGCCCTTTTCCGGCAACCCAGCGGACGCGGTGATATACGAGGTGCACCTGCGGGACTTCACGATTGATTCGTCCTCCGGCGTGCCGGCGGAGCTGCGCGGAAAGTACACCGGGGCGGCATTGCGTGGCACCCGAATACCGGAAACGCACATGACGACCGGTCTGGATCACCTGCTGGAGCTGGGCGTGACGCATGTCCAGCTCCTCCCCGTGCAGGATTTCGACAATATGGAGGACGGCAACGAGTACAACTGGGGCTACATGACGGCGTGCTTCAATTCGCCGGACGGCTGGTATGCCTCGAATCACCGTGACGGTTCGCGGGTGCGTGAGTTCAAGCAGCTCGTGCAGGCGTTCCACGAGGCCGGGCTGAGAGTGGTGCTGGACGTTGTCTATAACCATACGGCGCCGTGGGCCGGATTCGAGTCCATCGCGCCGGTGTACTACCACCGAAGGCGGGAGGACGGGACCTTCTGCAACGGCTCCGGCACGGGGAACGAGTTCCGCAGCGAGGCCCCCATGGCCCGCAAGTTCATCGTGGATTCCTGCCGCTACTGGGTGGAGGAGTATGGAGTGGACGGATTCCGCTTCGACCTGATGGGGCTGATTGACCTCGGGACGATGCTGGAAGTGCGGGACGAGCTGCATCGGATGGACGACACGCTCCTCGTTTACGGGGAGCCCTGGGCCGCCACCGGCCGTGAGGGCACCTGCGTGCAGGAAATCAGCACCAAGCACAGAATCGCCGGCACCGGCATCGGCGCCTTCAACGACCACTATCGCGACGCGCTGAAGGGCTCGCCGGATGGCAGCGACCCCGGGTACGTGCAGGGAGGTGCCCACCGCGATGCCGTGCGGGCGGGGCTGGCCGGTGCCATCCACGACTGGGCCGCCAAGCCGGCAGAAGCAATCCAGTACGTCACCTGCCATGACAACCTGACCCTGTGGGACAAGCTGGTCCTCTCCGCACCGGATACCACCGAGGAGCAACGCCTCCGCATGCAGATGCTGGCGGCCGGGATACTGGCGGTCAGTCAGGGCGTCCTCTTCCTCCACGCGGGGCACGAGCTGGCCCGCACGAAGGGCGGAAACCACAACAGCTACAACGCGCCGGACGAGGTGAACCGGCTGGACTGGAACCGCAAGCAGCGCTACCATAAGTTGTTTGACTTTGTCCGGGGGGTGATCGCCTTGCGGCGCGAGCATCCGCTCTTCCGTCTGGGGAACCGTGCGGAGATCGAGCGCAGGTTGCGGTTCGAGGAGGAGGGGCTCCCCCACCGCAGTTGCCTTGCGCTGGTGCTCGACGGGAGGGACCTGCCTGGAGAGACTTGGGGTGCAGCCCGGGTCTTCCTCAACCCGACGGGGAAGGACCGGGAGTTCCAGCTGCCGGAAAATGACGGGTGGAAGGTTTTTGTCCAGGGCACCTGGGCAGGGACGGAGCCCTTCGGAGAAGCGCGCGGGAGCATCCTTGTTCCCGGCTCAGGGATGGCCCTTGTAGCGCGCCCGGAATGACGATCGCGCTTGACCTCGCCTTGCGGGGCCGGACTTCTCGACGGTACGAAACGATGATAAGGAAGTGATGTCCCATGAAGACGAAAGCCCGCCTGACCCGAACGCGGCTCGCCGCCGGCATCATGATGATCGCCATGCTCGGTCTTGCGATACCCGCGGAAGCGGACCGCTACCGCCGGGGAGCCTCACACCCGCCCCTGCGGATCGTGTCCTATGTACTGCATCCCGTGGGGATCGCCTTGGAGTACGGCGTGATGCGTCCCATCCACTGGGTGGTGTCGCAGCCTCACCTGGACATCGTCTTCGGGCATCAGCCAGCCTTGGACGACGACGGGACGTACTTCGAGTGGGTCCACGGCGACTACAGCCCCTCCATCGCGGAGGAGCGCAAGCGCCAGCGCGAGGCGGCCGCCGAAGGGGAAGAATAATCGCAACCATCGCAGGAAAGCATGACCTGACGGGTTCACCTGCGAACCCGGGAAATGCCCGGTGCCCCACCGGGCGTTTCGCATAGCCCACGGCCGGAGACATGAGCTTGGAGCAAAATGGCGTGCTGATCCGGGCCGAGGGACTCTCCCACCATTACCGGGGCGCAACGCGCCCAGCACTCCGGGACGTCTCCTTCGAGCTGGAGGCGGGAGGCAGACTGCTGCTGACGGGGCCGTCGGGATCAGGCAAGAGCACACTGCTCAGCCTGCTGGGTGGGCTGGAGCGCGTGCGAAACGGCAGGCTGACGGTGGCCGGCGTGAACCTGACCCGGGCATGGGGGCGGAAGCTGGCCCGCTTCCGGGGCAAGGTCGCGGGATTCGTTTTTCAGCACCACTATCTGCCACCTGGGCTCAGCGGCCGGGAGGCGGTGGCGGCGCCGCTGCTCTGGCTCAAGGGTGAATCCCCCCCACACGCCGTGGAGAGGGCGGAGGAGTTGCTCCTGAGCCTTGGCCTGACCGAGGAGGAGACGCGCCGGCCCGTGGAGAAGCTTTCCGGGGGTCAGCGCCAACGGGTGGCCTTCGCGCGTGCCGTGATCCCCGATCCGCCGCTTCTTCTGGCGGACGAGCCGACGGCGCAGCTCGACGACGACACGGCGGCCATGGTCCTTGCCACCCTGCTCCACTGGGCTGAAAAGCCGGGGCACACGCTCGTGCTCGCTGCCCACCAGCGCTATGTCGAATTCCAGACGGGTTTCCAGACCCTGCAGCTCGACGAGGGCCGCGTGTTGACGGGGCCCGCTGCGCAGGGCTGAGCGGGCCGGCCGGACCTTCGCGGTGGTCAGGGTCCGGCGTTTCCGAGCAGCTCCTGGTGGAAGCGGTTCATTTGATTGAACCTGTACAGCAGGTGCTGGTTGGCGAGGAAGCGCCCCTCCTTGCCCGGGTCGTCTTCGAACCGGTTGCGGTCCCAGTCCGCCTCGATGATGTCAATCAACGCGCTGCAGCGGCCGGCGAGATCGGCGAGCAGCTCCGCCGGGGGATTCTCCACGTCCATCTGTGGCGCCGCGAGGAGGTGCTCCATCGTGTATTGCAGGATTTCGGCGGAGTGTTCGATGGTGCGCCACTCTATCTCGTTTTGCGTGACCGTGGGGCGGATGCGGGCGAGTTCGGCCCGTGCCTGCTCGATTTCCGAGATCTTCCGGCGGACTTCATCTTCACGGCGTTCAGCGGCGGAGCGGGCTGCCTCCAGGGTGCCTTCGTCCACCCAGCAGGCTGTATAGATGTCGGGGCGGTGCCACTCCACGTCAGCCAGCCGCGCCCAGGCACGGCGGTAGGCATCGCCTTCCCCGCTGCCGAAATAGTCAGCCATGAAGGCGGTGAAGAAGTGCTCCTTGTCGAAATTGCTCCCGCCCCATGAATGCGCGGCGGCGTAGGCAATTCCGGTCCACATGACATCCGACATGTAGCGCACGGGGACCCATATCGTTGTATTGACGCCGGGCAGCTTGTGGTTCCTTGCGATTTCGCAGAATCGGGCGATATTCTCGTAGTTGTTGCGGTCCGGGATGATCATGTGGGGCGCGCAGGCGAGAGCGGGTGAGGCGATGACCTCGTAGCCCCTTTCGAGGAAGAACCGCACGGAGCTGTCGGTCACGTCGGGCCTGTAATACCAGTCGAAGATGATCATGTCGCTGCCTGCGAATTCATCCGCCACCTGCGGGTGTGCGAGCAGCATGTCGCCCCAGAGGGCGGTGCGTCCGCCACTTTCGCGCACGAGCCGGTCCGCCTGCCGGAGCGCGGCCGTCAGCCATTGCTCATGTGTCTGCTCGCCGAATGCCTCGCGGCACCGTTCGCAGTTTGTCATGTCCACTTCGTCGAAGCCGATGTGAATCCATTCATGGCCGAAGGTCTGCCGGGAGAGGGCGTACATTTCCTCGAGGTAGCGGACAGCCTTTTCGCTCGCGGGGCAGAGCACGTTCGTATAGCCGGGTATGTCTGTTCCATACCATGACTCGTCCGGGTCGTCGTCCTCGGTCTGGTGGAGGTAGTCCTCGAAGTCCGGCAGCCATTCGAACACGCGCGAGTGGCCGAGAGATTCGATTTCCGGGATGAGTTCAATGTGACGGTCTGCTGCGTAGGCGACAAGGTCCTCGATCTGGGCGGGTGTCCAGGCCTCGTGATGGAGGAGTTCGGGGTAGTCGTCGTGGTGGAGTACGGATGTCTGGTCGTCGGTCAGATGA
>SLOM01000183.1 GCA_007132505.1 Candidatus Sumerlaeota bacterium
CCTCCTGCCAGCCCTTGACGTAGTAGACCACGGACCAGGAGGCGCAGGAACCAATCGTCTGACGGCCGACCGGCGGCAGGTGCTCCAGATTCACCACCCGCGAAGGCAGGTCCTCCAGCTCTTTCTCCGGGAAGGTCACCCACTTGGAGGTCTTTTCAAGCCAAGCCTTCTCCTCGGGCGTGGGCGGGAGGAGACCCGTGGGATGAGGCGGCTGGGCCGACTCGCCGTGGCCCGCCCCTGCAAGCGCCAGGATCAGAGAGAACGGTGTCAGGCGACTTATCAGTGGAAACACAAACAACACTTTCCGAGGCCGCAACCCCATCGGAAACTCTTCAAACAGGTAGCCACCCCACCTTGATCGAGGCAGGCCTTCACCAGGTGAATGCACCGGTGCCTGTTTGCTTACTGAAAGACGTTGCATTGATGGCCTCGAGGCCGTCAATGAAAACCCATCGTTCTGACACATAGAGCCCGCCGTGCCCAGTACCACCGACACCTGGATGGGGACCTCCTACTCCATGTGGTCGCTCGCCCGGAACTGCCCGGAGAGAGGAGCAAGAAACGGCGCTTCAGCCCGTACCGGAATCGGACCTGCGCTCCAGCACGGGCTAGAGGACCTCTGCCTGGAACCACACAAGGCGATGCTCACGGTGATGCGTGGAGACTGCCTCATCACCACCATGGTATTGCCGATACGTGTATTTGAGCCAGACTCCCCATTCCATGTGGCCTCCGACTATGTGCGGCATGAATTCGAAGGTACCGTCCTCTGACGAAAAGGTTTCCCATACCGCCTCCCCCTCGCCGAAAAATCCACCGTCTTTCACGAGCCGCAGCTCGTATCCATCAACAGTGACTTCATTTCTTCCTCCGCCGGGTCGCTCCTGGACGGTTTCAAGAAAGGTGCCTGTGACAGAAACCTGGAATTCTGCTTCTTCATCCTCCCATACGCTGCCGCGAAACATGTTACCTGGGCAAACAGTGCCAAAGCTGGGGGGGCTCAGGATTGTCACCTCGAAATCCCCGGATGATGCAGGGACAGAAATTGTCCCCCCGTCGTTCCGGAACGGAGGCCATATCTCATCTCTGAGCACGGGTTCAACATCAAGGGTTTCGTCCTCGATGAGGGACATGAGGAGCCGGAACTCTTCCGGTTCCTCGTGCCTCGGCGAGAACCGGTCGAAAGTGGTGAGAGCGTAGTAGGCCGACTCGGGCTCGGAGAGCACGGGATGCACGCTGCCGGTGACGTGCCGGCTGAGCCCGTCTTCCCAGTGCACGATTTCGACAACCTCAGGCTCTTCACCCTCCACATCGCTGATGATGGACAGGCGCGAGCCCACGGGTCCCTCAAGACGGAAACCAAGGCGGTGTTCCGGCTTGATCCTCTGCTGGTTCCGCCAGGGGATGGAAACGTTCACGCCGTAGAGCTTGGCGGAAAGGTTCGACATGTTCCTCGTAAACTCACGGTGGGTATTTCCATCACCCAGATAGAGCCGTGTAGCAGCGACTGCTTCCTTGCGGTCGTCGTAGCAAAGAGGATAGACCTCCCCCATTACATAGGCCAGCATGAAGCCGTGGAACCAGATGAAGCCGGGTCTCTCCGCGGCGTAGCGGATGGCCAGTATCCAGTCCTGCCCAGCCCGTATGTTCCGGAAAATGTCCCGCACCACCGTGTTGCCCTGTTTCTGCGCCAGATAGCGGATCATCGGTGCCCAGGCATAGCCGTGCTGAGCGACCTTGTCGGGGTCCCGCGTCAAGACATCCGACTGGATTGCCGGCGGAAGGTCAATGCCACCAGGTTCAAAGGGCACGTACCGGTGGGCATACCACTCCTCGGGGACATAGCTGTCCGGATCGGACACAGCGAACTCCTCGGCCCAAGTGGCGGCCATTTCGCTCACGGTATAGTGGGGCGACATGGTCGTGCCGCGCCTGACCGCGCCTCGTGGGTCATAGAAGCCCTCCACGATATGGAAGAATTCGTGGAAGGCAGTAACCCTCCTCGCCTCGGGATCGTCCATGAGCTGCGTATTGAACTCCATGCCGCCGTGGTTGTGTCCGCGGCGCGAGGAGTAGGCGTAACCATAGGTCGTGGCGCCCAGGTCCTTGAGGGTTACGGAAACGGGCCACCGTGTACGTGCCGCGTAACTGAACCCCATGTCATCCCGACGATAGCGCGCGTGGGCCTGCTCGAGGTCGTTGGCAAGGTTCTCAACGATCTCCGTATCGTAAGCGCGCGGGAAAGCGACCCGGAAGTTGGGTGTCGTGTAATAGGAGTAACCGCCGAGCACCCAGAAGTTGTTGCTGTATCTGCCTTCGACGAATTCCTCGTCCTTTTGCAGTGATTTCCGGATTTCCTCCTCGATTGGTTCGATTTGGAAGTAGAGGCGAAGGGCATAGTTGTTGGAAATGTCGGCATGGTCCGGCTCGATGACTCTATAGCTCAGCCGGGTTTCTCCGAGGGATGGCACCATGGCCTCCTCTCCAATCACGATCAGGGGCTCCTGGAAATCTGGCTCACTATAACGCCTATTGGGGATACTGACCTCTATCGGCTTTTCCAGACTGAGCGGGATTCCGGTCAGGTGATAGGGCGTGTATTGTTCATGGGACGGGCCGAATCTTGTCGTGTTCCTCTCTTTTTCCAGGCGCATGAGTACCGGCTCGCCCTGTATGGCTCCTTCCGGAATGGTCACCTGCACGCCGTCCCGTTCCAGCACGCCTCCGTGCCGGTCCACTGTGGCGATCCAGGGGGGTGTAGGTGTGCCCGCCCGGCCTGCAAGAATGCGAGCCAGCTCCGACACGTCGTTCATCGTAATGGAGCCTGTCCCGTCTATATCCCCCACGCGGAGGTTTTCCGGAGCACTGTTTCCGACGAGCCCGCGCAAGTAGGCAACGTCCGCGGCATCCAGTACTCCGTCCTGGTTGGGATCAAACAGGGGTTTCTGCTTGGCGCCTTCGTGAATGGTGAATTGCTGCTCGGCGGGCCAGGGCGAAAATGCACCCGACCCGTCCATGGCGCGGACGCTCCAGTAATAGGTGCCGGCGGCGAGGCCGGCGAGATGCCGGCCTGCCTGATCAGGCGAGAGGCGGCTGGGCGGCAGGCTCGCCAGGCTCACTCCCGCGCTTACGACCTCGTGACCGCCGGGGGTGTTGCCTACGCGCAGTTGATAGCGCATGGCGGGCCCGGGCGTCCGGTCGTCACGGGCATCGTCCCACCGTAGTGTCACGCTGCCGGCTTCACCCCCGGCGGAGGCTCGGAGGTTGGCGGGGGGTGAGGGCGGCTCGTTGGGGCGAGCCAGTCCGTCTGCGTCGGCCCAGAGGCTCTCTGTATAGCGTACCTCGCGGGGCTTGTCGGCACGGAATGTTGTTCCCGGCACAGAGGGGTAGCCGCCCGTGAGGAAATCAATGTCGCCATCACGGTCGAAATCCGCCATAAGGAGGACGCCCATCGTTCCGCCACTGGCGGCATTTGTGGCCAGGCTTGTGCTCCGGAAAGTACCGTCCTCCTCCTGCAGGAACACTTCCTTGCGCGATAAAGTGCTGACGCGGTGGCCACTCAGCGGATTCCCCATCAGTACGATGTCCATCCGCCCACTGTTGTTCACGTCGGCCCAGTTGATTAAAGTATCCCACATTGAGAAACTGTAGGGCTCCTCCAAGACGCGGGTGAATTCGCCCTCTCCCTCATTGCGGTAGATAGCGAACCTTCCCCGCTCCAGCACTGCGGCGTCCATGAGGCCATTCCCATTGTAATCGCCCCAGGCGAATGGGAACCGCTCGTCCCACGGTGGCGGCTCCCACTCCCCGTTGCCGAGGTTCCGCCAGCCTCCAAAGTCCATGAGGCCATCCTGGTCGAAATCCACCAGCATGTTCACTCGGCCGGGCGCCCTTGGCAGCTCGATACCATCATCGCGGAACACGCCCCCTCCCCTGTTCACCAGGACCCGGGAAGGTGAGATCGTCGTTGTGCTCACCAGGACAAGATCGAGCAGACCGTTCCCGGTGAAGTCCGCCCAGAACGGCTCCACCCCCCAATAGTAACTCCCGGGAAGGACATGCTCCTCCACGAAACTCCCGGCGCCCCGGTTGCGAAAAAGCCGAAGCCCCTGGGTTCCATCTTCAAACTGCGCATGGACGGCGAGGTCGGGCAATCCGTCGTTTGTATAATCGCCCAAGCCGTACCGCCCGGGCGGAACGCTGCCACGCGGGACGGGACGCCCCTCCTCCATGCGCAAGAGTTCACCGAGAGCTACAATATCGGTGGTGTCCTCTCCGTATATATCGGCGATATCTGCCCGGACCGGACTTCCACCCTCGGCACTGGTCAGGCCATGGGGGGGAAAGATTTCCTCGTGGCGCAGCGTGGGGGAAATCGGAATTTCTTCCCACACCAGCTGTCCCCCCCACTGGCCGAGGGGCTCGAGTGGAATGTTCTCCCGTGCTGTGAGGGGAACACGCCCCTTTCGCTCCATCGAAACAGACCGGATGACGGATTGGGCCCTGGGGCCGTACTGGGGCAGGAGAAGGTCCAGCACCAGAACCCAGAATGCCTCATGCTGGTCGGTCACGAAGTCGGTCACGTCAATCGCAATGGCCGCGTCCAAGGACCGCAACCCCCCCGGGGGTAACAAGGAATACCTTGGTTCAGACCCTGCATCCGGGTGGTGCGCCAGCAGGTGCATGGAGATCTCCGCCTTGCGCGGGTGAAAAATGTCCAGAACCAGGAAGTCTTCCGGCTCGTAGCCTATACGGTTCTCCATCGTCTTGAAATCATACCCCTTCGCACGTCCTTCATTATTGAGGAAATACTCGTAGGCCAACCAGACGTAGCCCCCCTCGCCCCCTTCCTCGGCGGCGACACCCCAGCTTGTGCCCCAGCTGTTGACTGCAAGGAAGGCACCCTGACGCTCCTCCTCCCCGTTGTGGTAGGTGATGTCATCATCATAGCCAATGATCGTCACGGCATGGTTATCGCGGAACCCGGAGGTGCC
>SLOM01000261.1 GCA_007132505.1 Candidatus Sumerlaeota bacterium
CTCACGCACCTCATCAAGGACAGCAGCAAGAAGCACGGCGAAGTGAACATGGGGTACGCGGGCGGCTTCATTCATAT
This sequence comes from Candidatus Sumerlaeota bacterium, assembly GCA_007132505.1. Taxonomy (GTDB): domain Bacteria; phylum Sumerlaeota; class Sumerlaeia; order SLMS01; family SLMS01; genus SLMS01. Next base: position 78 of record SLOM01000261.1, read on the forward strand.
TGAAGACCCGGCGATGCTGCAGCAGGTCAAATCGAACAAGCGCATCAGCCCGTTCGTGAAGCGTGCTTTCGACGATGGCGTGGTTCTGGTCGAACCCGAGACCGACATGCGCCGCCTCGCCCGGGAACTCCAGCGTATTGGCTTCATGCCGCGCCTTGAGAGCGAGCACGTCCGGGCAGGAGAACAGGGTACCTTCCACCTGACACTCTCGCGCGAGGACTTCTATACGCTTATCGCCGCTGTGCGGTTCACCATGGAGACAGAGGACGCGCGCGGTGTGCCGGTGGCCGAGGAGCGCCTGGCGCCCCTGTTGGAACGCCTCAAGACGGACCCGCGCACCTTCGCATCCCTCAATAACCTGGCGGAACCGATCCTCCGGACATGGAGAAAGGCCGTGGACCAGTCCATCGAGCGCAAACTCGACGAGATAAAGAGCCGGTATCAGTCCCAGCTCACCCAGATCGTTTCGAGCACCGTTCCACGTGGCCTCTCCAAGCACAACTTCTCCGGACCAAACCCCGCAGAGGATGAGGACTCCATCGAGCAGATGCTTGACTTCGCGGTCGAGAATGAATTCGAAGTCGAAATCGAATACGTAAAAAACAACCGTCAGCAGGTGAGCGAGATCGTCTTCCCGGAGGGCGTGGAACGGGACCGCCTGCTCGGCCGATGCAGGTCACGTGATAATGCCTTCGCGGTCTACAAGATAGACAGGATCACGAAGGCAAAGCTGCTCTAGACCAACACCAACGAAGGGAAGCCAGCATAATGCGCCTGGACGGACGCGGTCAGGACGAAATTCGAAACATCTCCATTACGCCCGGATACCTGCGGTTCGCAGAGGGGAGTGTGCTGCTCGATTGGGGGAAGAACAGGATCATCTGCGCCGCAACCGTCGAGCCCCGCGTACCCACCTACCTGATCGGAACCGGCCAGGGCTGGGTCACCGCCGAATACGCGATGCTCCCCCGCTCCTCCAAGGTCCGCATCCCGCGGGATGCTTCCCGTGGCAAACCGAACGGCCGCGCCCTCGAAATCCAGCGCCTCATTGGCCGCGCCCTCCGCGCCGTTGTGGACCTTGAGGCCCTCGGCGAGCGCACCATTCTTATAGACTGCGATGTGATCGAGGCGGACGGGGGGACCCGGACCGCCTGCATCACAGGAGCCTTCGTGGCACTGGCAATGGCAATCAACCGCCTCCGGCAGGACGAGCAGGTGTCCAAGAAGGCACGCCTGATCAAGGACTACGTCGCCGCCGTCAGTGCCGGAATCGTGGAAGGACAGTGCGTCCTCGATTTGAACTACCTGGAGGACTCGACCGCCGAGACGGACATGAACGTGGTCATGACGGGCCGCGGCGATTTCGTGGAGCTGCAGGGGACTGCTGAGAAGGATGCCTTCCCCAAGGAGGCTCTGGACAAAATGCTCACCCTGGCACGGTCCGGAATTCAGCAGATCATCGCGAAGCAGCAGGAGGCACTCGAAGGCATCGAGGTATTGCATTCCTAGGGGATCCGCCTCGTGTCAGGAATCCCACGGGCGGATGATGTCGCGGAAGGTCCTCTCGTAGCGCGACTTGTCCATTCTCTCCTTTTCCTTTGCCCTCTCCTCCACCTTGATTTCCTTCCAGCTCGCCGGGCGCCGGGGTGGTTCTTCCTCCTGCTCTTCCTTCGTCAGTTCCTTCCTCTCACGCTCCATCAATACGTCGTAAAGACTGTTGAGGAACAGATACGTCCCCACAAACCCAAACAGCAGAATCCCGACAAACCGCAGCGCAGCCGCAATGATCCAAAGTGAGATAATGAAGGCAAGCAGGCCGAACACCGTGCCGGGGTACTTGAGAGCGGCAAGCAGGCCGAACTTGAGCGAGGCGCGCAGCGTGCTCTCCTCCCGTAGGTAATGCGAAAGCGCCGGAAGCATGACGGCCAGGAGAAAAACTCCCATCCAGAAGCACAGGCCCGCCAACGTGAAACCCAGCAAGCGGTTCTCCGCGGCAAAGGCTTCCGAAAACCCGTAGAACCAAATGTTCAACAGCAGTACGGTAATCCCGGCCACAAGGACCTGTAGAATGAGCCAGGTGCGCAGGAGTTTCTGGCGGAATCCCCTGAAGAACTCCCGGAAGCCGGGGTCCTTTTCAAGCGAGATGAGCTTGCCGAAGTGGGCCAGCGGTGCTATCCAAGGTAACAGAAGCACTGGCGCCGCGAGCGTCCAGAGAACGAACGTCACGAGTGCCCCCATGGTGGGATGCTGTTCCTCTACAAGCATCGCTGTCAATGCAGCGAGAGCAAAGAATGCAATGGAATAGAAAATGAACAGCAGGAAATTCCAGAGGAACAAACGCCCGAGATGGTCGTAGGCGTCCCAGAACCACTGTTTGATGATCTGCCGGAATATCATGGAGTTTCGGCGCCCGCGGTGCCCGTCATTCTTCCTCCAGCATGGCTTGAAGATCACGCTCGATGCGGTTCAGGAAGGCCACTGCGGTGCCCATCGCCTCGCGGTACTGCCGGGACAGCTCAATCGCCCGCTCCACATTCCCGAGGTCGCGTTCCATGAGTACGTGCATGCGGACGGCCCCTCGCGCGTCGTCCTCCATGTAGTCCGTCCAGTCGCGATGCTCGGGACCCTGTAGGGGGCGTTGCTGCACGGCAAACCCTGCGGCCTTTTCGAAATCGTCCCGAGCTGCTTCGATGTTGCCGTCCTCATGGTGCATGTAGCCGCGCATCATGTAGAGCTGAAACGCGCGTGGGTTGTTCCGGATTCCTTCAGCGAGGAAGCGCATTGCCTCCTCGCGTTGCGCCTCCTGACGCTGTGCCTTGAGCCACCATGCCCCGATCATATAGGCGCGGATGTGGTGAGGATCGCTCAGGGTCATCAGGCGATACCAGGGGAGCAATTCGCGGCCATCCGTGTGAACATGCGCGAGCGCGGGGTCGCGCCAGGGCTTCACCCGGCGATGGAGCTCCCCGATGAAACCACGGAAGTCCTGCCGCGCGGTGGGAATAATCGTTGGCGCGTACTCATCCTCATGGTGGTCGTGATGCTCGTGCCCGATCTCTTCCTGATGCTCCCGGAAATGGCGCTCGAAGTCAAACTCCGTACCTGGTTCGTGGTCATCGGACGGTGCCGGACGGTGTTCGATATCCCCAGTCTGGGCCATCGCCTCGTAATCAAGGTGGGGCATGTAGGCCACGCCGCTATGCAGATAGAGCTCCGTCTTGACAAAGAGCAGATCACTGACGTTGGCACGCACCTCCCCCAGGATGAGGGCAAATGCGCTCGTATTCCGTGCCTCGATGTCTGCATCATCCTTGAGCCGGCCGCCTTCGTACCGGTTTGGCTGAAGGTAGGCGGTGACCGCAGGGCTAAGCAGGAAAATAGCGAGGAGCACCCACAACACATGTGTGCGGGTGAGGCCCCTCTGGTTCCTGGACGTGTGCATGTTGCCGTTCATCGGAAGTACCCCCGGACTCTACAATTGCCGGCGTTCAAACAGGACGCCGGTCAGAAGCAGGGCAAGCGCCGTGGTCAGCCCGCCATAGAGGACGAGCCCAAGGAACTCGCCTGCGGCGAGCGGCCCGACACCGTCGGTGTAACGGGTCACGAGATTCAGCTTTGAGAAGTCGGGAACGTACTCAAGAGCCCATCGAAGAAAACCGGCTGCCGGACCCTCTCCATGCCACGCAAGAACAAATGCCTTCGCCTGGTTCCAGAACAGGAAAAACAGGGCTATAATCGTGAGCGAAACACCGGTGGGGACGGCGAGCGACAGCAGCAGTCCCAGCGCAGCAATCAGCGCGATGGAAAGACACCCGAGCACGAGCATCTGCAGGAACAGGGGCACGCTCAGTGCCGTCGCCTCGGGGAACACGAGCCACGGCACGAAGGAGAGGGCGGTCAAAAGAAAGAGCGCCGTTATCCCGGCGGCAGTCGTCGCGATCCACTTGCCGAGGATATAGGTCTGCCGTGTGACCGGGCGTGCCAGCAGCGGGTAGAGCGTCCTGTGCTCAATTTCCTTGGGGATCTGCCGGGCTGCCGTCAGGAGTGCCAGAAGGTGGCCCGACAAGTACGCAAACGTGAGTCCAAGGTTCAGCAGGAAGAAAAACGTCGCCGCATCCTCGATCCCGACGGCACCGGCGATGATGACGCCCACCGCGTAGATGCACATCAGGAAGAGAAGGACGTAGAACTCCTTCCGGCGGAAAATCTCGATCGCAACTCCACGCGCCAGCAGGGCTATCGCGGTGGAGGTGGCGGGCACGCGTGCCTCCGAAGCAGCGCTCATAGGGGCCTCCTCCGGAAACAGTACCATGCCGCGCCGAAAAAGACCAGAACATAGAACCCCGCATAGGAGGTCAGGGCAAAAAGCGTCCCGGCGTCAAGCGGCGGCCAGAATTCCGAATGCACCGTCTTCTCCGTCAGGTCGAGTAAGGTCAGCTGCGGCACGACGTAGTTCAGCACGGTGATGGCGCTTTGCCCGAACGGGTCGGCGAAGGGGTAAAGCAGCGTGAAGGCGTTCGTCATGATAGAGGAGGCAAAAAAGAAGATCACACCGAGCGCAATCGCCGCGTCGAGGTTCACCACCATGGACAGCCAGAAGGCAAGCGTCGCCAGCAGCAGCATTTTCAGCATCTGTAGATAAAGGAATTGCACGAAGAGCCCCAGCGGAATCTCACCGCCGAGGTAAATGGTCCCGAAAATGAAGACGAGCATGAACAGCCCATAGCAGAACGCCGCCGCCAGCATGACGCCAAGGAGCTTGCCGAGCAAGAATGTCATCCGGCTGATCGGTTTTGCCAGGAGCGGGTAAATGGTCCGGTTCTCGAATTCGCGGGGAAGCTGGCGCGCCGCCAGGACTATCACCGTCAGGCCCGTTGCCGCGC
>SLOM01000193.1 GCA_007132505.1 Candidatus Sumerlaeota bacterium
CGGACCATTACGGTGGAGGACGCGGACCGGCTTGCCGAGGGGATGGACGTGCTGATCGAGCTTCGGGACGACGAGGAAAAGTCACTCGTTCGGTATCTATACGCAGACGATTCCGGCAACATTTCGGAAATCCCCGCGGCGCGGTACCGCCCGGCCCAGCCCGCCTGGATCGCGGAGATAGACGGGAACAAGGTGCTGCTCGACAGGGCGTTGCGCTACGAGCTGCGGCCGGAATGGGAGCCCACCGTCCGCAGGTTTGAGGCGACAGTCTCGCACAGCGGCATCGAATCGCTCACCGTGGAGTTCCCCGAGCGGCATTACGAAGGGCACTTCACCGAGCAGGGATACAACGCGCTCACGCTCGGCGGCGTGCGGGACTGCTGGTTCCGCGATATTGAAATCGTGAACGCCGACAGCGGCCTGCACGGAAATTCGCGATATTGCACTGTGAAGGGCATTACCTTTCGCGTCACCGATGGCATGCAAGGCACCGGCGGGGATTACGGACACCACGGTCTAAGCATCGGCGGAACGGACAACCTGGTCACGGATTTCGACTTCCAGCAGCTCTTCATCCACGACCTTACCGTTTCGGTGCTCTCCGCGGGAAACGTGTTCTCAAATGGCAGGGGCGTGGACATCTGCTTCGACCACCACAAAAGGGCACCACACGCGAATCTGTATACAAAGATAGACATCGGTGCGGGAACGCGGCCCTGGCTGAGCGGCGGGGGCGCGGACCTCGGCCGGCACTGCGCGGCGTGGACGACGTTCTGGGGAATTCAGGCGGATCAGCCCTTCGCCCGGCAGCCCGGATGGAGCACCGGCCTTGTGAGCTTCGTGGGCGTGCCGCTGACGGATTCCGAGTCGCTGGAGCCGGAGGGTCTGTGGATCGAAGAAAAGGACCCCTCGGCGCTGCGGCCGGCCAATCTGCACGAGGCGCAGCTCTCGAGGCGGCTCGCCGGCAACGGAGGACCTCCGATAACGGACTAGTAGAACAGTTGGCCGCCCCGGACTGACACGGACAGAGGAGGGCTCGAGTGCCGGGTTCGTCACCCAACTGACCGGGCTGGTGCCCAATTGAGGCGCCGCCAATTCTCCACCCGGCCCGCACGGTCAGGCCGAGGTCAGCCAACCCGCCAGAACGGCCGAGCGAAGGCTGGAAGCAGATCGCCGATTGTTGGGGCTGTGTTGTTTGGCTCCCCCACCTGGACTCGAACCAGGAACCTGCGGATAACAGGCCGTCAGACTGAGCCCGTAACCCTTCTGTTGTCAGGACTCTTCAACCCGTGTGATTGCCCGGCTGACGCCGAACAATCCCCCTCCACTACGCCCCACCCACCGGGGAGCAGCCCGTCCCTCCGCGATCCTCCCGAAGGGCACCCCCAAAGCCCAGGAACCCCCGAACCATGAAACCACCCCGGAACTCGTAACAGTTGGTGAAATCCAAGGTCGTAAGGAATGGTGAGCCTTGACAGGTGTCCAGGAGGAACTGGTGCCCGAGAATTGCGAAGTCGAGGAGTTCTCAGTCCCCACAACGCGGGAACCCCCTCCCGAACACACCACCCGTATGGCCGGAGAGCTCTCCAACGCATTCTTGACCCATGAACAATGACTCGCACTGGGGGGGGACGGCCAAGCGCGCTGGCTCGGATGAAAGAGCAGCCAGTTCGCTCCATACACAGGCAGCCCATCCGAAGCCGCTGACCTTCCCACCTGAGCCACTTCAGGCGACACCACCGCAACAGTGGCGTCACCGAATCACCAAGGAAAACCGCAATGGAAAACTGGTTCACAGCCGCGCTGAAGAGGGAAATGAACAAGCGTGGCCTACGTACCCAGACCGAGCTGGCAGAGGTGATCGGCAAACCATCAGCGTCAGTGTCCCGCTGGATTCGAGGGAAGCAAAGCCCCGCCTTCGCAGACTTGTGTGAGATCGCCGACGTCCTCGGCTGGCAGATGGGTGACTCGGAAACACCCCCTCCAGAGCCGCCGGCCACGGCTGGGTGGCGGCCCGGACACACGATCGGCCATGTCTGGGCCAAAGACAGCGAGAAGACCTATTTCACCCGCGACAGTGCATGGAGCATCGAGTCGCTCGACAAAGCCTGGGAGGCATCTCCCTACTGGCCCTTCGTCAGCGGCTTTCCGATCTCGTACGCAGATGTGAAGGGCGATTCCATGGAACCGGACTACCCCGAAGGTTCCTTCCTCGCCTGCTCGCGGCCCGTATCGTCAAGGCTGCCAGAGTTGACCCCGGTGATCGCAAGGGTCGGCAAGAGGATGGCTTTCAAGCTTTTCCGGGTCGTGAAAAACTCCCGGGGTGAGCCAGAGGTCGAGCTGTTGCCCGTAATACAGTGCCTCAGAGGCCGGCGATACCGGCTAAGGCAAGTCAGAGTGGAGTATGTGGTGGTAGGGGTCGTGAAGCCGCTGAGTCACGTAATCGTGCCCGTGCCCCACCACGCGCCCGCCCGCGTAAGGGAATGAGCCTCGGCAGGGCCCCCTGACCGCCTGCGCCTGGTGCCGGGAAGACTGTGAGGCGGCCCTCCCCCGCCGGGAGGTTATCCTGCCTCTGTGCCATGCAGGAGGAGTAGCAGCACGACGGAGTCCTCCTTGGCCCGGAGCGAGTGGGGCAGGTTCGGCGGCAGGTAGGCGCTCGTCCCCGGGAGCGCCTGGCGGGTCTCCCCTCCCATCGTCCATTCGCACTCGCCGGAGATCTGTTCCAGCATGGCGGCCTTCGTGGCGGTGTGCTCGGAGAGTTCCTGTCCGGCGGCGAAGGCGAAGCGGATGACCTTGAGGTGTTCGTTGCCGAGCAGGGTCTCCGACAGGATGGAGTTCTTCCGCGGCGGGCTGTCCTCGGCGCGTGCGATGTGGAACCAGGTGGCTTCTGCGTTGCTCATTATCCGGCCTTTCTTGCTGTCATGATAATCGCCGTCAGGTGTGCCTGATGACGGCGGAATGTCCGGCGCATTTGCAGGACGCGCCGGCGGGCTTCCGGCATGGTGCAAAGGTTGAAGGCGAACCTGAGCGCCCCGGCAAAGCCCTCGTCGGCCAGCAGCCTCGCCGGCTCCAGCAGCCTGAAGGGCACGTGGTGAACGCGGATGTCGCCGAGTCCCTCCCCGCTGAGGAGTGCCCGCCACTCGCTTTCGGTCTGGGCCATCACACCGTGGTGAATGGCCTGGCTCATCCGGGCTCGTATCTCCTGGCGGACAGGATCGGGGATGTCCTCCGGCTGGAGGGCAATCTCGTGCATGCCGAACCGCCCGCCCGGCGCGAGGAGGCGGGACGCCTCCCGGATGATCGCGCGCTTCACATCCACGGGCTGCATGGTGAGGAGCGCCTCCCCCACCACGACATCACAGGATTCGCCGGGAAGGCCGGAGCCCTGCGCCGGGGCGTTTACGAACCGGGCCGTGGGCGATGTCAACTTCGCGGTGAGGCTTCGTGCCGCTGCCTCATCGCGTTCGATGCCCGTATAGCTGGCAGGGTGACGAGCCAACAGGCGGCGGGCGGTGATCCCAAGCCCGGGCGCGAATTCGACGACCCTGTCCTCCGAAGTGACCGAGAGCGAATCGAGCAGGATGCTCGTGGCCTCGAGCCCGCCGGGCCGGAGAACCCTCTTCCCGAGCCGGGCAAGGACCCAGTGTCCGGGCGCGCGCTGCAGATCGAAGGTTTCCGAGTTTGGGCAGGTGGCGGCGTGGGCAGGCATGGTGACTCCTCAAATCAGGATATCCGCATCCTAAACGCCGGAACTGTGTGTTTGGCAAGCCCAATTGGCCATTGGCATGCCGACTTTTCCGGCACGCTCCCCGGCCTCCGGCGGGCGGCACCAACCTGCGGGAGCAAGGTCAGCGAGTGATCTCTCTTGACGTCTCGGTCATGAATTTGTTTGGCTGCAGGTCAGGCTCCCCTCATCCCGGGGAGAGGCATCAGCCCGATATCACAAGGCGCGTCCCGGGGGGTTCTTTCTGTGAACGATCCAGTCTTCAGCTCCGACAGCGGCCGGCAAAACACCATCCCGCTTCGGATCGGCCGGAGTTTTGTCCGCAATTTCACCTCCATGCTCGCGGGGCTCCTGGTCCTTCTGGTGCCGCCCGGCCTGCCGGCCGAAGGCATCACGCCGGGTGCACGCGAGGGCGCGGTCTCCTGGACGGACGCCGCCGGATCCCTGTGGCTCTTTGGCGGCATGGGATACGACAGCGCGGGTCAGTATAATCTCCTCAACGACCTGTGGAGGTACAACCCGGCGACAAGTGAATGGACCTGGATGAAGGGCGCCAATACCGCTGATCAGGCGGGAACCTACGGAACGCAAGGTGTGCCGGCCTCCACCAACACGCCGGGCCCTCGTGACCGGGCGGTGTCCTGGACGGACGGCTCGGGAGCCCTCTGGCTCTTTGGCGGCTTCGGACGAGACCACCCGGGTGATTACGGAACCATCAACGACCTCTGGAGGTACAACCCGGCGACGAGTGAATGGACCTGGATGAAGGGCGCCAATACCGCTGATCAGGCGGGAACCTACGGAACGCAGGGCGTACCAGCCGCGAGCAACACGCCGGGGGCGCGCTGGTGCTCAACGTCCTGGACGGACGCCACAGGAGGCCTGTGGCTCCTCGGCGGCTTCGGATTCGACGGCGTGGGAAGCCCGGGACGGCTCAACGACCTCTGGCGATACGATACGGCGACGAACCAATGGGTGTGGATAAAGGGTGCCAATACCATCCACCAAACGGGTGCCTATGGAACACTGGGCGTGCCGGCCGCCGCCAACAGACCCGGGGCACGCGACTGGCCGGTTTCCTGGACGGACGGGTCGGGTGGCCTGTGGCTTGTATGTACCAGCACATAGCCGCTGGGGATACTCCTCTCATCACCGTCATGGGGGGTCTGGGGGGTATTCTCTGCCTGTGGAAATGTGGAAAACTCTCATTGGACTTTCC
>SLOM01000195.1 GCA_007132505.1 Candidatus Sumerlaeota bacterium
AGGGGGGAGTGTGGACAGTCGCCATCGGCGACCGCGTCACCGCCTACGCCACAGTCCTCACCCTGACCCGCAACCCCGCCATCCCCACGATCTATTTCGGCTGTATCCTCATGATCATCGGCATTGGGATGTCCTTCTTCGTGCCACGCCGGAACGTTTGGTTCCTCCACGAGGAGGACAAGGGCGTCCTTCGGGTCGCTGCACGTTACCGTCACCCCACCGAGTCGTTCGACCGGACGACGAGCGCAGCTCTGGCGCGACTTGAAAAATGCCAGACACCGTCCCGCGCGGACAAAGAGGAGTCCTGAGATGAACCCCACCCGCTTCACCCTCCGTCAGCTTCTATCCCTGGCCATCCTCTCCGTACTTTTCCTTGGAGCCAAACCAGCACACGCCTCTGAGACCGACTTCTCCCTCGGCCCCGAATGGCGTGAAGCGCTCTCCGAACTGCGCGCCCTGCCCATACAGGACACAGGCTTCGTCCGCACCGGGCACACCTTCTCGGAGAACGTACTCAGTGCGATCACCGGCAGAACCACCGTAGGGGACGCGAGCGCCCTCGAAACGATTCTCCACCTTGTCCGCGACCCGCACAGGGCCCACCACGCCCCCCTTATTCGCATCTCGCATCCTGAACTCATCGAGATATACGGGTCCACCCGCATCAGCGCCCATACGTGGCGCGACATGAGCCACCGCGACGCACTGCTCCGGTTCCTCCATGCCGCCGAGGAAACCCGCATGCGTCCCCTCAACAGCATCGAATACCGGGCTCAATTGATAGAAAACCTTGAAGGTGAATTCGCCATCATCCCGCGCAACAGCGAGTGGCTTCCCCCCATCGCACTGCGCGACGCGGCGGACATCGCCCCCGCCGACCAGCGGATCATTGATCAATGGAACTCGCTGCGGCGCGCCCTTGTCCAGAACGACGCGGAGGCTGGCACCACCGCAAGCCGCGAACTCGTCAAGGCCGTCCGGGCCGCGGCCGAGGTTCACAACGTCGAGCTGCCCCGGCTCGGGCTCGACCTCTTCTACCATTCCCACAAGCCGTATAGAAACGCAGCCGCCTTCTATCTCTTTGCCTCCTTCTTCTTTGCCGCTGGCTTCTTCCTGGCCAAACAGTGGCTCAACTGGGCCGGCATGGCGCTTCTTTTCATCGGTTTCGTGGAGCACTCCATCGGCATTGGGTTGCGGTGGGCCCTCTCGGGCAGGGCCCCGGTCGCCAGTATGTTCGAGTCCTTCATCTTCGCCGTGGGCGGCATGGTCCTGATTGCCCTGATCCTCGACTGGCTCCGCTACACCCGGCTTGCCGGCCTTGGTGCCGCCATCCTTGGATTCATCTTCATGGTAATCGCGCACAAGGCGCCGATTTTCGACAGTCAGATACGGCCCCTTGTCCCGGCACTCCAGTCGAGCTGGCTTACCTATCATGTCATTTCCTACATGCTGGGCTACTCGGCAATGGCCCTGTCGTTTTTCGCCGCGGCGCTTTACCTGCTGAAGGACATGGCGCTCGGGGGGGACAAGGGCACGAGCCTTCTCGCCCGGCGCCTCCCAAGCCTGCGCACCCTCGACGTGTTCAACTACCGTGCAATCGCCATCGGCTTCCCGTTGATAACCATCGGCATCGTGGCCGGAGGTGTCTGGGCGGCCACCGCATGGGGAAGGCCTTGGGGCTTCGATCCAAAGGAAACATGGTCGCTCATCACCTGGCTCGTCTATGCGATCTATCTGCACGTGCGGTACATGGCCGGCTGGAGCGGCCGCTCCGTGGCGGTGATTGCCATCATCGGTTTCCTCTGCGTGCTGTTCACATATTTCGGCGTCAACTATCTGCTTCCGGGATTGCACAGCTATGTCTGAGCTGGCCACCGTCATGAACGCCTCGGCGCCACGGCTCGTCTGCCTGGGCCTGAGCCACAGGACCGCCCCCATGTCCCTCCGCGAGGAGATAGCACCGGACAGTGGCTCCATGGAGGACTACCTCGATGCCCTTCCCGGCACCAACGGAGTCCGGGAGGCCGCGGTCCTCTCCACCTGCAACAGGCTGGAGTTCTACCTTTCCACCACGGACCCAGACGGCGTGTGCGAAGCACTCCTCCGTGTGCTGGCCGGGCAGGCGCCGGAAAGGCTGCCGGACATCCGGGAAGCGGCGTATATACACCTTGACGGGGAAGCAGCAGGCCACCTTTTCCGCGTCGCGGCCGGAGTGGAAAGCCTCATTGTGGGCGAGGCCCAGATACTCGGCCAGGTGCGGAAGGCCGCCGAAACCGCGCGCTCCCTGGGTACCATGGGGGAGCATCTTGGCCCTCTGTTTCAGCGCGCCATCGCCTTCGGCCGGCGCGTCCGCACCGAGACTGCCATCGGCCGCGGGAACGTATCCGTTGCTTCCGCCGCCTGCCGGGCGGCCGCGCGCCGGCTCGGTGCCCTTGCAGGAAAGGAACTCCTCATCGTCGGCTCGGGCGAGACGGCACAACTCGCTGGACGGCACTTCGTAAAGGAGGGCATCGGCACTGTCCGCGTTCTCAATCGCACGATGGCCAATGCACGCGCGCTGGCCGGTCAGCTCGGCGGCGAGGCCGTCCCCATGGACAACCTGCAGGAAGCCATTTCCACCGCTGATGTGGCCGTTTGCGCCGTTGGAGCACCCCATTATATCCTGACAGCGGAAGGCGTCCGCCGCGTCATGGAACGCCGCCCGGAGAAGAAGCTCTTCCTCATTGATCTTTCCATGCCGCGAAACGTCGAACCGGCCGCCGGCTGCCTGCCGGGTGTCACGCTCTGCACGCTCGAACACCTCGAGGACATTGCCGACGGCAACCGCGCAAACCGCGAGCGAGAAGTCCTCCATGTTGAAAAGCTCGTGAAGAAGGAAACCCGGAACTACCTGCGCTGGACCTCCTCCTCCCGCCAGAACCAACTCGTCACAACACTTCGCCGGCAGATCGCAACCGTCGAGCGCAGAGCCCTCAATCGCCATCTCCGCAACGCCGGCCCGGCGATCCGCGAAGAGGTCATGCAGTTCACAGAGAGCCTCCTTCGCGCTGTCTTCCACGACGCCACGGAGTATATCCGATCTCTCGACCCCGAGAGCGAAGCCGGCCGGCGTGAGATGGAAACAATCCGTCGTCTCTTCGCCCTGGACGAGCCGGCAAAAGGCGAAGCAGCCCCTGACCCCACTCTTGAACGACCCCGCATGGTGATCTGAAGCCCCGCCAACGCGCCGGTGGCACCAACCGAAGCTCACCCTCATCCACCGCACTGGAAGCTGCGACCTCCTGGTCTGGAACAGCATCCGCAGCCCGCCGACCCACTTTTCCTTCTGCCGGGCAAAGTGCGTCTCGGTAAACGGCAGCCAGGACGGAGCGAAGTCCGCGATGTAGCCGCGGTGCCCGGTCGAGTCCACGAAGAACTGACAGCCGGGAAACTCTCCGTATAGACGCTTCAGGTCCTCGACCACGTCGGCGCCGCTGCGGCCCTTGTGGAATTCGACCCGCACCACGTCCCCGCTCGAATCGTCCACGCCCACGTAACATGTCTCGTCCTCGCCGAAGCGGGCAATGTCCACGCCGAAGATGATCTGCCGAAACCCGTCCCTCACCGGCGTGGAGCCCACGAGGCACTTCTCCACCCAGGCGCGGGCGAAGGCCTTCTCCCCGCCGAGATCGCCGATGACGAACTTCGCAAGCCGCTCCTGCTCGTACAGCCAGCCGTTCGTCTTCTCGGCCTCGATCTGGATGCGCTGCTCCGGCGTCAGGAACTCGTTCTCGAAGCTGGTGGCGTGTACGTAGAACGACAACCCGTCGGCACTCAGCAACTCGCCGTCGGTTACGTCCGTGAACGCTTCGCTCCCAAACCGCCGCACCAGCTCCTCCCAGTAGCCGCCCATCGGCCCCTTCGGCGTCGTCGTGGTATAGACACGCCCGAGCCGCCCCGCCCGCGTCAGGGTACCGGGCAGCTCCCCGCGGAAGGCACGGTCCAGCTCGCCGAGGGACGTCTCCGTCGCGAACTCCGTCCAGTGCACCAGGTCCACGCCCGGCCCGCGCAATGCGTCCCGCGTCGAGGTCAGCCGCTTTTCGATTTCCAGTTCGCCGCGGCCGAAGACGATCAGCTTGTTCTCGCGCACCACCTCGCGGAAGAGCCACTCCGTCTCGGAATCCCCGAACCCGCACTCGTGGGCCCTCTGCGTAACCGTCCTGACCGGGTCTCATCGGGCCTGGGCGCGACCCGGTGGGCACCGGCCCCGGCACTCTCGCCAACGGTATCCCCGAAGAGTGCAGAGATGCCGATGCCCCCCTTACGGGTGTATCGGTTATCCAGTCCGAAGGTTAATCTGCGGAGGACACCCGGAGTCACTCTCCGTCAACAGCTTGCTGGCCAACCGCTGGTGAGTGGCGCGAAAGGAGCCGGCCGGGGAGCTTTCGACACACTTTCTGAAGCCCTCCGTCGGCAAGAGGCGCGGCTTCGTAAGGATTTTCGATGGCATGGGATTGGCACCCATGGGCTACCAGGACGGGCAGGTGAAAAATATGGGAAGCGCGGCCGCTGCCTGAAAGAAAGGGGACGTGAAATTGTTGGGCGTCATACTGGTCAGTTTGCTAATTTTTACACTCCGCGTAGTGGACATGTCGCTGGGCACTTTCCGCATAGTTTCTTCGGTGAAGGGGGCGAAAGCACTGGCGGCCGCTTTCGGCTTCCTGGAGGCTTTCGTGTTTATCGTGGCGCTGGCAAAGGTGCTCTCACCGCCGCTGCACTTGCTGGAAATGTTCGCCTACGCGGGTGGTTTTGCCGGGGGGACGTTCGTCGGGACGTATATTACTCCGGCGGCTGTATGTCTGACACACGGTGTCAGTTTGCATAGAGGACGTCCGGATGCAGGAAATAGCTTCTGACGATGTCGGGGCGCTTTTGCGTGCCCCACAGGTAAGAGCGC
>SLOM01000233.1 GCA_007132505.1 Candidatus Sumerlaeota bacterium
ATCGCCGCGGGCATATCGGACGGGCTTGGCTTCGGCGCCAATTCGAAGTCCGCACTGCTGACCCGTGGGCTGGCGGAGATCACACGGTTCGCCTGTGCGCTGGGGGCGGAGGAGCGGACCATCGCAGGGCTTGCGGGACTGGGGGACCTATGCGTGACGTGCTTCTCGCCGCACTCGCGCAATCGGCGGTTCGGTGAGGCGCTCGGGCGGGGACGGTCGCCGGAGGAGGCGCTTCAGGAGATCGGGGAAACAGTTGAGGGCGTCCCGACGGCCCGGGCCGTCGTCACCAAGGCCCGCCAGCTCTCCATTCCCGTCCCGGTGGCGGAAGCCGTGGCACGCATCCTGGAAGGCGAGTGGACGCCGGGTGAGGCCGTTGAGCGGCTGATGACGCGCGAATTGAAGGAGGAGTTCAGCTGATCCCGGCGCGATGCTTTTCGCGCTGGTGTTCCCGCCCGCCTGGGGCCTGACCGCTCGTGGGGGAATCGAGCGCCGGAATACGGAGCACGAAGCAGGCACCGCCGAGGCTGCTCCGGCAGGCCGTGAGCGTGCCACCGTGGCCCTGCACGATCCGGCGGGCGATGCCGAGCCCAAATCCGGTCCCCCCGCAGCGCTTCGACACGAAGGGGCGGAATATCTTCTCCTCTTCGCCCGGGGGGATGCCGGGGCCCGAATCCTCGAAGAGCACCTCCCACATGGCGCTGTCCCGCCGCGCCTGCACGCGGATGAGGCGGTCATCGCCGAGCGAGGTCTTCTTCTCCAGCACCTGACGCGCATTGACGAGCAAATTCACGAAGACCCGCTGGAGTGCTTCCTTGTCACCCTCAATGGTGATCGTGCCAGGCAGGTTGATCTCAGAGGCGATGCCGGTGCTCTCCAGTTCGGGCTCGTAGAAGCTAATCGCATCGCGGATGGCGAGGTCCAGCTCCATGGGCCGGAACTCCATCCGGGAGGGGATCGCGATGGAGAGGAAGTTGCCGACGATGCCGTTGAGCTGCTCGACTTGGCGCTGGACGCGGGCGATTGCCTCGACGGACTCGCCCGCACGGGACGTGGATTCCAGGTCCTCGCGCACGACGTCCAAGTGCAAGCCCATGGCGTGCAGAGGATTCCGTATTTCGTGGGCCATGCCTGCGGCGAGGGCGCCGATCTGAGCGAGGTGCTCGGTCTCCGTCGCGCGCCGCTGCAAGTCCATCTGGCGCAGGAACACCGCCCAGGCCAGAGCCATGGAGAGCAGCATGATGGCAAGGAAGAGAAGCACCATCACGGCCAGATCCGAGGTGATCTGGAGACCCAGCTCGTCAATGCGCGCGAGGGCGAGCTGGCCGGAGAAGGCGATCTGCATGCGGCCGATCTGCTCACCACCACGGTGGAGCGGCAGCTCGATGGGGGTCAGGCCGGGCGGGAGTGTCTTGGCAACGGCCTCCCAAGTGGTACCC
The DNA here is from genome assembly GCA_007132505.1 of Candidatus Sumerlaeota bacterium. Lineage (GTDB taxonomy): Bacteria > Sumerlaeota > Sumerlaeia > SLMS01 > SLMS01 > SLMS01. The sequence continues at coordinate 1,437 of SLOM01000233.1, forward strand.
TGACCATTGCTCATGCCCTCCCGGAAGGCGACCGTCTGGGTCCTGATCCACTCCTCGTGGGTGTGGTCGTCACAGACTTGCTGGTAGAGCAGGCGCCCGTCGTTGTCAGAGATCGCGGCCAGCACAATGCCGGACTCGCCGGCAATGCGTCCGAGCTCCGCCTGAACCTCCGGCCGGTGGACGAAGTCCGCGAGGCTCTGGACATCCCCGGCGACGAGGAAGCGTTCGATCTCAGTGCAAGCACGGTCGGCGACGCGCAGTGCCTCCTCCCTCACCTCTTCCAAGAGAAGATTCTTCGTCCGGTTGACGGTGACGGCGGACCAGAAAATCGTGAGCACGCCCAAGGCCATCAGGGCGAAGACCGCAATGGCGATCAGGGGCATGCGGATGGCACGACCTTCGGCAAGCCGGTCCGAACCGTTGGCGCTGTTGACCCCCCGGCGAATCAAAGGTGCAGTGTTGCTCCAGACGCAGTTTCGGCACGCGAGCGCGCCGTGCTGCCTCCCCCACAAGCAATCCCCGGGCATGTTTGGCGGCTGGGAGCATTTTCCCTGCGGAAGGCACGAAAGGGCGCCCAAAGCTTGTCATTTCAGTCATCTACAGCAAAGTTGAAACTGGTGCTCCGGGCCCATCGCCTGATGGCGCGCCAGTTCGCCCACGAGGGGGCGCGACGGCTTGTCGCGCCGCCCGACGGCACCCCGCCGCTTGTCTTCTTTTCTCAGGTGGCGTGGGATACGGTGTGGCAACGGCCCCAGGAACAGGCGCTCGGGCTGGCGGAGCACCGTCCCGTGCTCTTCGTTTCCCCAGTGCAATTGCACGAGTGGACGGAACGGCTTTCCACCAGCTGGGAATTTTGCCGCACTCTCTGTGACGGCCGGCTGGTCGTCCTCTCGCCGCTCGTCTTCTCCGGGGAGTACCGGGCCCGGCCGATCCGCCGGCTGAACGCCTGGCTGCTGCGGCGCCTGCTCAGCCCCCTGCGCGGCCGCGGCGTCACCTTTCTGGCCAACACGCCGTTTTGCTGGCACCTCGTGTCATGGCTGCGGCCCGGCCGGGTGGTGTACGACCTGATTGACGACTTCTGCGCCTTCGAGTGGGCTCCGCCGGAGGGCCGTGCCCTGGAGAGGAAGCTGCTCCGCCGCGCAGACCTTGTGCTGGCCGGCACCGGGGCGCTCCAGCGCGGCTACAGGCGCTCCTTCCCGGGCCTTGAGTTCCTCCCGAGCGGCGTGCAATTCGAGCGGCTCACCACCCCGGCACCCGAGCCGGATGACCTGGCCCGGCTCCCGCGGCCAAGGTTGCTCTACGTGGGGACGATGAACGACCGGCTGGACGGCCGGCTCTTTCGTGATCTGGGCAGGGCATTTCCACAGGGCAGCATCGTGATGGTGGGCCCGCGCCATGAGACGTTCCGCCCGCCACCACTTCCCCCGAACGTGCACCACCTCGGCCTGAAGCCCCACACGGCCCTGCCGGGGTACTATCAGCACTGCGACTTGGGGCTGATGCCGTTCGCGGACTCCCCCGCCGCGCGGGCGATCAACCCGGTGAAGACACTCGAATATCTGGCGTGCGGGCTGCCCGTGATCTCCACACCGATCCCCGACGTGGTGGAGTACTACGAGGGCGTCGTTTCGGCGATGCCGCCGGAGAAGTGGGTGGAGGAGGCCCGGCGGCTGCTTGCCACGGACGGAGAGGAGGAGCGGGTGCGCCGGCGGGAGTTCGCGCGCGGCCGGTCCTGGGACCGTCTGGTGAACCGCATGGAGGAAATGCTGGCCCGCATCGAGAAGGACAACCCGTGAGATTCCGTTTCGTGACCTACCGATGGGGCGCGGAGCTGATGGGGGGCGCGGAACTCCACCACCGGCGCCTGGCCACCGAGCTCGCGGATCTCGGACACGGGGTGGATGTCTATACAACGGATGGGGGCGCCCTGCGGCCCTTCTGCCACTGGGGCGTGGAATGGCAAAGGCGGGATGGTGACGGCGGGGATGACGAACGGATTTCTGTGCGGCGGTTTCCACTCCGCATCGCGCCGCGCTGGCGCATGGCGCTGGAGGCCAAAGCCCTGCAGTACATGATGGAACGCGAGGAGGCCGGCATTCCGCGCTCCTTCCTGGAGGCGCTCGTCGCGGAAGGGGACACGGCGCCGGGTCTATACGCGCTCAACGGCTGGCATCACGCGGAAGTGGTGGACCGCCGGCCTGTCCGCTGGACCCACGGACAGGCGAACGTGGCGCTCGTGCTCCCGGACGCCACGGACGGGGAACTGCTCCTCGCCGGGCAGTGCCCCCGCGCCAACCGCCTCGAAATCCTGCTCGACGGGCGCAGCGTGGCCACCCACGCCGCCGGACCGGGCTGGTTCGAGGTGCGGACGCGCCTGGCCCCGGGACGGAACCGCACGATCATCACGTTGCGCTGCCGCCGGCCATGGAGGCCGCTCCGGGACTTCCGCGCGCTCGGGGTCCAGATATACAGCATGGAATGGCGCGGAGCGGACGCGAAGGAGTGGGAGGCGGACCTGTGGGACGATTACCGCTCGCTGGGGCGGCGCCGGCCGCAGCCCTGGCACGACCACCTTTTCCGCCGTGCCGCCACGCGCCCACGCCTGTGCGGCCGGCTGTTCGACCGTCTGCGCGGGCCGCTCTCCCCGGCGCTACGCCGGGCCATCGGAGAGCAGGACATCCCCGCGGCCTCCACCATCTTCTGCAACATGCCCTGGGCCACCATGAGCGGCCTCACGCCGGGCTCGCTGGCCATGCCGCTCTGGCACATCGAGGACGATTTTTTCTACTGGCAGCACTGGATAGACAAGCTGCGCGGCTGCCGCATGGTGCTGGCGAACAACCCGTACACGGCGGAGAGCTTCTTCCCGCGCCTCGGAATTCCGGCCGCCTTCGTGGGGCCGCCGATCTGGCAGCCGGAGACCGTTCCCTCCCGTGAGGACGTGCGGTCCATCCGCGAGCGTTGCGGCGCGCAGCCCGAGGACGTGCTCGTGCTGACAGTGTGCCGCAAGAGCCCGGAGAAGCGCTATGAAGCGGTGGCGGACGCCGTGCACGCCCTGCGGAAGGAGGGCGTGCCGGTCCGTATGGCGGGCGTGGGCCCGGACAGCGACCGCCGGCCCTTCGACTATACATGCTGCACGTGGCTCGGTCCGCTCTCCGGCGCGGAGCTTCAGGCTGCCTACGCCGCGTGCAGCATCTTCGCCCTGATGTCGGAAAGCGAGTCCTTCGGCATGGTCATCCCGGAGGCGTGGCACCACGGCAAGCCGGTGCTGGCGAACCGCCTGTGTGGGCCGGCCGCGTCACTGCTGGAGGACGGGAAGGATGGGCTTGCGGTGACGCCCGGGCGGGAACTGGTGGATGCACTGCGGGCGCTCATTGCCGATCCGGGCCGGCGCGAGGTCATCGGTCAGGCCGGGCAGGAGAAGGCCCGCCAACGCTACGTCCGCGGCGCCTCAGCCACCCGGCTGATGAAGGCACTGGAAGAGCAGAAAGAGTCCG
>SLOM01000094.1 GCA_007132505.1 Candidatus Sumerlaeota bacterium
CCTTGAGGAGCTGTTCGAGGGTTACGTGGAGGACCGGCTTTCGCCCCGGGAGCTGGAGGAGTTCGAGCGTCTGGCGCCCCTCGAGCCCGGACTCGCGGAGCGGGCACGGCAGGAGGCGGAGTTGGTGCGTGCGTTGCGCGAGGAGGGCCGCGCGGCGAAGGCACCCGTGGACCTGATGGCGGGGGTCCGGAGGGCGATGGAGGCGGAGTCGAAACCGTTGCGCCCCGTGCGCATCCGGCGGACCTGGATGCCTCTCGCCGCAGCCGCCGCCCTCGCGGCGATGGTGGCCGGAGGCGGCGCGCTTATGCTGTCGCAGCGCGGCGGCGACCCCGGAAGGTATGACATCGCGATGGATATGCGTCGGACGGAGGAACCTGCCCGCACGATGGCCCCGTTCGCACGGGCGCCCGGGCTGGAGGAGCGGCTGGAGCGGTTAAGGGTGGCTCCGCCGGCCCCTCTCCCTTCGCAACGTGGTGCGTCCTCCCCGAGACGCGCCGCGGCGTTGCCGGACCGTGAGCCCTTCTCCCATGAGCCGCCCACGGACGAGATGGCGGCTGAGCCACCCGGTGACCTGTGGAGCGTGCGGAACGGGCGTCCGGTGAGTGAGCGGGATGACCAGGCGCCTGAGGCTCTCGAGGTCCTGTTGCCCTGGCCTTCACGCGAAGAGGCGGTGGCACTCGCCCGGGCCGAGGGCGCGCGGGTGCTGCTGGATACGCGGTGGCCGGACACGGCCCTGGCCATAGCCGGCGGGGAGGAGGAGTTCCCCGAAGGACGCTTCAACCCGGACACTCGCTTCCTTGTGGTGGAGCCGCTGGAACGGAAGGATTTCGGGGACGAACTGCTCGCGGGCGCCTTTCGTATAGACGCAGAGGACACCCGGGTGGAGAGCGGCCGCGCCATCCTGGCGTACCGCTCTGAGCCGCCCGCACCGGCCGTGGGAGCCGTCCCCCCGCCGCCACCCGCCCTCGAGACGGATGTGCGGTCCCTGCCGCCGGAAATCCCGTTCGCATCGCGGAGAAGCGAGGAGGATGTCGCTCCGCCGGAGGCCGACGGACTGCAGGACTACCGGCACCGGGACCTGAGCCGGCGCCAAGCCACTCCTCCGCCGCCCAGCCGGTCCGAAACCGAGCCCGCTCCGCACACCACCACACTGACGGAACGGACGCTCACGGCCCCCCCAAGCGATGACCCGCATAGACAGATCGAGACGTTGGAGGGTTTCGTGGACCTGCTAGTGGGGGGAGGGGGAGAGTTCCTCTTTCGCACGACGGACCGGCGGACGGCCTTCGTGTCGGGCACCGGCCCGGACCTGCCGGAGGATGCGGACGGGGAGTTGGCGGCCGGACGGGATTACCTTGTGATCCGGTTCGCGGAGGCGGAACACGCGGAGGCGGCCCTCCGTGTCTTGCGCCACCTCCGCGGACCCGGCGTCGTGGACCTGGAACTCCATGCGGTGGAGTTGCTTTACGAGGACGAGGAGACTGCACGCCTCATCGTTCCCCGGCACATCCGGCGCGGGGAACAATGAGGCTCTTCTTCCAGATGACGCTGTCGTGGCGTCTCAGGCCTGCTCGATCTTCTTTGCGATAAGTTCCGCGAAGGTGCTGGTGGCGACTCTTGTGGCGCCGGTCATTTGGCGCTCGAGGTCGTAGGTCACGGTCCTGTCGCGGATGGTCTTTTCCATCGCGTCAATGGTCAGCTTCGCTGCCTCGTCCCAGCCGAGATACTCCAGCATCATGACGGCGCTGAGGAGGAGCGACCCGGGGTTCACCATGTCCTTGCCGGCGTACCTGGGCGCGGTGCCGTGGGTGGCCTCGAAGAGCGCGTAGTTGCTTCCGATGTTGGCGCCGGGGGCGAGGCCGAGGCCGCCGACCTGTGCCGCACAGGCGTCGGACAGATAGTCGCCGTTGAGGTTCAGCGTCGCGATAACGTCGTACTCGTCGGGGCGGAGCAGAATCTGCTGAAACATGGCGTCGGCGATGCGGTCGTTGATGAGTATCTTCCCCTCGGGCATCTTCCCGCCGTGCTCGTTCCACAGCTCGTCCTCCAGGACGACGTGCTCGCGGAACTCCTCGCGCGCCACCTCATAGCCCCAATCGCGGAAGGCGCCCTCGGTGAACTTCATGATGTTGCCCTTGTGGACAAAGGTGACGCTGCGGCGCTTCTTGGTGATGGCGTACTGGATGGCCATGCGCACGAGGCGCTTGGTCCCCTGTATAGACACCGGCTTGACGCCGATGCCACTGTCGGGGTTGACTTCCGTGTCGTAGCGTTCCTTGAGGAATCTGATCATGTCGCGGGCCTCGTCCGTTCCTTCCTCGAACTCGATGCCCTTGTAAATATCCTCGGTGTTTTCGCGGAAGATGACGACGTCGAGCTTGTGGGGTTCCCGGACAGGGGCCGGGACGCCCTGGAAGTAGCGCACCGGTCGCACGCATGCGTAAAGGTCGAGAATCTGCCGCAGCGCCACGTTGATCGAGCGAATGCCCCCGCCGACGGGCGTGGTGAGCGGCCCCTTGATGGCGACCTTGAACTCCTTTATCGCTTCGATCGTGTCATCAGGCAGCCAGACGTTCTCGCCGTACTTGGCGACGGAGGCCTCGCCGGCATAGACATCGAACCAGATGATCTCCTTGCTGCCGCCGAAGGTCTTCTTCACCGCAGCATCAATGACCCGCTGCGTGGCGCGTGTGATGTCGGGCCCGATACCGTCGCCGGCGATGCGTGGGATGATCGGCCGGTCGGGTACGGAGAGTTTTGCCTCTCCGGCAACGGTAATCATGTCACCTTCGGGTGGAGCGGTTTTCTCGTAAGCCATAGTGCAGGGATGTCCTGTTGAGGGGTATTCGCGGAGACGGCAGCCAAACGTGCGCGCCACACCCCCACGTGTCAAGCAGAGGCGGGTGAGGTATGCCCGGCACACATGTTCAGTAAAGCAGGTATTGTTCCCGCAGGGCCTTGAATTCGAGGAGCTTCGGGCGGAACGTTTCGGCGATGTCCTCCGGCCTCATGCCTTGCTCGGTGAGCATGGGCCAGACGTCCTCGTTGCCGATGATCGTGGCGAAGCGCGGGATTGGAGCGTACTCTTCCGGGTGCGTCTCGTACATGGCCTGCATCATGTGGAGCCCGGCCGTGATGGGGTCGAGGCGCTCGCGGTCGTAGAGGATGGCCGCCACGCCGTGGCATTCCTCGTCCTGATAGCGGTGGTAGGGTGCCGTGGGTGTGAAGCTGACGGGCACGAAGCGCACCCCCGGCGTGTCCCGGCGGGCGAGGTTTGCGGCGACGGCATGTCCGTCCATGTAGGGTGCGCCGTACTTCTCGAATGGCCGGTCCAGGCCGCGCGCAGTGGCCAGCGTGGTGGACATGGAGGGGCCGAATCCCGGGTAGAGCACCGCGCCGTTCATTGTCTTCATGGCGGGCGAGGGATGCTTCCAGAGCAGGCCCGTCTGGTCGAAATACATCCAGCGGCGCCAGTTCTCCATCGGGACGACCGTCAGGTCCACGCCGATGCCGCCGAACTCCTCGTTGAACAGGAGGGCCAGCTCGCCAATGGTCATGCCGTGGCGCGTGGCGATGGTGCGTATCGCGATCGGCCGGCCGAGGAGGTCTTCCTCCACGACGGCGCCCTCCACGCGCTTGCCGCCCACGGCGTTCGGCCGGTCCAGGACGACGAATTCGACATCGTTCGCCGCGGCCGCCTCCATGCACAGCGCCATCGTGCCGATATACGTATAGAACCGCGTCCCCACGTCCTGCATGTCGAAGACGAGAACGTCTACACCCTCCAGCATGTCCGCCGTCGGAGCGCGGTTCTCTCCGTAAAGGCTGTAGATGGGCAGGCCCGTGCGCCGGTCCACGGCATCGTCCACGAAGTAGTCCTCGGTCCCTCGAATCCCGTGTTCGGGGCCGAAGAGCGCCACGAGTTCCACGCCGGGCGCCTCGTGCAGCACGTCAATGATGTGCCGGTTGTCGCGGTCGAAGGCCGTGTGGTTGACAACAAGGCCGGTGGACTTGCCCCGGAGGATGTCGAAATCCTGCTCGGCAAGAACGTCGAGGCCGGACTTTGTCCTGCCGAGGTAATGCTCCTCCCCGGGCGGAACGTTGCCAATCCAGCTCCCGCCGCGGGACGGGCCGGCCGGCTGCAGCGTGGCGCAACCTGCCAGCAGGAGTGCTCCGGCCAGTGCGAGAAGTGTTGAGGAGAGGGGGGCGTTCATTGGTGACCTTGAAAGAGAGTGCCACCGGGGCAGGAAGCGGAGCCCCGGTGGCATGCTGTGGGTACGTCTAGTAGAGCAGGTAGGGCTCCCGCATTTCGAGGAAGTCGTCCAGGTCCTCGCGGAACGTGTCCACGATGTCCTCCGGAGCCATCCCCTGCGTGGTGATCATGTCCCATGCTTCGCCGCTGCCGAAGCTGATGCGGAAACCATCCGTGCGGGTGTATTCCTCGGGATGGGTTTCGTACATCGCCTGGAACATGTGGATTCCAGCGGTGACGGAGTCAAGTGCGTCGCGGTCATAGATGATGACGAAGACGCCGCCGCATTCCTCGTCGCGGTAGCGGTGATAAGGTGCGGTGGGCACAAAGGTTGTCGGTACGAAGCGGACGCCCGGTGTGTTGCGTTGGGCCAGGTTCGCGGCGACGGCCTTGCCGTCCATATAGGGCGCTCCGTACTTCTCGAAGGGACGGTCGAGCCCGCGGCCCGTGGAAAGCATCGTTGTCTCGCCGGCGCCCGGTCCGGGGTAGAGGATCGCCCCGTTGATGGTCTTCATGTTGGGCGAAGGGGGCATCCAGAGCAGCCCGGTGTGGTCGAAATACATCCAGCGGCTCCAGTTCTCCAGCGGGACGACCGTGAGGTCCACGCCGATGCCGCCGAACTCCTCGTTGAACATGAGGGCCAGCTCGCCGATCGTCATGCCGTGGCGCGTCGGGATGGGGCGGATGGCAGTGGAGCGGCCCGCGTATTCCTCCTCGATTACCGCGCCTTCCACCTTGAGGCCGCCGATGGGATTCGGGCGGTCGAGGACGACGAACTCGACATCGTGCTCCGCTGCCGCCTCCATGCAGAAGGTCATCGTGCCGATATACGTATAGAATCGCGTTCCGATATCCTGCATGTCGAAGACGAGGACGTCTATATCCTCGAGCATCTCGCCGGTGGGGAAGCGCTGGGCGCCGTAGAGGCTGTAGATGGGCAGGCCCGTCTGCTCGTCCACGGAGTCGTCCACGCGCTCGTCTGCGGTTCCGCGGATGCCATGCTCGGGCCCGAACAGCGCGACAAGGTTCACGCCGGGCGCGTCATAGAGCACGTCAATGATGTGGACGTTGTCACGCGAGAACGCGGTGTGGTTCGTGATGAGGCCGACGTTCTTGCCCTGCAGCACATCGAAGTCCCGCTCCATGAGGACGTCGAGCCCGGGTTTTGTCGTGCCGAGGAGGTGTTCCTCGTCCGTGTAGGGGCCGTAGAGCGTCCAGACGGAGCCGCCCGCCGCGTGCGAGGCGCACCCGAGGGCCAGCGGCAGACAGACTGCGGCGGCCGCTGCTGCACCCGCCCACCCGGTTCGCTTGTTGGTTGCGTGCATTACTTCGTTTCCTCCGTGATGTGGTTCCGCGCCCCCGGGATGGGGGCGCGGTTCTTCGCTGCTTCTTGCTCTGTTCTCAGTAGAGCAGGTACTGCTCCCGCATTTCGAGGAACTCGTCCAGCTCGGGCTGGAACGTCTCCACGATTTCCTCCGGGGTCATCTCTCCGCCGGTGAGCATGTCCCACACCTCCGCGCTCCCAAGGCTGATCGGGAAGCGCGTCATCTGGACGTAGTCCTCCGGGTGTGTCTCGTACATGGCCTGCATCATGTGCAGGCCGGCCGTGACGGAGTCGAGCGCATCGCGGTCGTACACGATGGCGAAGACACCGCCGCACTCCTCGTCCCGGAAGCGGTGGTAGGGTGCCGTCGGGACGAAGGTTATGGGTACGAACCGCACGCCGGGTGTGTTGCGGTTGGCCAGGTTCTCCGCCACCGCTTGGCCGTCCATGTAGGGGGCGCCGTACTTCTCGAACGGACGGTCAAGCCCGCGCCCGGTGGAGAGCGACGTCATCTCCCCCGCGCCCAGCCCGGGATAGAGGATCGCCCCGTTCATCGTCTTCATGTTCGGGGAGGGGTGCTCCCAGTGCAGTCCCGTCTGGTCGAAGTACATGGCGCGGTGCCAGTTCTCCACCTCGACGACGGTCAGGTCGCAGCCGATGCCACCCCATTCCTCGTTGAACATGAGGGCCAGCTCCCCGATCGTCATGCCGTGGCGCGTCGGGATCGGGCGGACGGAGATGGACGTGAAGGTGAGGTCATCCTCCGGGATGGCGCCCTCCACCTTGACCCCGTTGATCGGGTTCGGCCGGTCAAGGACGACGAACTCCACGCCGTGCTCCGCCGCGGATGCCATGCTGAGGGCCATCGTGGTGATATACGTATAGAACCGCGTGCCGATGTCCTGCATGTCGAAGACGAGCACGTCCACACCTTCGAGCATTTCCTCGGTGGGAGCGCGGGTGGCGCCGTAGAGACTGTAGACCGGCAGGCCGGTCTCCTCGTCCACGGTGTGGTCCACCCGCCTGTCCTCGGTGCCACGGAGGCCGTGCTCGGGACCGAAGAGCGCGACAACGTTCACCTCCGGCGCGTCGTGAAGCACGTCTATAATGTGCTTGTTGTCGCGCGAGATGGCCGTGTGATTGATGATCAGTCCGACGTTTTTTTCCTGCAGGATATCGAAGTCCCGCTCTGCGAGAACGTCGAGGCCGGGAATCGTCCTACCCAGGTACTGCTCCATTTCGGCGGCAGCCGGGGCCGGGCTCCCGGCGGCAAGGGTCATCGCCAGTACGGCGCCGGAGAGGGCCGCCGGGATGCGAAGTGTGCTGTACTCCATTATGACTTTCTCCTGTCGGTTGGCGGTGAAAACGGGTGTTTCGCCGCGGGTATGCCCGGTCTCAGTAGATCAGGTAGTTCTCGCGGATATCCATGAACTCGGCGAGGTCGGGCTGGAGGAACTCGAGGATTTCCTCGGGCGTCTTGCCCTGCTCGGTGAGCATGCCCCACACTTCGCCGTTGCCCATGCTGGTGCGGAAGCCACCCGTTGCTGTATATTGCTCGGGGTGCGTTTCGTACATGGCCTGGAACATGTGCAGGCCGGCCTGGACGGAGTTGAGTCTTTCGCGATCGTAGACGATGACGAAGACGCCGCCGCACTCCTCGTGCCGGTAGCGGTGGTAAGGTGCCGTCGGGACGAAGGTTGTGGGTACAAAGCGCACGCCGGGTGTGTCGCGGTTGGCCAGGTTTTCCGCCACTGCGCGGCCGTCCATGTAGGGGGCGCCGTACTTCTCGAAGGGCCGGTCAAGTCCGCGGCCCGTGGAGAGCATCGTCGTCTCGCCCGTGCCCGGTCCCGGGTAGAGGATCGCGCCGTTCATCGTCTTCATGTTCGGGGAGGGGTGTTCCCAATGGAGGCCCGTCTGGTCGAAGTACATCCAGCGGCGCCAGTTCTCCATTTCCACCACCGTCAGGTCGCAGCCGATGCCACCCCATTCCTCGTTGAACATGAGTGCCAGCTCGCCGACGGTCATCCCGTGGCGTGTGGCGATCGGGCGCACGGAGGTGAAGCCGCCGAACAGGTCCTCGGCGGTGGAGACGGCCCCTTCGACCTTTGTGCCGCCTATCGGGTTCGGGCGGTCCAGCACCACGACCTCGATGCCCTGGTTCGCGGCCTCCTCCATGCAGTAGGCCATCGTGCTGATATATGTATAGAAGCGCGTGCCGATATCCTGCATGTCGAAGACGACGACGTCCAGGTCCTCGAACATTTCCGGAGTGGGCCGGCGGGTCTGGCCGTACAGGCTGTAGATGAATAGTCCCGTTTCCTCGTCGGTCGTGTCGCCGACGGGCCTGTCCTCGTCACCGCGGATCCCGTGCTCCGGTGCGAAAAGCGCCACCAGGTCCACCTCCGGCGCCTCCCAGAGCACGTCTATGATGTGGACGTTGTCGCGGGTGAAGGCGGTGTGGTTGGTGACGAGGCCAACGCGCTTGTCCTGCAGGACGTCGAAGCTGTTCTCAATGAGCATGTCGAGCCCGGACTTCGTCTGGCCGAGGAGGTGTTCCTCGCCGCCCGGCACGTTGCCGATCCAGCCGCCATCACGTGTTGCGTGTTCGTCTGCGGCGGCGCCTGATACCATCAGTGCCAGGCCGGTTGCCAGCATTCCGCCTTTGGCGAGCAGAGTGCCGCTGTTTCGAAGATCCATCGTGGGTTCCTCCTTCTCAAGGTTGTTGGGTGTTTTGCGGGCGTCCTTGTGGTGTTTCTGCGGCATGAAGCGCCCCACGCCCGCGCGAGGCCCCCTGCCGGTCCGCCGCCCGTGCTGTCCCTCAGAACAGCACGAGCCCATCAAAAGGGAGAGTCACCAGGTCGTAGAGGACCGCCTCGCTCCTTTCCCCCTCATCCTCCCACTCGTCCACGGCCGCCACGGAGAACCATGCGGATTCGCCGGTGAGTTCGTATTCCGCTTCCGCGGCGAGGGGTCCCTCCACCGGTTCCCAGGGTCCCCCGGCGTCCTGCGCCGTATAGACACGGTAGCCGGTGATGCCATGGTGGGTGGGCTCATCCCAGCGGAGGAGGTGCGCGCCTCCCTCCTCTTCGATCCGCACGTTGGCCACGCGGCCCGGCGGGAGGAAGAAGCTCAGCGTGCGGTGCATTACCTCCGCGCGGGTTGCTGCTGTGTTGAGACTCTCGAAAGGATAGCCGAAGCTGGAAAGCCGGTATTCCCCGTTGTAGAGGACGCCCCCGACACCGCCAATCCCGCCCACGTATTCGATGGCCGCCTCGGAGCCGTGCACGGGCTCCACCACGTCCGGCCAGTTGATGATCATCGGCGGGCCGGAGAAATCCAGGTCCTCCAGCCCTTCATAAAGCTGGCCGTCCAGGCCGCGGGACTGGAACGTCTCCGCGCTGTCGGCGATGTAGCGTTGCTTGAGCACCTCGCGGAAGAACTGCCGGGAGGGGGCCGTGCCGTGATGGTCAAGGTCCCAGCCGAGTTCCGAGCCGGTCGCGAAGAGCGCCCCGCCATTCTGCAGGTAGTCCGTTACGATGCTGCGCTCGGCGGCGGAGAACGTCACGTCCGCGGTGGATTCCTCGCCCACGGACCAGACCGTGGCGGGGTAGGCCGAAAGGCTGAACAGGCCGGCCTCCACGGCCTCGTTGTGTGCACTGTCGAAGGCGAATCGCTCCGGGATGCTGGCGCCAATGCGCGTCACGAAGTCGTGGTTCTCCACGTCGTCGTTCTCCGGCACGGGCTGGCGTATCCAGCGGTTGTTGCCGTCCACGATGAGGACGGGCCCGTCTCCCCCCGGCCGCGCGCCATAGACGCGCGAGGGCTTGCCCTCGCCGTGGGGTCCGGTTGGGGCGACGCGGTAGTAGCGGCTCTCTCCGGGGGCAGCGTCCGTGTCTGTATAGACGGCGGGAGCGTCTTCCGCGGAAAGGAATCTCACGGCGGCGGGGTTCATCCGGTCATCGCTGCCGAGCGTCGTCTGCGTCTCATTGTCGAACTCGACGTGGTGTCCCTCGCCCTCGACGATGTCCATTGTCCCGACATGGCCCCAGCGGTTGCCGGTGACTGCCTGGACGAGGTCGAAGAAGAACTCCTGCTCCCCGTCCGCGCCGTGCAGCCGCACCGTCACGTTCTCCGCATTGGCACTGGCGAAATTGAAACTGGTCACAAAGACATCGTACCGCCCCGTGGGTAGTCCGGAGGGTGTGAAGCGCGCCACGCCGTGCCCGTCGTCCGCCGTCCAGATGAACATGGACCCGGCGCCCGGCGTGCAGCCCGGGGCCGTGCTGTGGGAGGTACTGGGGGTGAAGTCTCCCTCGTAGGAGAAGTCGTCCGGATTCTGGACGTCCTGGAGGTCGCTCCGGGTCTCGATGATATATTCCATGGTCTCCGGGGCGGGTACCTCCGCCACCTGAGTGTAGGACTGCCCGTCGCTGCTGACCTCGACGATATAGCCGTCCTTCGCCCAGGGGTAGGTCCGCCATGCCACCTCGATGCCTTGCCCGTCCGGGAGGCCCTTCACGTGGAGGAGGTCCGGGCTGAGCGGGACTCCCCTCACGCCGATCGTTCGGACGATGTTGTCCACCACGACACGAGACCCCGTCCGGTCAATGTTGCTCCGGTTGGTGAGGATGGCGAAGAAATAACGCTCGTCGTCGAAGGGGTTGTCTATCCAGCCCGAGAGCGCGATGGAGATGCTGAGGGTCCCCGTCTTGGCGCGGACCCGGCCGATGAGGTTGGAGGGAGTGTTCAGCCGTCTCGAGATCGTGCCGCTCTGCCCGCTGATGGGCATGGTGACTCCCCAGCTCGGGTAGTTCTCGAGCATCCAGCGGGAGAGCATCAGCGTTTGGCGCGCGCTGACCCGGTTGCTCCAGGAGAGGCCGGACCCGTCACGGAAGTCAAGGTCCCCGGGATTGGGAATCTCGACAACGTCTTCCAGCCATTCGTAGAGTACCTCGGCGCCTGCGCTCAGAGAGTCCGCATCACCAAGCTTCCATCCGATGTGAAAGAGGAGCGCTTCCGCCATGGGGTTGTGGCTGATGCGATTCAGGGGGATGCAGGCGTTCTCGAGGCGGAGGGGTCCACCCCAGACGTAGTTGAGTTCATCAGACTGATGCGTGTGAAAGAGGTCGCCCGGGGGATTCCATCCGCTGCGGCCGATGGCGGATCCGTGCACCGTGATGCCGGCGGCCGTGAGCGCGTCCCGGAAGGCGTCCGCAGTGGCCTGGTTGAGTGTGGAGCGGGCCGTGGTGCGGACGTTGTCGAACTGTCCCCGGTCGTAGAAGGTGGCGCCCCACACGTTCACGCTGGCAGCCACCTCGTTCAGGCCCTTGCTCTTGAGCTGCTGGGCGATGCGGTCGAGCGCCTTTCGGGAGCCCGTGCCGCCGCTCCCCAGTGTGCTCGTGTTCCAGGTGATGTCGTGCTCGCTGAGGAGGTGAAGGTGGCCTTGGAGAACGCCGTCCTCGTCAATGGTGCCGCCGGTGTAGATGCGTGTCTCGAAGGTGTAGTCTGTTCCGAGGAGGTCGAAGGCCGCCGCCGTTGTGAACATCTTCATGTTCGAGGCGGGAGCCAGGGGCATGTCGGGGTTTTGCTCGTAATAAACGAGTGAGCCGTTCTCATTTTCAATGAGGACCGACCAGTCGTTGCCTGCGACCGCCGAGGCGCCCTGCAAGTTCTGGATCTGTTGGGGGATCGTTTCCGCGCGGATCGCGGCGGGCAGTAGCATCAGGCCCGCAAGCAGCATGGCCCCCAAAGTGTTCCTCGGCATCGCAGACTCCTCCTGGGCTTTCTGTCATTCCTGCCGGCCGGGCCCGGTGTATGCCCCTTTGGGGGCGGGACGCCTTCCGTCATGGGCTTTTGGAGCATCAACGCCGCCGGTGGGGGAGTCCACGGAAAAAGGGCGGGGCGCGGCTCCCCGGGCTGGCTATTCGGCGGGTGCGCGGCGAATGGCGGCGGCGATCCGGATGCCGTAGCGTGCAATGCGTTTGCGCAACGTGGAGCGTGTGATGCCAAGCAGGCCGGCGGCGCGGAGTTGATTGCCGCCGGTGCGGTCGAGCGCCTCGACGAGCAACGCCCTCTCCACGACGTCGAAGGCGCTGAAGCGGTCGCCTCTCTCACGGGCGGCGACGAGGGTCTCGAAGATGGGGGCGACGAGCTGCTCAACGTCCTCGAAGCGGCCCTCTGCGGGCCTTGCGGTGGATGGGGGTGCCTCCGGTTTTCGAGCAATGGTTTGCATGTCACCCGTCGGCTCCGGCGCCGGCATCTCCAGCTCCACCGGACGGACGTGGGGCGCCGCCTCCTCCTTCAGCCGGATGTCCGTGGAAAGGATTGTTTCCCCCCGCGCCGTGAGCGCCGCGTTGCGGATCGTGTTCTCCAGCTCGCGCACGTTCCCCGGCCAGTGGTACCGGGAGAGCTTCTCAATTGCAGCGGAGCTGATGCGGCGTTCCTTGCCCGTGCCGGGCGGTGTGAGTCCGCGGAGGAAGTGCTCAATGAGCAGGGGGATGTCCTCACGGCGCTGGCGGAGCGGCGGCAGGTCAATGCGCACGACGTTGAGGCGGTAGTAGAGGTCCTGGCGGAAGCTGCTGTTGCGAAGCATGGGTTCCAGGGGGCGATTGCTGGCGGCGATGACGCGCACGTCCACGCGGACGGTCTCCGTGCCACCGAGCCGCTCGAACTCTCCGCTCTGGAGCACCCGGAGCAGACGCGTCTGCGTGGCCAGAGTGAGGTCCCCCACCTCGTCCAAAAAGAGCGTGCCGCCCGAGGCCAGCTCGAACTTGCCGGTACGGTGGGCCGTCGTGGCGGAGAAGGCGCCGCGCTCATGGCCGAACAACTCGCTCTCCAGCAGGGATTCCGGAATCGCGGCACAGTTCACCACCACGAACGGCTTCCCCGCCCGCCCGCCATGTCCATGAATGGCGCGGGCAACCACCTCCTTGCCGGTGCCGTTCTCGCCGCAGATCAGGACGGGAGTGTTGCTCGCGGCGACCTGCCCGGCAGTCTTGTAGACCTGGCGCATCAGCTCGGACTTGCCGATGATGGTGTCGCGGTGCTCCTCCTCGCCGAGGCGCGGTTCGTAGCTCTCCGCCGTGCGGACGTCGCGGGCCACGCGCAGCGCTTCGTGCACCACCTCCCGCAGCTTCTCCACGCTGAACGGCTTGACCAGATAGTCATAGGCTCCGTGCTTCATCGCCTCGATGACCGTGGCGGAGCTGCTGTAGGCGGTCATGAGGATGACAAGAGTCCGGGGGTCTTCGGCTTGGATGTGCTTGAGTGTCTGCAGGCCGTCGAGGCCCGGCATGCGCAGGTCCAGGACGACGACGTCGGGCCGGTTGGCCCGCACGGAGGCGAGTGCCTCCTGGCCGCTGTACGCGGCGTCCAGCACGAGGCCCTCCCGCTCAAAGACGCGGCGGAAGCCCGTCACTACGTCCCGCTCGTCGTCCACCACAAGGAGGCGTTGCTTCGCGGTCATGACCGGGTGTTTTCCTGAACGAGGGGCAGGGTGAAGCTGAAGATGCTCCCGCTGCCTGGTTCGCTCCGCACGCGGATGATGCCGTGATGCCGGCGCACGAGCTTGTTGGCAATGAAGAGCCCGAGGCCCGTGCCGCCTTCACGTGTCGTATAGAAGGGATCGAACAGCCGCGCCCTTTGCTCCGGCGTGATTCCGGCGCCGGTGTCGGAAATGGTGCAGCGCACGCAGGGACCAATGGCCCGGTCACGTCCCAGCCGCGTCTTGACCGTCAGGCGCCCGCCCTCCTCCATCGCCTGCATGGCGTTCAGCATCATGTTCAGGAGCACCTGCTGGATCTGTCCCGCGTCCATGGGGACTTCCGGAATGCGGGGGTCCAGCTTCCGGACGACCTCGATGCGCGCCTTCTGGATCTTGTAGTTCAGGAAGAGCACCAGCTCGTCCACCAGCCGGTTGATCTGGGCAGGCTTGAAGTTTGTCTCGGTGCTCTTTGCGATGCCGAGAGTCTGTTCGACGATCTGGTTTATGCGCTCCAGCTTGCTCGTGACGATGCGGAGGTCCTCACGCGTCTGGTCCGTGTGTGTCGCGTTCTCCTCGATGCTGTGCATCAGCAGGTTGATGATGGTTATCGGATTGCGTATTTCATGGGCGATTTCTGCCGCCAGCGTGCCGAGAAGGGAAAACCGCTCGGTTACCCGCAACGATTCCTCCAGCCGGTTGAGCCGTTCCATGCGCCGGGTGCTCTCGATTGCCACGGCCCCCTGGTTTGCCAGCAGTTGAAGCAGTCGCACCTCCGGCTCGCGAAACCGGCGTGGCTCCTCTGTAAAAAGTGCGAGCACGGCCAGGACCGCGCCTTGATAGACAACGGGGACGGCCAGGACCGAGGAGAGCCCTTCCTGCTCGGCCAGCTCCGGATGCCGGAAGCGCGGATGGCGCCGGACGTCCGGAATCTTGAGGACCGAGCGGTTCCGCGCTACCTGCCCGAGCAGCGAGTTGGCGATCTTGACCGGCGGCGTCTCATGCCACTGTCTGCTGGCTCCTGCCACCGCCCAGCTCTGCAGCTCCCCGGTGCCGGTCGCCTCCATCACCACGCAGACCTTGCCGTCAAGGAGCGTCAGCCCTTCCGTGACGATGCCCTGCAGTATATCCTCGATGGGCCCGGCCTCGATGAGTGTCCGCCCCACGGTGAAGAGCGCCTCCAGTTCGCTGGCCTGGCGCTTGAGCGTGTCGTGGAGTCGCGCGGTCTCGATGACCTTGGCGCTCTCGTTCGCCACGGCGATGCAGAGTTCCTCGTCCTCCTCGCTGAAGGCGGCCGGGCGCGTTGAGTCCACGTTGATGACCCCGATCACCCGCCCGTTCACGGTCATGGGCAGGGCCATCTCGCTCTTGATGCCCGACTTGAGGCGGACGTAGTACGGGTCCTCGTCCACGTTGTCCACTCGCAGTGGCTTGCCGGTCCAGGCCACGTGACCGGTCACGCCCACGCCAAGCTCCAGCTTGAGCCGCTTCCAGAGCCTCGGGTGGATATTGATCGCCGTCTCGATGTTCAGCACGCCCTTGCGGTGATCCACCATGGCGATGGAGCCGCTCGTGGCGTTGGTGATCCGGACCACCTCCTGCAGGAGCAGGCGCAGGACCTCCCCCGGCTCAAGCGTGGTATTCACGATGTTGGAGATCTTGTAGAGGACCTCCAGCCGTTCAAGACGGGCGAGGACCTGTTTGAGGGAATGCGCCATGCAGCGTGCCTTCCGCCGGGAGGGGGGCGGCCTACATCCGCCGTGGCAAGGCGCTTAGCGTCTGCGGACTTCAGAGGTCAACGGCGAAGGCGTCATGGCGCTAACGTGACGCTTCGCCCACAACGTCTAAGTCCTTCGGTGTCAGTGCTCTGTAGTCGTGTGGCCAGAATGGGCCACCACGGCCTGAGAGGGCTCCTTCGGCCTATTGGCCCTTTTCATCCAGGAACCCGAGTTTCCTCAGCGTCCCGTGGACTTCGCGTTCCAACGTGGCGTAGGTGGCCTCCGCTGCGGAAGGGCGGGCCACGACGACCATCTCCAGAGGGCGCTCCACCAGCCGGGGGACGAGAAGGCGGAATATCTCCCGCAGGCGCCGGCGGACTCGATTGCGCACAACAGCCTTGCCCACCTTCCGCGACACGGCCAGCCCGAGCCGTGGCTCGCTCCCCACGGGCACCTGCCGAGCATACAAAACGACGGAGGGGCGGACCACTTTCCGCCCCTCCCTGAACACATTGTCGAAATCCTTCCGGTTGAGCAGCCGCCGGGACTTGGGAAAACGGCAGTCCGCCCGGACCGGCCGGTGCTCGGTCATGGCCCCTGCACGTCTCAGTGCGAAACGGTGAGGCGGAGCCGCCCCTTCGCGCGCCGACGGGCGAGAAGCTTGCGGCCGCTCTTCGTGGCCATGCGCGCACGGAAGCCATGCTTCTTCATGCGGCGGCGGTTGTTGGGTTGGAAAGTGCGTTTCATCGTTGTCTGTCTCCCTGCCAGTCTTGAGGCCCGGACAGCGTCGCCACCCGCCCCCCGATGTCAAGCCCACAAAGTGCCGGGTTCCGGGTTCCGGGTTCCGGGGTCCGGGATAACATGGGGGGGGCACACATTCTGTTGGGCCGGTGGATTGCGGGGGGCTCGCCAGCTCCATCTGTCATCCTCCCGGCCGTTCCTGCCTCCGGGCGAGACCAGATCGAACCCTCTGCATGCCATGGGGCGGGGCATGACCCGAAACCCGGACCCCGGAACCCGGAACCTGAAACCCCGCCTCCGACCGGGCCAGGAGACGAGCTCGAACCCCGTGCACGCCACGACTCAGCCGGGTTCAGGGTTTGGGGGTCCGGGACGACATGGGCGGACACGCGTTCTGTCCGGTTGGCGGATTGTGGGGGCGCGAGTTCCATACGTTATCCTCCCGGGCATTGCTGCTTCCGGGGGGCGCGAGACCAGATCGAACCGTCTGCATGCCACGGGGCGGAGGATGACCCGAAACCCGAAACCCGGACCCCGGAACCCGGAACCCGGAACCCGGGCCAACCACTGGCGCTACCGGAGTGAGGCGATGAGTCTGTTGAGTATCTGCCCTGTCCTTTGTGACAGTTCCCAGGCCGGAACGGCTTCCTCACGGTGGGCGAAACCGAGCCGGACGGCCAGCGTAAGAAGTGTCTCCGCCTCCGCGAGCGATCCACGCGCGATGGAGAGGTGATGCAGGTAATCACCCCGGTGCGACCGGCCGTAGCCTTCCGCGATGTTGGCCGGAACCGACACCACAGCCCGCCGGAGTTGGCTCGTCAGGCCGAATTTCTCCTCGCCAGGGAAGTCCGCGGAAAGGCGATAGAGCCCCTCCACGAGTTCCATGCCCTTTTGCCACGCCTCCAGATCGCGGTAGGTCGTCAGCCCCATCGGTCATCCCCTATCATCGTGTTTACCCGGAACCAACAGCCCGTTCCACACCGTGTGCAAGCGAGGACTTCGCCGGGGTCCGGGTTTCGGGGTCCGGGGTCCGGGACGGCATGGGCGGACACGCGTTCTGTCAGGTCGGCGGATTGTGGGGGGCGCCAGTTCCATCTGTTGTCCTCCCGGCCGTTTCTGCTTCCGGGGGGACGCGGGACAAGCTTGAACCGTCTGCATGCCATGGGTTGGAGCATGACCCGAAACCCGAAACCCGAAACCCGGACCCCGGACCCCGGGACCCGAAACCCCGCCTCCGGCCTCACTCCACTGTGACGCCCATGCGCCTCAGCGTGTCGAACCAGCCTGGGAAGCTCTTGCTGGCGTGTTCGGCGCCGGCGATGCGGAGCCCCTTCTCGCAGCGGAGGGCGACGATGGAGAGCATCATGATGACGCGGTGGTCGCCCCGCCCGTCCACGAGTGTGCCGCCGCGAAAGCCTTCCGGCCGGCCGGTGATGTGGATGGTGTCGGGATCATCCTCCGGTTCGTAGTAGAGCGGTGGGAGCGCTCGCCCACGTTCCCCCCCGGGAGGGACAGGTTCGGGAGAGGTGGCGTAGACCTTCCGGAGCTCCTCCAGCGGCTCCCGGACGCGGTCACATTCCTTGAACTGGAGGTTGCGGATCTGGACAAAACGGGATGTGCCTTCGGCGCAGGCTGCGGCGGCTTCCATCGCGAGCACCGCGTCGGTGCAGAGGTCACCGTTC
>SLOM01000047.1 GCA_007132505.1 Candidatus Sumerlaeota bacterium
GCATTGAGAACTTTCGCCACACCTTCCTCCTCGGCCCCGGGCTGAACGAGCCCGTAGTCCACGACGGCTTGCCGGGCCCGCGAGGTGGCGTTGAATTCCACCGGCAGGTTGATGACCTGGAAGACAACCGTGGCGCCGAAGAGGAACACGCCGAGCATGGCGAGCTGGAAGAAATTGAAGATCAGGCCTGCCAGCAGGATGTAGAGGCCTGCATTGGACCCGAATCCGGCCAGGGGCACAGCCATGTTGCGGATGACAAGCGGTGCATAGCGCTGTGCGTCCTGCAGGGCGTGGCCCGCCTCGTGGCAGGCGACGCCTACTGCGGCAAGGCTTCGCCGGTCGTACACATCCGGGGAGAGCCGGATCACCTTGTTGCGGGGATCGTAGTGGTCGGTGAGGAAACCACCAGACCGCTCAATGCGCACGGCGGTCAGCCCGGCGCTGCGGAGCATGTAGGCAGCCGCCTCGGCCCCGGTCATGCGGCTTGAGGGCTCAACCTGGGAATACTTTTTGAAGGTGCTCTTCACACGGGCCTGCGCCCAGATGGACACGATCAGGAATAAGATGAAGCCAAGAATAGCAATCGGTGCCATATTTCGGTGTGCTCCTGAGGGGGGTGGCGGTTTCGGGAAGGGTGCAACAGCGCCCTTTTGGCCCATACGATGGGAAAACCGTGCCAGAATCCCTCCGCCCCGGGCAAGCAAAGCACGACCGCCCTCCCAGCCGGCCAACATGGCAAACTTTTTGAATCAGCGTCTAGACGCAGGCCGGACGGAAGCGCTTCCTGTAGCCCGGCGATACAGTCCCGAAACCTGAAAGAAGCAGGAGGTGATGACCATGAGATTCTACGACCCCTTCCGCGAGTTTGATGTGCTGCGCCGGGAGATCGAGCGTGCCTTCGACTCCGCACGCCGCGGTGGCACCTGGCGCCAGAGCTTCCTCCCCGGACGCGAGCCACGCGGTTACCCGCTGGTGAACATGTGGGAGGACACGGACAACGTGTACGTCGAAGCCCTGGCCCCGGGCCTGAACCCCGAATCGCTCGAGCTCTCGGTCGTGCGCAACCAGCTCACCATCGCGGGTGAGAAAGTGACGACCAACGGCAGCATCGCACCGGAGAAGTACCATCGGACCGAGCGGGCCGGCGGCAAGTTCATCCGCACCTTCACCCTGCCCGCCGAGGTCGAGGACGAGAAGGTGCAGGCGGAATACAAGAGCGGTTTGCTGCGTGTCAGCCTCCCCAAGGCCGAGGTGGCCAAACCGCGCCAGATCGCCGTCAGCGTCTCCTGACAGGGAGGACGAGGCGGCCTACCCCATCCTTCCGGAAAAGGAGGTGACGACAATGGCTGAGAACACCATCGCAACCAAGGAACATGAAATGAAGGCCACGCCGCAGGAAAGCACCCACGAGCCCGAACGCTATGTGACCCCGGCCGTGGACATCTACGAGAGCGATGAGGGGCTGCACCTGATGGCGGACATGCCCGGCCTTGATCAGTCCGACATCAACGTCTCCGTGGAGAACGACGTCCTGACGATCAAGGGCACCAACCGGTGGAAGACCGGAGGTGAGGGCATGCTGATTCAGGAATTCGAGCCGCTGGGCTACTACCGGCAGTTCACCCTGGGCAGCAAGATTGACCAGAACTCCATTAAGGCCTCCTACCGCCACGGTGTGTTGGAGCTCAAGCTCCCCTTCGCAGCCGAGGCAAAGCCGAAGCAAATTCAGGTCAGGGTGGCCTGAGGCACGCACCATCAGGACAGCTTTACAGCGGGGCGGCCCCAGCCGGGCCGCCTCTTTTGCTTGTTTCTCAACTAAGCCGGGCGGATATTCCACCCACTTCCACGAGAGGAAGAGCGGCAGGCAGTGGAAAACAGTGCGCAACTGGCTTTGAGCATCCCCGAATGGGTCCTGATCGTCAGCGGGTCGGGGCACCTGCTCTCGATTATCAGCTTCCTTTTCGCCCTGATCCTGCTGGGGAGGCTGATGGGGGAACACCGTCACCCGGGAAGCACGATGGCCTGGCTGATGGGGATCCTCTTCATCCCATACATAACGATTCCGCTCTTCCTGCTCTTCGGCGGGCGGAAGATGAGGATGCTTGCCGGACGCAAGCGCGGCCTGCACCTGCACGGTCAGGCCCCCGGCGGCCAGCAGGAGGACACGCGTCCGACGGCAGACGGCAACCGGGTGGAGCTCCTGCCTGACGGCGTCAAGACCTACCAGCGGTCCATGGAGATGATCGAAGGGGCGCGTGAATCCATCCACATCACCACCTTCATCCTCTGGCGCGACGAGGTCGGGCAGAAGATGGTGGAGACGCTCGCCCGGAAGGCGGCCGAAGGGGTGCAGGTGCGCCTGCTGCTGGATGCGCTGGGCGGCCTGGGCGCCAAGGGCCGGTTCACCGACCCGATCCGCAAGGCAGGGGGCGAGGTGGACATCTTCATGCCGATGCTGCCGATCCACAGGCGCTGGTCCGCCAACCTGCGGAACCACCGCAAGCTGCTCATCGTGGACGAGAAGATAGCCATGGTCGGCGGCCGGAACATCGGAAGCGAATACATGGGCCCCTACCCGAAGGAGGACCGTTGGGCGGACTACTCGATGGTGGTGGAAGGCCCGTCGGTCTTTTCCCTGACGGAAGTTTTCGCCGCAGACTGGGAGTTCGCCACAGGCAGAACCTTGGATGACACCTTGCGCATCAAGAGCATCGAGGAGATGCCAAGCGCGGGAGACGTACGCATCCAGACCATCGCCAGCGGGCCGGATGTGCCCGACGACCCGCTTTACGAAACCCTCATGACCAGCTTCATGCAGGCACGCGAGCGCATCTGGGTCGTGACGCCGTACTTCGTGCCGGACGAGACGCTGCTGCGGATCCTCATGTCCCAGGCGAAGCTGGGGCGCGACGTGCGCCTGCTCGTGCCGGAAAAGTCCAACCGGGTCCTGGTGGACCTTGCCAGCCGCTACGCGCAGCGCGAACTGACCCGCGCCGGGGGGAGGGTGTACCTTTACCAGGCGGGGATGATGCACACCAAGCTGGTCATCGTGGACGAGGGCATCGCCATGGTCGGGTCGCCCAACCTCGACATGCGGAGCCTCTACCTCAACTTCGAGATCGCCACGGTGGTGCAGGGCCCCGGCCACGTGCAGGAGATCGCAGGCCACGTGGAGGAGATGCTTCGAAAATCACGCATCTACCGCCGGACCCCCCACGGGATGCAGGGACTCGTGATCGAGTCGCTCGAGAATGTGAGCCGCTTGATGGCGCCCTTGCTCTAGGCAATGACCCCGGAGTTGGAGGGCTTTCATCCACACCTTTTACCGGTTTTCCGCCAAAGCACTTGCCCGTAAGCCCGTTTTGGTCAAGGATAAGGAAAGTGGCGGGTAGACACTTCCCCCCACCGGAACGGTTTCCCGGTGCCGGAAGGGGAAAGGCCGCATCACCCGCCCGAGAAGCCCGGAAAACCATTGCCACCGCTCCGGGGCAATCGAACCATCCGGGCACTGAAGCAGGCTGGAGCCGTTTCGGGGCCGGCGGCGCCCCGGGAAGTAGTCTCTTGTGCAGGTTCCCCCCATTTGACGGCTGAAGCGCCAACCGCGGGGGGCAAATTCGTAACGAAGGTAAGATGTGCATGAGCCACACGCTCCCAGGTGCCCGCAAGACCGGCAAGCCCGGTGAGGCCAAGTATAACGGCAAGGACGGCGCACCTGCTTCCACGGCTGTCTCGCCGGCCATACTGGAAAGGTGCCACCGGTTCACCAAGGCCGACGAGATGAGGAAGCTCGGCCTGTACCCCTATTTCCGAACCATCGAGTCCGCGCAGGACACCGAGGTCATCATAAACGGGCGGCCCATGCTGATGCTGGGGTCGAACAGCTACATGGGGCTGACGAACGACCCGCGCATCAAGGAGGCCGCAATCGAGGCAGTCCACAAGTACGGCAGCGGCTGCGCCGGATCGCGATTCCTCAACGGCACACTCGACATTCACATCGAGCTCGAAGAGCAGATCGCTGACTTCCTCGACAAGGAAGCCGCCATCGTCTTCACCACAGGGTATCAAACGAACCTCGGGGTGATCTCGGCACTCGTGGGGCGGGAGGACAACGTCTTCATAGACCGGACAGACCACGCTTCGATCGTGGACGGCGCCCGGCTCGGCTTCGGAAAGACCTTCAAGTTCATCCACAACGACGTGTCGGACCTCGACCGCATGCTCTCGCTCAGCAGCGCACGAGGCAAAATGGTGGTCGTGGACGGAATCTACTCGATGGAGGGGGACATAGCCAAGCTCCCCGAGATCGTCTCCGTGGCCCGCAAGCACGGCGCGGCAATCTTCGTGGACGACGCGCACTCGGTCGGCGTCCTCGGACGGATCGGCAACGGTACGGCAGACCATTTCGGGCTGACGCGCGAGGTGGACATCATCGGGGGAACGTTCTCCAAGTCCCTCGCCTCCATCGGCGGATACGTTGCCGCAGACAAGGCCGTGATCGAGTACCTCAAGCACCATGCCCGGGCGCTGATCTTCTCCGCCTCAATGGCTCCGGCCTGCGTGGCGGCGACCCAGAAGGCACTGGAGATCATCACGAACGAGCCCGAGCGGCGCGAGGCACTGTGGAACAACACGAGCTTCATGCTCGACGGACTGCGCCAGATGGGGCTGGACACGGGTGATTCGGAGAGCCCGATCATGCCGGTCGTCATCGGCGAGACCGAGCGCTGCTTCGCCATGTGGCGCTTCCTGCACGACGCGGGAATCTTTGTGAACCCTGTTGTGACTCCCGCAACGCCGGCCAACCGTGCGCTCATCCGCTTGAGCGTGATGGCAACACATACCGAGGACCAGCTCACCCGTGCCTTGGAGATCATTCAGGAGGGCGCACGCCGGATTGGCCTGATCGGCGGCTGAGCGCCGGAGAACCAAGCCACAGGAAATCTCCACCAGACCCGTGCCGCAGGTCCCGTTGGCCCTTGCGGTTCGTCCGCCGTTTCCCATGCTGCAGCCCATGGTGTCCGGCCGTTCTTGTCCCCCCCGCGCTCTCCTTTTCTTCTGTCTACTTCTTGTCTTCGGGCCGTGGACAAACGGGACGCGCGCGGAGACGGTTTTCCACGACGGACCTCCCGACAGTACTCCGTTCTTCACCAAGCCTGATCATGCCCGCCTGACTTCGGAATACGCCGAGGTAAGCCTGGCTGTCCCGACGGGCTGGCGGCAGGATGACCACTACCTCTTTGCGATCCCGGAGGGGGATTTCTCCGCGGAGTTCATGGCCCTGACTGTCCGGAATCGCGAGACAGGCGAGGAGGTGGACGCGCTCGGCGGTGGGCGGTTTTCGGAGGAACACGCCGAGCGATTCGGAAACAGGCTTACCGTGCTGGAGCTGGGCATCCTGCGGCGCGCGCGTGTGGCCTCCGTCCGGATCGCGCGCGACCGGGCAGTGACCGTGGATGGCGAGCCCTGGGAAATCGCCAGCTATACGGTTCGATTGGATCACGACGGCATTGACGCAGACGCCCGGCCCGCCGCGGACGACACCGGGTTTTCGGAGGGCCTCTACCGCCGGTTCGCCGAGAGCGTCCTGACGGTACCGGCAGGCCTGGATGCGTTCGCCATGCCCGCCCTTGCGGGGGAGCGCGAACTGCCGTGGCGGCCCGAGCCGGAACTCTCCCCCGGCCTGCCATGGAACCGGATTCCGATACGGGAGGATGGGCTATACGCGCTGGATGCGGACTGGTTGCGCGGGGCCGGGCTTCCCTCTGAGGAACTGCGCCCGGAGGACCTCCAGATGGTGCGGGAGGGGCGGCGCATACCACTGCATCCCCTTGGGCCGGACGGCGCCACCTTCGCCGAAGGTGCCCGCGCTGTCTTCTACGGAATCGGGAATCCGGCAAGGGAGACAGCTTATCGTTCCCACTACCTGGGCCGGCGGCCGGATGACCTCCCACCCATGCCCTTCGAGGCTGCGCCTTCACCTCCCGAGGGCGAGTCTCCCGAGCCCCTCCGCGTCTATACACGCCGTATCGAGGCGCGGCAGGACAACGAGCTCAAGACCCGCTTCGGTGAGTTCCTCAGCGTCCAGGAGATGGTATGGGTGTGGACACGGCTGGACGATGAGGAGCCGGCAGAAGTGACTTTTGACCTGCCGGGCCTTGCTCCCCAGCGGGACCTTGCCGTGGTGGTACGTTGCCACCTCTATTCCGGGACCGGTGAGTTCCAGGAGGGGCTGCAGCTCATTGCCGGCGGAGGAGGTCTCACGGAGCAGATCGCAGACGTGGACCCGAGGCGCGGCGTGGCGGAGTTCTCCTGGCCCTCGCCGTCGTTCCGCCCGGGAGAGAACCGGCTGCGTCTGCGCCTCGGGGGAGAGGAGCAGGGGAGCGATTTCTTCCTTGAGAAATTAACCCTGGACCACCCGGCCCGCCTGTCGCCGCAGAACGGCCTGCACATCCATACGCCCGCTCCTGACGTGGCCGGGGACCCGGCGGAGTGGGTCACGGCGGCGCTGACCGGGTTCCGCACGGGGGTCCTGGCGCTGGACGTCCGCGACCCGGATAGCCCCACGCTGCTGCCTCCTGCTGCGGAAGGCGCCCGGGGGCGAAACTACCACCTCTCCGAACCCGGCCGCGGGGGTGCTATCTTCGCGGAGGAGAACTCCATTCCGTCACCACCGGGCCCGGAGAACCGCCCGTTTGCCGACTGGCAGCGCGCCAGCCTGTCCGCGGACATCCTCATCGTGACGCACCGCAGGTTCGAGGAGGCAGCGCGGCAGCTCGCCGAGGACCAGGAGCGGGCAGGACACGAGGCGCTCGTGGTGGACGTGGAGCAGCTATACGAAAACTTCACCTATGGAGATGCCTCGACGGACGCCATACGCGACTTCCTCCGCCACGCCGTCCACACATGGGAGGGCCGGCGGCCCTTCACCGCCATCCTTGTTGGCGACAGCAACGCAGACGGGCGGGACACGGCACGGATGGGTATTCCGAACTACATGCCGGTGCCCGTCATCCAGACCTCGCGGGAGGGGATGGGCGACCAGTTTTCCTCCGACAGTGTCTATTCGTGGCTGTCACCGGACAATGAGCTGAGCGACATCCTCGTGGCCCGCCTCTCCCCCGCCACGGAGGAGGATGCGCTCAACGCCGTAGGCAATATAGTGGACTACCGGCGGACGCAGGACGAGAAGGTCCACTGGGGCAACCGCCTCGTGTCGGTTGTGGATACGGGCGAATTCCGCGAGGCGATGGAGAGCGTGCACTTCAACTCCGTTGGGGGGCGGGTGCGGAACGATTTCATCGTGGCCGACGATCTGCTTTGGGAGGACAATTACTACCTGCCACCCGAACTGATCCAAAGACCCGAGGATACCAAGGTGGGGCCGCTTGTCACTGCCGCCATCGAGGAGGCCTTCCACGAGGGCGCCGCCGTCATGACCTTCTTCGGACACGGAGCTCCCAACCTTTGGAGCAATCACCGGTTCTGGTTCGGTGGTGGGACGCCGAACAGCGACATCCTGAGGCTCGAGAACGAAGGGCGTCTCCCCTTCGTCACCACCTTCACCTGCAACAACGCCGTGGTGGACTATCCGCTCCCGCCCTGGAACATCAGCATCGCGGAGGACTTCATGCGCCACCGGAACAAGGGGGCGATTGCGTGCTTCATGCCTTCCGGACCGGGCTATACAAGCAGCCACAAGGTCATGGCGGAGGGCTTCCTGCGCGCATGGTCGGAGCTTGGCATCCGAGAGCAGGGACTGCTTGGGGAGTTCTCGCGCATCAACCACCAGGTGCGGCGTGAATTCGACGACCACACACGGATGTTCCTTTTCCTCGGCGATCCGACGCTCCGACTTCCCCCGCTGCCCGAAAGTCCGGCCATTCCCCCTCACAGTCCCCTCGAGGAGAGCCTCATGGTGGAAGGCGGGGATGTGCTGCTGGACGGACTGAGGGAGCTCGATCCTGCCTCCGCCGGTTCCCGGCGGTGGGCTGCCCGCCTTGTCAATCGCATCGCGACGCCGCGCACCGTGTCCCTCCGGCTGGAGATCCTCTCACCGGATGGAGAGACTGTGCGGCAGGTGGAACGCGAGGTGGAGGTTCCCGGCCGGGCCGCTGCCGTTGAGGAACTGGATGCTTCCCTTCCCGGGCCGGGAATCTATACAGCGCTCTTCTCACTCCCCCACGAGAGGGGGGAGTACTTCCGCGACCGCCTGCCCTCCCGCGAGGCCGTGCGCCACGTCGTGGAGGGGGGTGTTGGGGATGCCCCGGTAATGCTCGTACATACAAAGCGCCTGGAGCCCGGGTCGGCCGGCCGCTTCTGGTTCCAGGTGGTTGTCTACAATCCCCATGACGAGTCCCTTGATGCCGAGTTGAGGGCGGAGCGGCCCGATGGCGGGACGCTCTTCCGCGCTCCGGCCCGGCTTTCACCCGGCCGTACCCGGTCCATGGGAGCAGTCCTGCCAAGTGGTGAGGTTTCCGGGGACAGGGGGGACATCCACCTCCGGCTCATGGTGAGGACCGATGACGAGAGGGAGCGCCACCTCGCCGACGAAACCCGCGTCAATATCGGCGAGGAGATGCTTCCCCGCCTCGTGGTGGCACGCGAAACCATCAATGTCTCTCCGGAGCAACTCTCCGACGGGTTGACGGTCTTCGTGGAAGGGACGTTGCGCAACGATTCGGCCGTTCGCACACCCGCGGTGAACCTGGTTCTCATTCGCGGCGAAGGGGAGGACGCAGAGAGGCTCGGGGACCTCACCAGCTCGCGCCCCTACCGCTTCACCTCGATGCTCCCGGGAGAGGAGCGCCCCTTCCGGTTGCGCTGGGACCCGATGAACAACGCAGGCGAGTACGAGATTCGAGTGGTGGCCGACCCGGACGGGCAGCTCCCCCTCCGTGAACGTGAACTGGCGGAAGCCACTGTTCCGCTACGGGTGCGTACGAAGGCCAACCTCGTCACCGGCGACATGCTCATCGGTGAGGGTGAGACTGAAAACGCCCTGCGGCTGGCCGCTGAGGTTGCCAACACTGGCGGGACGGATGCCCGGCTAGTGGCCGTGAATTTCTACTACGCGCAGGAGCAGCGCGAGGAGACGAAGGTGGGCGAGGTGATCGTGGAACGCGTGCCCGCCGGCTCCACCGAGCTGGTGGAATTCCTCTGGGAGCCGGACCGGGAGGAAGCCGAGCGTCTCGTCGAGCCCGTGCAACCCAGCTTCACCATCGCGCTGCGGGGCAGCCTGCAGCGCGTCTCCTCCGTGGTGGACTAGACATGGCGAGGCCTGCCGTTCCCCATATTCTGGCGGCCGCGCTGATGACGCTCGTGGCATGTTTGATCACGTCCTGTGGGCTCTTTCAAAGGCCGAGCCCGGCGCCAGCCGCTCGTCACCCCGGATTCGAACTGCTGCACGCTGGGCCCGCCGTGCTCTGGGTGGACTGGGCCCGCTGTGGTGAGCCGCTGCGCGACGAGGAGCAGGCGCTGGCCTTCGCACTCGCCACGAGGGAGATGGGGATCACGCATCTCGGGCTGGAAACGCGCGGGCACGATGGCGAGTCCGTCCTTGGCAGCGGACACCCGCACCACCAGAGCCTGCTTGCTGTCCGGGAAGCCGCCCGGGCTGCGGATCTGCGCCTCGCTCTCATACATCCGCTCTTCCTGGCGCCTGGCGACACGGATTCCGCCCGCCTTCTGCATGACACGGAGTGGCAGGATGGCGGGCCGGCGGCCCGTCTCTTCCGCCCTGCCGGAGAGGATACACCGGGGGTGCGGCTCTCGCCTGCCCTGCCTGCGAACCGGGAGCTCGAGATGCAGGCCCTCGCCGAGGTACTGCAAGCGGACCTTGACTTCGACTTCCTGATCCTCGTGGAAGGGGGCTTCCCGTCCGTGGAGAGCGATGTTGGTCCGGCGGCCCGTCACGCGTTCGAACTGTGGTCCGGCCTTTCGTTCCGGCAGTGGCCGGCGGAGGTTCTCGGGACGTCTCCCCCACCCAACCCCTACATGGCGGAGGAGCGGGGAGAGCTGTGGAACGCGTGGCTGGCTTGGCGGGCGGGGCTCTGGAGGGAGATCATCTCCTCGCTGCGCCGGACCGTTGAGGACGGTCCCGGCCCGGCTCCTCCCATCGCACTGCTGGTGGACGCGCCCTACCCGATGCACTTGCGCCAGGGGATCAACTGGGCCTCACCTGCGCGCCCCGTGACCGAGGACTTCGGCTGGCTCCCGCACGGGTACGAGACCACCGGAACCGGGCATCTGCTCGACTCGGTTGTTCTGGGCTTCTGGGAGGTGGGCATGCAGACACGCGAGGAGGCTTCGGAGGCCGGCTTTGCGTGGTGGGTCTCAATGGAGGGCGCGGTGGCTCTGGCGGAGCGCTACCGGAGGGGTGGCTCAGCCATCTGGGCGGCCATTCCGGCCGGTGGGGAGGGGAACTGGGCGGATGCAGCCCGGTCCGCGTTGGAGGAGACGGACGGGCTCGTGCTCATTTCCGCCGGGGATTTTCTGGAAACCCCGGCACTCTGGGAGGAACTTGGGGGGAGGCACCCGCTCTAGCCTGCAGGACGGTCAGACGTCCTCCTCCACGAGAGCCTCAAGGTCGTCCTGCTCTTCCTCGGAGCACACCCGGCCCGTGTAGGCGACGGGGAGCTCCTTCAGATCCTTGCCGGGTTTGAAGGTGACGACGTTGTGGGGAGGAATCGGATAGGCGACCTTGTTGCGTGGATTGCGGCCGATGCGCGGTTTGCGTTCCTTGATCTGAAAGACGCCGAAATCACGAATTTCCAGCCGGTTTCCCTCCACGATGACGTCCTTCATACTGTCCAGGATGGTGTCCACCACGAACAGCGCGTCCCGCTCCTTCATGAGCATGCGTGTTGCCATATGTTTAACAATGTCTGCTTTTATCATGCCAGCCCTGCCCTGATGGAAGTCGCGCGAGGGTTACGAATGGGCGGGACGGTGCGTTAGCGCAACCTCAAAGGTCATTGCGAGAGCTGGATTTGCACCTCTTTGGCTTCAGAAGCCACTCAACTGTGCAATGAATTTCACTGTTGAGCCCCCCGGGATGCAATCCCGTGCCAGGTCAAATGGTAAAATCAGGGGCCACGGACTGGCGAAGCCGGGTCTCTTCCTCCAGCAGGTCCTGAAACGTGGTCTTGTCGTAGACATGGGAGAGGGCGTCCTCGGCACGCTTCCAGACGTTCTGGAAGACGTCCGGAATCCCTTGTGGGTGATCGGCCGGCCCGCGGGCGGGATCGTTGCCCCGCTCAACCGGGCCGATGGGACCTTGGACGAAGCGTATGACCTCGCCCACAGTCAGGTCCCGTGGCTCCCGTATCAGCGTGTAGCCGCCGTCCTTGCCCCGTCGCGATTCAGCGAAACCACCCTGCTTGAGTTCGTTGAGGATGACTTCAAGGAAGCGTGGGGGGATGCCTTGTGCCCCGGCGATTTCGCCGATCTTGGCAGGGCGTTCCCCGTGGCGCCTCGCCAGTTCGAGGAGGGCTCGCAGGGCGTATTGGCATTTCTGAGTGATGGCCATGGCTTTTCGCTGTCCGTCCCAGGATTCGCCCGTCCCGGCATTTCTTCGATGCCTTTGGTCTCCGGCCGGGCGATGAAGTCGCGGCATGATGCCGACTGTCCTGCTCAGTGCAAGGCCACAGGTCCTTCTGACCCGTGCCCGAGGCGATGCAAGGATCCGGAGTCACGTGGCTGTGGCGGTCTCTCTGCCTCCTGCGGCGGCCTCCCGTTGTGAGGCCCGCCGTGCGGCCACCGACGCAATGACGTCCGCCAGCGTCTTGTCCTCGCCCGTGTTCAGGGTGTGCTCCTGCACACGGCCGAAGAGTTCGGCCACGGGGCCACGGCTGCGACGTGCCGCGGGGACGGACCGCAGGTCGCATCCAAGGGAAAGCAGGTCCCGGAGGGCGATCTGGTCTGAGGGCCGGGCGATCTGGTAGGCGTTGTCCTCAAGAGCCACCACGAAGCCTTTCTCCATGAGGCGGTCAATCATCTCCACGAACTGTTCCGAGCGCAGGCCGAGCGCCAGGCGCAGGTCCTGCTCCGTGAGGCCGCCGCCTTGGCTGGTGAACCGCCGCGCGAGCAGAACCATGGCGGCCACCACCACGCGCCCGTCCAGGTAGAGCTGCTCGCCCGATCGGCGCTCCGCCCAGAGCTGGCTCAGGTTCTGGCTCGTGTAAACCACCAAGTTGCCCAGCAGCAGGATCATCCAGGTGATGTATATCCAGATGAGGAACACGACACTGGCACCGAGTGCGTCGGCAAGCGTCCTGTTCACGAACGACATGTAGACATAGTAGAAGAAGAAGTAGCGCGCGACCTCCCAGAGGACGGCCGCCGCCAGCCCGCCGAAGATGGCGTAACGGAAATACACTTTCACATTCGGCAGGAACGAGTACGCCACCGCCAGCATCAGCCCGTTCAGCGTGATCGGAATGAAGAGAAGAAGGAAGCCGAAGCGGGTGGTGACAATGCGGACTCGCTCAAGGGCCCCCTGAAGGGCCTCCGGGGCGCCTTCGATCACCTCCGGCGTCGCTTCGCGAGCAGCTTCCTCGTTGTCCTCAGGCGGCTCTTCCTCAAGCAGAACGGCATTGGGGACCGCATCCGCATCGAGAAACGCGGTGGCCACGGTGGTGGACGTCACGGAAAGACCGATCACAATGGGCGCAAGCACCAGGATCGTGATGAAGTTGGTGAACGTGCGGGTCCATCTCCCCCGATGTGTCGTCTGCCAGGTCTGGTTCACCACCGACTCAATGGAATAGTACAGAAATCCGCCGACAAGCAGGAGACCCACGAAGCCTACCACCCCGACACCCCCGGCGCTCTGCCGGAAGCTGGTACTGACCTCGGTGAACAGGTTGCGCATCCGCTCGGCGAACTCTTCCTGGCTCTGGAGCAGCTCCAGCTCCTGCTCGGTCATGTCTCCCGGGTCGGCGGCCATGCCGGCGGCGGAAGGCAGAAGCTGTTTCTCCAGCATGACGACGAACTCCTGCTCCCGCTCCTCCGTATAGAAGATGGCCGCGATGGAGGTGACGACAGCGAGCAGGGGGAAGATCGAGAGGATGGTGGTGTAGGTGAGGGAGGCGGCGCGGCGGGCCAGTTCGGTGCGCTGGATGCCAGCGAACAGCAACAGGACAAAGCGGTATATCTGGACCTCAAGGTAACGGGTGCGATCGAGGAGCTCCTCTGGCTCGACCACCTTGACCCACTGATGGAACTCACGGCCGCGCCGCGCGAGACGTTGGGTCAGCGTCTCCTTCCGTTTTCCCGTGCTCTGGGCGTTATCTTCCGTGTCCAAGGATACCCGTCCTGTGCCGCCCTGCTCCGGAAGGCGGCGGAATTGCAACCATCCTGAGAAACACCGCCAGCTTTGGACAAGGCAAAAGGCGGCGTAAACCCGTGAGCGGGCGATCCCCAAGGGGCTCTCCGCTCCCGGTGGGCGGAGTTTCCCTTTGCTTGCCGAACCCCCACGGTGGCACAAGGGACATCGCGAGTTGGGGTGGTCCCGTGAATGATCGTCCGCCCCCTTTTTCAGGTACAGAGGGTCCCTTGATAGAGCAGCCAGTCATAGAAAAGAAGGACATCCTGACGGCCTACCTGGTGGGCATCCGCCGCAAGGAGGACTCACAGCGGGAGGCGGAGGAGCACCTCGAGGAGCTGATGCGTCTTTGCGAGACGATGGGCCTCGACCTGGGTGGGAGCGAGATCGTGTCGCTCTCCCAGCCGACGTCGGCCCTGCTCCTTGGCCGGGGGAAGGTGGAGGAGATCAAGGCCGCGGCGGAGATGGCCGAGGCCGAACTGATCGTCCTGGACGACGAGCTGTCCCCCGCCCAGCAGCGCAACTGGGAGAAGGAAACGGACCTGGCGGTGATTGACCGCTTGGAGGTGATTCTGGACATCTTCGCCCAGCGGGCCCAGACACGGGAGGCACGCCTGCAGGTGCAGCTCGCCCGGCTGGAGTACTCCCTCCCCCGGCTGAAGCGCGCCTGGACGCACCTTGAACGGCAGCGCGGCGGCGGCGGGTTCATGGGTGGTGCTGGTGAGGCACAGATCGAGGTGGACCGCCGGCTCGTGCGTGATGCCATCGCCCGCTGCAAGCGCGAGATCAAGGAGGTCCGCCGCCAACGCGCGACCCAGCGCAAGAGCCGCAAGGGCCGGCCCACACCGACCGCGGCCCTAATCGGCTATACGAACTCGGGCAAGTCATCCGTCCTCAACCGCCTCACCGGTGCCAACGTGCTGGCGGAGGACAAGCTCTTCGCCACGCTGGACCCGACCACACGCCGGATCATCCTGCCCAACAACCAACCGCTCCTGCTCACCGACACGGTGGGCTTCATCCGCAAACTCCCCCACCAACTGGTGGACGCGTTCATGGCGACGCTCGAGGAATCGCAGCAGGCGGACTTCCTCCTGCATGTGCTGGACGCGAGCCACCCCGCCGCGCTGGACCACCTGCGGACGACCTTCGGCGTCATGAAGGAGCTCGGCATCGAGTCCAAACCGGTCCTGCACGTACTGAACAAGATGGACAGGGTGGAGGACCCGCTTGCACTGGCGGAGCTGCGCCGGCTGGCCATGCCGAACGTCTGCACGAGCATGCTGACGGGAGAGGGACAGCAGGAGCTGATGGACCGGCTGGCGGAGTTTGCCTCGGGCGGCCTTGCGGGGGTCCGCCTGCGCCTGCCTGCCGGGCGGGGGGACCTGATCGGCATGGTCCACCGCGAGGGGCACGTCCAGTCTATACGCTACGTGGACACGCACTGCGTCCTGGATGCAGAATTGCCTGTCCGGTTCCTCGACAAGGTCCGCCCCTTCATCGAGGAAGGAATGACCTCCCCGGGACGGGAGCATCCGGAGGCGGAGTCGTGAAGGGCGCCCGGGTCGTCGTTCTCGACGACGAGCAGAACATGGGCCGCGTCCTCTCCAAGTTGCTGAAGCTGGAGGGCTACACGGTCGCCGCGTTCCAGAGTCCGGTCGAGGCGCTGGAGCACCTCACGGCTGAACCGCCGGAAGTCCTCATCTCTGATCTCCGCATGCCGGAGATGGACGGTGAGGCGGTCCTGGAGCAGGTACACGAGCGCGGCCTGCCCTGCGAGGTAATCATCATGACCGCCTACGGGACGGTGGAGAGCGCGGTGCGGTGCGTGCGCCACGGGGCCTATGACTACGTGACGAAGCCGTTCGACACGAAGGCCTTGCTGGGGACGGTCCGTCAGGCCGTGGCGAGCGCCCGGCGGAAGAGTTCCGCCACCGCCCCGTCCGCACAGAAACCGAACGAGAGCGAAGGCCGTCTTGTGGGTGCTTCCGGCGCCATGGAGCAGGTACGGGAGCTGATTGCGCGCTATGCGCGCGTGGACAGCCCGGTGCTGATCTCCGGGGAGAGCGGCACGGGGAAGGAACTCGTGGCACGAGCCATCCACGAGGAGTCCCCGCGGCACGGCGCGCCGTTCGTCGCCGTCAATTGCGCCTCCATCCCCGAGACCCTTATGGAGAGCGAGCTGTTCGGCCACGAGAAGGGCGCCTTCACGGGAGCGGACGAGGCACGGGCGGGACTCATGGAGGCGGCAGACGGTGGGACGCTGCTCCTCGACGAGATCGGCGAGCTGCCACTGGGGCTTCAGGCAAAACTCCTCCGCGCGCTCCAGGAGAAGGAAATCACGCGAGTCGGGTCGGTGCAGCCGCGCCCGGTCAACGTGCGCATCCTTGCCGCCACGAATCGGGCACTCGCCCGCATGACGCAGGAGGGGACCTTCCGCGAGGACCTGTATTACAGGTTGAACGTGCTCAAGCTGTCCCTGCCCTCACTGCGCGAACGCCCCGAGGACATTCGCGTCCTTGCGGAACACTTTCTCGAGGAACAGCGCAAGGCCGCCGGAAAGCCGGAACTGCACCTCACGGAGAACGCCCTCGATGTGCTGCAGCACCGCGAGTGGCGTGGCAACGTGCGCGAGCTGCGTAATGCCATCGAACGGGCCGCGGTGCTCTGCGATGGCGAGGAAATCGGCCCGCGGGACCTGCACGGCGGCGACCGGGAATCATCCCGCGAAATCCCCCGTCTGGACGTGCCTCCCGGGCAGGAGGAGCTGCCGGAGTTCCGCGAAGCACGCGACAAGTTCGAAGCGGAGTACCTGAGCGCGCTCCTTCGCTCCTGCAAGGGGAATGTCTCCGAGGCCGCGAAACGCTCCGGCATGAGCCGGCGTAATCTATACGACAAGCTGGACAAGCTGGGGCTCGACCCGGCCGGCTTCAAGGGCTGACGCCCCTCCCTATTGGCCGCCGGTTAAGGCACGGGAAAGCTGGATGTGACCCAGTTCCCAACCCGGGAGGGCGTGACCATCCGCGTCCTGGAGCCGAATCCGCAGGAGGTTTCCCCCGCGGAACAGGTTACCCGGCGGGAGTGGAACCGTTATCGTCGCCTGATCCAACGATTCCAACGCCACCGTGCCGGCGTATTCGTGATTGAGATGGACACGGGCATGGCGGGTGCCCTCCGGAGGACGGAGTACGATTCCCACCGTGTCTGCCTCCGCGTCCCGAACAGGAAGTGACACGAAAGCATCCTCCCCCGTGACGAGGCGCCAGTCCCCCGGCTCGTTTTCAACCCACGCGTGATAGTCGAAGCCCCAGAGCGTCCGGCGGGCCTCGAAGTGAAGGACGCTGTCCGGGTCAGTGGGGAACTCCCCGTACCGTATATCCCGCGTGCGCGCCCAGAAGAGCACACCCACCGTGAGGATCACAACCAGCAGGGCCGACCCACCGATCACGGTCCAGGCCTTCCGCCGGGAAAGAGGAGGCCGATTCCCGGTGGGGACGGCTCCCACGGGCGCGAAGGCAAGGAAGATCAGTGGTGCCCCGTATATATAGAACCACGGAACCAGTGAAAACGCGAGAAACACGAAGAGCGACATGGCGCTGTAAAGCAGCAGGTCCCGCTCCGTCCTGAGCCGGCGCCATGCGTCCAGCCAGAGGGGCACCTGCAGGAGGAGGCCAAACGCTGTTCCGGCGCGGGAGAGACCCAGCTCGCCTAGCAGCCCCGTCCACCCGATACCGTGCACGAAAAAGGGCGTCTGTGCGATGTGCCAGGAGAGCTGTTCGTCATAGCCGGACAGAAATCCACGCGTGTACCAGGCCGGACTCCAGAGGAAAAACGGCAGCGCGACGAACACCCCCGGGGCCAGGA
>SLOM01000053.1 GCA_007132505.1 Candidatus Sumerlaeota bacterium
ACGTTTACTGCTTCTACGTCGCCATCGGCCAGAAGCAGTCGTCCGTGTCCGGTGTCGTCCGGATCCTCGAGAAGCATGGGGCCATGGATTACACCACGGTGATTTCCGCCTCTGCGGACTCACCCGCCTCGATGCAGTTTCTCGCTCCCTACGCCGGCGCCACGATGGCCGAGTACTTCATGTACAAGGGCAAGCACACGCTGGTGATATACGACGATCTGACGAAGCAGGCCGCCGCGTACCGGACGCTGGCCCTGCTGCTCCGCCGCCCGCCCGGCCGCGAGGCCTATCCGGGCGACGTGTTCTATCTGCACAGCCGCCTGCTCGAGCGCGCCGCAAAGCTCAACGACGAACTCGGTGGCGGCTCCATGACGGCACTCCCCATCATTGAAACGCAGGCGGGTGACGTCTCCGCGTACATCCCCACGAACGTCATCTCGATTACCGACGGTCAGATCTACCTCGAAACGGACCTCTTCTATCAGGGTGTCCGCCCGGCCATCAACGTCGGCCTCTCCGTGTCCCGCGTCGGTGGCAGCGCCCAGACCAAGGCAATGAAGAAGGTCGGCGGACGCCTCCGTCTGGAACTGGCCCAGTACCGTGAACTGGAAGCCTTCGCCAAGTTCGGCTCCGACCTAGACAAGGCCACCCAGGCGCAGCTAACCCGGGGCGCCCGCACCTCGGAGATTCTCAAGCAGGACCAGTACAGCCCGCTCGAACTCGCCGACCAGGTGATGATCATCTACGTGGCCACGCAGGGCTTCCTCGATGACATCCCCGTCCCGGCACTCAAGGAGTACGAGCAGCGCTTCCGCGAATTCGTGAATGAAAAGTTCCAAGGCCTTCCCCTCAAGATCAACCAGGAGAAGGTCCTCACCGACGACATCGAGAAGGAGCTGCGGACCGCCGCGGAGGAGTTCACGGCCGAGTTCAAGGCCGGGTTGGGCGCCAAAGAGGCCAGCTGATCTATGCCAGAGAACCTGAAGGCACTTCGCAACCGCATCCGGTCCATTGGCAAGACCAAGAAGATCACGCGTGCCATGGAGATGGTTTCCGCGGCAAAGTTGCGGAAGTACGAAGGTGTGATGAAGTCCACCCGCCCGTTCCTGAACAAGATACAGGAATTGCTTGGCCGGTTGGCCCTCAGCACCGGCGCCCAGGAGCACCCGCTCTTTCAGCGACCCGAGACGGGTTACCCGCTTCTCGTTTTCTTCACTTCGGACAAGGGGCTCTGCGGGGCCTTCAACGCGCACCTGATCAAGCGCGTCACGAGGGAACTCGAGAAGGACCCTCACCTGCGCGTGATCGTCATGGGCCGCAAGGGCCGGGACTTCCTCCGCCGTCATTATCCCGAGCGGATGGAGGACTCCCATGTGGACCTTGGCGGCCGGCTGGACGGCACGTGGACGGATGCCATGGCCAACCACCTCCAGGAGCAGTTCCTGGCGGGTGTCTATTCACGGATCGAGCTGCTCTACCCGCACTTCGTTTCCACCGCCGTCAACCGGCCCATGCTGCAGCGCTACCTCCCACTCGAACCGGCCGCCTTCGGCGTTTCCGAGGAGGAATCCAGCCAGGCGATTGACTACATCCTGGAGCCCACTCCGGAGCGCGTCTTCGAGGCACTCCTCCCCCGGTTCCTCCAGACCAAGGTGTTCCTCACCCTTGCCGAGACATACACCTCCGAGCATGCCTCCCGCATGATGGCGATGAACAACGCGACGAAGAACTGCGAGGACCTGGGCTCCAGCCTGACCCTCCGGCTCAACAAGGCCCGCCAGGCGGCCATCACCACCGAGATCATCGAAATCGTAAGCGGCGCGGAGGCACTCTAGGCCAGCCACAGCCCCACCGCACGAAAGGAATACAGGATGTCCGCAGTCATGACAGAAGGAACCGTAAGGCAGGTCATCGGCCCAACAGTGGACGTGCAGTTCGAAAGCGGCCAGCTGCCCAGTATATACAACGCACTCAAGGTCGAGGATGACTCCCGCGGCATCAAGCTGACGCTGGAAGTGGCGGCGCACATCGGTAACGGCGTGGCTCGCTGCGTCGCGATGTCCTCCACCGACGGGCTCGTGCGCGGCATGAAGGTGGTGGACACCGGTGGCCCCATCACCGTCCCGGTAGGCGAGCAGGTGCTCGGACACATCTTCAACCTGCTCGGTGAGCCCCTGGATGACCGGGGTGGGCTGGCGGAGCCTTCAATGCGGCTGCCGATCCACCGGCCCGCGCCGGAGTTCACCGAAACGCTCCCGGCGGAGGAAATCCTGGAGACAGGAATCAAGGTGATTGACCTGCTTTGCCCCTACGCCAAGGGCGGCAAGATCGGCCTGTTCGGGGGCGCCGGCGTCGGCAAGACGGTCATCATCATGGAGCTGATCAATAATATCGCCAAGGGCCACGGTGGCTACTCCGTGTTTGCCGGAGTCGGCGAACGGACCCGTGAGGGCAACGACCTCTGGCACGAGATGAACGACTCGGGCGTCGTCGTTGACACCACGAAGCCGGAGAACGCCGGCAAGTCCAGCAAGGCCGCGCTCGTCTTCGGCCAGATGAACGAGCCGCCCGGTGCGCGCCTTCGCGTCGGCCTCTCCGCTCTCACCATGACGGAATACTTCCGCGACGAACTCGGCCAGGACGTGCTCCTGTTCATTGACAACATCTTCCGGTTCACGCAGGCGGGCTCGGAGGTTTCCGCGCTTCTTGGCCGCATGCCCTCCGCGGTGGGTTATCAGCCCACCCTGCAGACCGAAATGGGCAACCTCCAGGAACGCATCACCTCCACGCGCAAGGGCTCCATCACCTCGGTTCAGGCCGTCTATGTTCCGGCGGACGACCTGACTGACCCCGCGCCGGCCAATACCTTCGCCCACCTGGACGCCACGACGGTGCTCTCCCGCCAGATCGCCGAGCTGGGTATCTATCCGGCCGTTGACCCCCTGGACTCCACCGCACGGATCAAGGACCCCCGCATCATCGGCGAGCGCCACTTCCGCGTGGCATCCGAGGTGCAGCTCACCCTTCAGAAATACAAGGACCTGCAGGACATCATCGCGATCCTCGGCATGGACGAGCTTTCCGAGGAGGACCGCATCGTGGTGAATCGCGCGCGTAAGATCCAGCGCTTCCTGAGCCAGCCGTTCCACGTGGCGGAGGCCTTCACCGGCCGCGCCGGCGAGTATGTCAAGCTGGAGGACACCATCGCCAGCTTCGAGCGCATCTGCTCCGGCGAGTTCGACGACAACGACCAGTACCCCGAGCAGGCCTTCTACATGTGCGGCAATATAGACATGATGCTGGAGAACGCCGCAAGACTGCGGGGCGAGTGATGGCGGACTACCGGCTCCAGATTGTAACCCACCAGCGGACTGTCTTCGACAAGGACGTCACCTCCGTGACCATGCCGGGCGAGGAGGGGTACTTCGGTGTCATGGCGAACCATGCCCCCATCATCGCCGTGCTCAAGGAGGGCAACGTGGACATCCGCATCGGCAAGAAGACACAGCGCGTCTGGATTTCCGGTGGCTTTTTCGAGATGGAGAGCAATCGCGGCACGCTCCTTACGGACCGGCTGACCGGTATAGATATTCCCGAGGACGAGGAGGATCAGCCCTAGCGGCATCCCCCCTCCACGGCATCAGCGTGGGGGACGCAGAATCGTGATCAGAGCACAAGGCTGGCCCTACAAGAAGGAGTTCCACTGCCAACGCTGCGGCAATTGCTGCCGGGGCGAGGGGACGGTGGATCTCACGCCCGGGGACGTGGCGCGCGCCTCAAGGTTGCTCGGGATGCGCCGCGAGGAATTCGTCCACACCTATTGTATCGAAAACAAGTCCGGTGATGTCGTGCTCCGGGACCAGCAGGATGAGGAAAAGTCCTGTATCTTCCTGACCGAGGACGAGGACGGCCTGCCGGCCTGCCGGATTCACGAGGCCAAACCGGAGCAGTGCTCCGCCTTCCCCATGCGGTGGAGGCCCCGCGACGCCAAGGACTACTGCGAGGGAATGCGACTGGTTCTCGGGCTTCCGCCCGGTGCCTCAAGGCGTACCGTCAGCGGTTGACCGCCTGATTGTCACCCGGCGGATTGGCTCGGGGGAGATGATGTCCGTGTCGGGATCAAGCAGGTCACCCTGTGGATTCCGGACCGGCCGGATGCCTTTGCGCAGTGCCACGCGC
This sequence comes from Candidatus Sumerlaeota bacterium, assembly GCA_007132505.1. Taxonomy (GTDB): domain Bacteria; phylum Sumerlaeota; class Sumerlaeia; order SLMS01; family SLMS01; genus SLMS01. The sequence continues at coordinate 4,180 of SLOM01000053.1, forward strand.
GCAATCATGTGGGCCGCCACGGGCGCCGTCAGGAACTGAAAGATCACGGCCAGAACAGCCTTCGCGATATCTCCCTGTCCGCCCAGCAGGAAAGCCACCCCCAGCACCAGCGCGCCGAACCCAAAGGTGATGCCTTTGCTCGTGGCGTGCAGCCGTGTGTACAGGTCCTGAAAGCGATAAAGCCCCAGCGCCGCCGTCACGATGAAGAAAAGGCCGAAGAACATCATCCCGATGAAGAAGTAGTCGAGCACGTTAGTCAATGATCTCGCCCCTTTCCAGGTACTTGCAGAGCGCCACAGTGGCGAGGAAGCCCACCAGGGCCAGCACCAGAATCGCGTCGAAGAAGTAGGGCGTCCCCACAGCCAGTTCCCAGACAGCCATCATGCAGATGACGATGAGGGCGATCGCGTCAATACAGATGACCCGGTCCAGGACGTGGGGCCCCTTGATCATGCGATAGATCATCACGCCAAGCGAGAGCGTGAGGGCTGCGAAGAAGAAGACCTGCATGGCGGGGGTGAACAGTTCCATGGCCGTTTCCTACCTTTTCAGTATCTCGATGGGGCGGCGGAGGGTCTTCGCCATGTCGCCCTTCTTCGGGTACATGACATGGACGGTAAGGAATTTCCTGTCCGCCGAGACAGTGCAGCTCAGCGTACCCGGTGTGAGCGTGATCCGGGCGGCGAGAAGTGCCACCTCGAAGGG
>SLOM01000065.1 GCA_007132505.1 Candidatus Sumerlaeota bacterium
ACGGGCCGGGCCAGCCCTTCCCTCCTATTTGGCATTGCATCGGGTGGGGTTTGAAAGGCCGCCGTGTTGCCACGGCGCCGGTGCGCTCTTACCGCACCTTTTCACCCTTACCTGTGCCCGGCGGTGCCGGGCCATCGGCGGTGTGTTTTCTGTTCCACTTTCCGTCGGGTCGCCCCGCCCGGCTGTTGGCCGGCACCCTGCCCTGTGATGTCCGGACTTTCCTCCCGCCGCGCCTCCCGAGGGAGGGCACGGCCGGCGGCCGCCCGGCTCTCTCCACACGCAGAAGACTACATGGCAGCCGGTGGGGATTGCTCAAGCGGGATTGCACGGGCACGCATGCGCCGCGGTCCGCTGGGCAGCGGTCACGGTCCCCACGGCGAGGGCAACACCGCCCCCGGGAAGGACGGCACCTCCTCCAGGCCGAGCCAGCGCGCCACCCACTCGGCGTTCATCCGGCGCATCTCACCCGGGACCTCGTGGCGGGCGTTCGGCAGCACATTGTACTCCGTCGGCAGGTCCTCCGGGGCCCGGTTCACGATCACGATGCCCGACACGTAGGGGCACACGGGGTCCAGGCCGCCCATGTTCACCTGCAGAGGCTGCGTGAGGCGGGTCGCCAGATTCGCCCCGTCCGTCAGCGCCAGACTGCGCCGGATGGCCTTTGCGCTTTCCTCATCCGCCTCCTCCAGCATCGCCCGGTAGCCCGCCTGATGACCCACCGAACCGAGCAGCATCCCGTCGGGGTAATTGGAGAAGGCCGTGACGTTGCTGACCACGACCGCGATGCGGGGCTCAAGCACGCCCAGCGCGATGGCAAACAGGCCACCCTGGCTCCCCCCTTCCGCCACCACCCGGTCCCCATCCACGATCGGCTGATCGAACAGGAATTCCGCCGCCCGCAGGCAGTCCAGGAAGGCCAGCCGGTAGTAGAAATCCTCCGGTGACTCGGTGTTGTAGCGCAGGTGCTCCACGGGCGCCGTCCAGAAATCGCGCGAGGGGCCGTGGTTGCGAGGGTTGACGGACAGCGTCACGAACCCGTCCGCCGTGCGGTCCAGAGGCGGTTGCTGGGCGCCGTAGCCCGGCATGATGATGACCGCAGGATACTGGCGCGTGGGCGCTTCGCCATTCAGCACCGCCGGAACCGCCTCTTTCGGCACCATGAACCAGCAGACGATCGTGGTGTCCCGCACCGTGGGCAGCTCCACCCGGAGAAGCTGACCGGTCTCCGTCTCGTGCCCCTCTTGAAGCTCCACCCGCGGCTCCATCGGTACGGCGCTCAGCTCCTCCCGGGCCGTTGCCCAGAACTCGTCGAAGTCCTCCGGAGGATAAAGATCCTCACGTCCATCGTAGTCAAGTAACCGCTCTCCCTCCGGAAGGCGCAGGACCCGCCACTCGAGGACTTCGCCGCCTTCCCCGGCTGCATCGGTGAGCGTCATCGCCAAGTAAGAAGGCTTGTCAACCGGCGGAAACTCGAAGCGGAACTCACCACCTCCAGTGTAGCGGGGCGCGACCGGCCGGCTCCCGTCGCCGTGTTCGATATCCACCACGGTCGCGTGCGGGAGGACACCTCCCCGCTCGACCGTCACCACCAGGGCAGGTGGTGTGCCCCCGATGCCGGTGTCCGCCTGGACCGTCCAGTCGGCTTCCATGCCGCCCTGCGCACCGGTTCCGTCCGGGGCGAGGAGGAGGGCCGTGGCTGCGATGCCCAGGATGGGGAGGCGGGAGAGGGTGATCGAGGTCATGATGGGCGTGGGTCCTTTGGCGGGAACCCCGCTCTTTCAGCGGGTGCTGAAGATTTGGCGTGGCTTGGGGAGGGTGTTGCCAAGCGGAATGGCGCCTCTGTTTGCCGATTAAATAAAACCTCAAAGAAAAAACGGAAAAAAGGCAACCGCTTACACTTGACACTACGCCACGGCATTGATTACTTTAGGGTCGGGAACGTGAGAAAATCGAGTAACTCGCCTTCCCTGCCAAAATGTGACAGGAGTCCGTTTCCCATGATGCCACCGCTGACCGCCCTGCTCCGGCTTCACGAGCTTTGCCGTGATGCCTCCCCCTCGGGCGAACCGGCCCAGACCGCGGAATATGCCCGGCTGGCCGACAGCCTCTCCCGCATAACGCGCCAGCGCTACGAGCGGGCCCTGCGCCGGTACGGCCATCATGCCGTTGTCCCGGCCGAGCGGGGAGTCTGCAAAGGGTGCTATGTCAAGCAGCCGGCCATCCCCGAAAAGCTCGACGAAGACATCATCCAGTGCCAGAGCTGTGGCCGTCTGCTTTACGACCCGGACAGGGCCTTCGACCTCACCTCCTTCTGATCCTTGTCCCGCCCATAGGGTGACGTCCCGGCCTCACCAGCGAAGTCCCGGGAACCAGACCGCCCCCCGCCACCAATAGCAGACAAAACAAGCAGGTACAGTAACACGGGACAGCCGTCAGCCGCGCTTGTCCCTGCCCTGTCGGTCCTTCTCCCGAGCAGCCTCGGAGCCGAGTTCCTGACGCTCCCACACATGGGCGTACTTCAGGAAGACCGAGTGCGCGGCCATCCAGCAGATGATGAAACCCATGATACCGTCGCGCCAGCCCCCATACAGCACGAACTGGCGGAAGAAACGCCAGACGGGCCGCAGCATGATGTGCCGGTAACCCACCCGGGGCGTGTGCTTCTCCCGGTCGTGGGATGCCCACTCGGCGTAGCGCCCGTGCTTGTAAAGGTACTGTGAGAAGGAATCGAACGTGTAGTGAAGCAGCCGGCCCTTGAGGTGGCCGGTCCTGTAGGGCTTCCCGTCGGCGGGGATGATGTCGGGGTGCACGCGGCGCTCGATGTACTTCGACCGGTCGCGCCGGAAAAGCCGCAGCACGTCGTCGCGCTGCCAGCCGCACCCGCGCACGAGTCGGCCCGCAAAGTAATTCTGGCGATAAACACGGTAACCGTCCAGCGGCCCGTCCCGCCGGAGCACCTCCTGGACCTCATGGGCCAGCTCGGGCGTGACGCGCTCGTCCGAATCCACCACGAGCACCCAGGGGTGGCTGGCCTTCGGGATGCCGAAGTTCTTCTGCGCGGCCGCGCCCTTGTAATCGTTCACGTGAACCGTGGCGCCCATTTCCCGGGCGATCTGCTCTGTGCGCCCTCCCGCGGAAGCGTCCACAATGACCACCACCTCATCGGCGAAGCGCACGCTCTCGATGCACGGGCCGATGTGCTCTTCCTCGTCTCCAACGGTGATCAGGGCGGTGAGTTTCTGTCGTTCGGCCATCCGGTGTCCTTCCGGGTCGCGGTGACTGGGAGCTTTGGCAAGCCAGCGGGACGGGGTCACGGGCTATTTGTGCCCCGTGTGCCAGCCTCCTCCCCGGCCGAACGTCCAGCGACGGCCCTGCATCGCTTTCGCGTTGCGGCAGGGTGAGCCGGCGAGCACTCCTTGTCGCCCTGCGTGCCCGCAGGGGCACAGCCCCCACTTCCGCCCAGGAGGAAACAACAGACCATGGACCCGCGCGATTACCTGATGCTCGGACTCCTCCTGGCCGTTGCCGTGGTGGGATCCGCCATCCTCGTGTACGTGCTCCGGAATCTGGACAAGGAGAACGGCGACGAGGACTCCGGCGGGCCGGATGAGGGCCGCGAGGAATAGCGCCACACTCCGGCCTCCCCGCACGCAAACCGGCAAACCTTTTGCAACCGCCAAACCCCGAAGAAAGCCATCCTCGCGGAAGGAACGTGTCGTCATGGCCAATCGAGGAATGTTGAAGCTTGTGCTGGCCGGCGTGCTTGTTCTTGGCGGCGCCTTCGTTGGTGCCAGATATCAGGAAGCCATCCTTCCGGACAGAACGGCCGCAAACCCAGCAGCCTCAGCGCTCGACACGGAAGCCGCAGAGGAGGTGCTCCCGCAGTCCAGCGGCGAGCCGAAGGAGCCCACCACGATCTCACGCATCTACGAAGACATCAACGGCTCCATCCTGACGGTCGGGGCTGTGAAGCGCCAGTTCGTGGCCCAACCGTGGTTCCGCGACTTCTTTTCCCCCTCCATCCGCATCCTTGAGCGCCAGCAGCGGCTCCCCTACTTGGGCAGCGGCTTCCTCGTGGACGAGCGCGGCCATGTGGTCACCAACTTCCACGTCATCGAGGATTCCACGGAGATCTTCGTCACCTTCCCCGACGGGCGAGAGTTCGAAGCGCGACTCGTGGATGCCGACCGCTTCATTGATATCGCCCTGCTGAAGATTGACGTGAGCGGGGAGGACGAGCTGCCCGCGCCGCTGCGCTTCGCCAACTCGGATGACCTGCGAATCGGCGAGCAGGTCATTGCCCTCGGCAATCCCTTCGGAAACCTGATCGAGGACTCGCGGCCGACCGTAACCGTCGGCCACATCAGCGCCCTCCAGCGCACCTTCCGCCCCGACCAGCGCCAACAGCGCGTGTATCAGGACATGATCCAGACCGATGCCGCCATCAACCCGGGCAACAGCGGGGGGCCGCTCGTGGACATAAACGGCGAAGTCGTCGGCGTGAACACCTTCATCTTCTCCCCCACCGGCGCGAGCGCGGGAGTCGGCTTTGCAATCCCCTCCAACCGCATCCGCAACTTCGTGCAGGAGATCATCGTCCACGGCCGGCTGCGGCCGCTGCTGCTGGACTTCGACTTTCAGACGGTTCGCTCAGCGGAAGGCCGGGCCATACGAATCCTCGAGGTGGCTCCCGGCGGGCCAGCAGAGGAAGCAGGCCTGCGGGCTGGCGATGTCATCCTAGAGGCCGACGGCCGGCCGGTGGAATCCCGCGAGAATTTCCTCCTGCTCATGCGTGGCAAGCAGGTCGGTGACACGATCCGGCTCACCGTCTGGAGGAGAGGGGATGTCGTGAGGAAAGAGTACAGGGTGCTGGAAGCACCTGCCATGACCTGAGCGAAGAGCGTCTGGGGTTACCTGTCGCTGCGGATCAGACTGAGGAACTCGTTCCGCGTCTGGGGCCGATCGCGGAAGGCGCCCATCATGGCGGAGGTAGTAGTCATGGAGTTCTGCTTCTGAATCCCCCGCATGCACATGCACATGTGCTTGGCCTCGGAGACAACGGCGACGCCGCGGGGCTTCAGGACATCCGTCAGGCAGTTGGCGATCTGCTGGGTCATGCGCTCCTGAAGCTGCAGGCGGCGTGCGTACACCTCCACGATGCGCGGAATCTTCGACAGGCCAATCACCCTCTTGTCCGGGATGTAGGCCACGTGCACCGTCCCGAAGAAGGGAATCACGTGGTGCTCGCACATGGAGTAGAACTCGATGTCCTTCACCAGGACCATCTCGTCGTAGTCATGGTCGAAGCCCTCCTCGAAGACGGCCCCGTTGATGACTTCCTCGATGTTGGCGCGATAGCCGGAGGTGAGGAAGGCCATGGCCTTGTCCACGCGGCTGGGTGTCTTGAGCAGCCCCTCGCGGTTGGGGTCCTCTCCCATGCGAAGGAGCATTTCCCGGATCAGATGCTCGATTCCGAGTCCCTCCCCGGCCGGGGTGTCGTCGTCGTCCATCGGAGTCAGGTGTGGGTCCACGATGCCTACGGACATGGAGGATCTTCCTCTTGGTGGCGGTGTTGAGTGGAGTCTTTCCACTGCCGTCCCGACTGATCTGTGGCGGGGGGCAGTGAGCCTTTCCGCTGCGCGAAGTGGGGAGAACGAGAAGCGTGCCAAGGCCCGCCGGTCCCGCACCCGGGCAGGTCCGTGACGATCCGGACCTGTTGCTCTCTGATACACCGTGGCGCCTCCAGAACCAAGGCCATTTCAATGACCAATCCCGGCACGCCCCTCCCTTGCAATTGACTCCGCATGGCGGTTTGGGCTGGTTGTCCGCTCGCCCGGACATCCAGCCGGGAGCACCAGAACAGGGGAGTCCGCATGGCAAAAGCACTCATCGTCGGGTCCGTGGCGCTCGACACCATCCAAACACCCCACGGTACGGGAGAGCGCATTCTCGGAGGATCAGCCTCCTTCGGGTCGGTCGCCGCTTCCTATTTCACCGAGGTCAGCATGGTCGGCGTGGTGGGGACAGACTTCCCGGGCAGCGCCGTCGAGCAGTTCAAGGCCCGTGGCATTGACGTCCAAGGGCTCGAGATGCGCGAAGGCAGGACCTTCCACTGGTCCGGCTACTACGAGTACGACATGAACCAGGCGCACACGAACGCCACGGAGCTGAACGTCTTCGCGGACTTCAGCCCCCGGCTCAGCGCCGAGCAGCGCAAAATCCCCTACGTCTTCCTCGCGAACATCCACCCCCAGCTTCAGCTCGATGTGCTGGAGCAGATGGAATCGCCCCGCCTCGTCGCCATAGACACCATGAATTTCTGGATCGAGGGCTACAAGGAGGAGCTGACCCAAGTCATCCAGCGCTCCGATTTCCTGCTCATGAACGACGGCGAGGCACGGCAGTACTGTGAGTGCCCCAACCTGATCGAATGCGGCCAGCGCCTGCGTGCCTTGGGCCCCTCCACGGTCGCCATCAAGAAGGGCGAGCACGGTGCCCTGCTCTTCCATGACGGTGGGCTCAGCTTCTTCCCCTCTTACCCGGTCATCGAGCTCAAGGACCCCACCGGCGCGGGTGACACCTTCGCCGGAGCCCTCATCGGCTATCTCGCCCGCAAGGACGACACGGGGCCGGACAACCTGGTCCGTGCCGTTCAGGCCGGCACCTGCATGGCCTCCTTCGTGGTGGAGGATTTCAGCCTGACCCGGGTGGCGAACCTCGGACCGGGGGAGCTTCGCGAGCGCGTGGCGACTCTCCGCAACATGGTCCGCCTGCCCGAACCCGACGAAGAGGCCCTTGAAAGCAGGCTCGCACCCAGCCTTAGCTGAGCAGCAGCGACGATCGTTTCGAGTACGCACACCAACGCAGGAGTATTCCCCGTGAGTTCAAGCAAACCCTTCCGAGTCGGCCTGGTGGGATTCGGCAACATCGGCACCGGCTTTGTCCGCCACGTGATCAGCTACCGCGACCTGCTGGCCCGCCGGATCGAAGGCGGCATCGAGCTGGCGGCCATCGCCGACCGCTACCTCGACCGCGAGCGCGACGTGAACCCGCCACCGGAAACAAGGATGACCACCGACTGGAAGGACATCACCGGCGACCCGACGATTGACGCCGTGGTAGAGTTGGTCGGCGTGGACCGGGAGGATGGAAGGCCCAACACCGCACGGGAGATCGCCATCGCAGCGCTCTCCAACGGCAAGCACTTCGTCACCGCCAACAAGGGCCTCATCGCCACCCACGGTGCCGAACTGCACACCCTGGCGGAGAAGTCCGGAGCGCTCGTGCTTTACGAGGCAACCGTCGGCGCCGGCATCCCCATCATCACCTCCCTGCAGGGGGCCCTCGCCGCCAATCGCATCGTCAGCATCCACGGCATCCTGAATGGGACCTGCAATTACATCCTCACCCGCATGGCCGAGGAACCGGAGTTGACGCTCCATCAGGCCATAGAGGAGGCCCAGCGGCTTGGGTACGCCGAGCCGGATCCGCGGTCGGACATCGAAGGCGAGGACGCGGCCTACAAGCTTGTCATCCTTGGTTCGCTCGCATTCGGCCAGGAACTGCGCGTGTCCCACGTGCGCGTTGAGGGCATCACCCGCCTCACGGAGAAGGAGTTCGACTTCGCCCGCCAGAACGGCTACTCGCTTAACCTGCTGGCATCCGCCTACACCGAGGCAAATGACGAAGTATGCCTGCATGTCAGCCCCGTCTTTCTCCCTTGGTCGCACATCCTGGCCTCCGTCAGCAACGTGTTCAACGCCATGCTGGTCACGGGCGATCCGATGGGCGAGACGATGTACTATGGCGCCGGTGCGGGCCAGTTCAGCACCGCGAGCGGGCTTCTGGCGGATCTGATCGTGGCTTCCCGCCAGCGCAAGCACCCGGACTATAAGCCCCATTGCTTCAAGATTCCGCAGGGAGGGGCGCGCCTCATTCCCTCAGAGAAGATCATCCAGCCGCACTATCTGCGCCTCGACCTTGCCGGCCGGCCGGACCTCGAGCAGGAAGTCATCAGGATGATGCCCGGCAAGCTCGTCTCCAGCACCAGCAGCTCCGTCAGCTTCCTGCTCGACCCAATCTCCGAACTGGAACTCGAACGCCTCCTCCAGCACGCCGAGCGGCTCGGCGTGCACCCCGAGGCCATCTGCCACGTCAGGTTTGCCTTTACCAGCGGAAAGGAAAGCTCAGAGTAGCGGCAACCGGCAGGGAGGGTACACCATCCGCAAAGAGGTGCGGCGATGAACGACACGCGCCAGCTGCTCCGTGTCATGGCCAGGCAGCTCTACATGGACATCCGCTTCGTTACCGAGCGTAATCCCACCCAAGTGGTGGACGACGAAGGGGCGAAGACCTACAATGCGTTGCTCGGCCGGCTGCGTGCAGCCTTCCCGAACGTGGAAGCCCTTGCCGACTTCGGCGACTGGTCGCCCCGCACCATCAAGTACAAGGACGCGCTGATCGTGGCCGGGCAGCTCAACGCCCTGATCGCGGCAGCGCTGGCGCCCGAAGGCCAGACAGTCGTCCCACCCGCGGCGAGGCCGGATTCCGCAGACCCCGGCGGCAATCCCGCCGGGGGGGATTACGAGCAGGAGCTTTACGGCTCAGACCCCGTCAAGCGCCGGCCCGATGGGACGATACCCTTCAGCCTGCACGATGAGTAACGCCGGGGGCGCACCCACCCCTCAGTAGAAGCGCACCAACGGCCGGCCGGGAAGCCTCTCCAGGTCCGCCAGCACCGGCCCTGTCAGCTGCACCTTCATGTCCCCATTGAGCCGGAATTCCACCTCGCCGCATTGCGGATGACGGAGGCGAAGGCGCACCGGCCTGCTGCCACCAAACCGCCGGCAAACCTCCCGCAGCTCCCGGAACGTTTCCTCGCTCAGCTCCGCGGGCGAGAACTCCAGCTCGACGCCGTTGGCCACGTCCCGCAGTTCCTCCGCCGGTCGCATGTCGAAGACATCCAGGCTCGGCCGGTTCTGCCAGACCCCGAGCCGCGCGCGCACCTGCACGACACGGTCCTCCTGCAGGTCGCTCCGGAACCTTTCGAAATTCTTGCCGAACAGCTTCACCTCGAAGCTCCCCTCAAGGTCCTCCATGGCCACGATGGCGAAGGGCCGGCCATTGCGGCTTTGCCGGATCATCACGTTTGTAATACAGCCAAGCACCATCACGTCCATCGTGTCCTCGCCCACCAGCTTTTCCGCCAGTTCCGAGAGCTGGCTGCTGCGCACGTGATGGAAGCTGGCCATCTCAACGCGGTACTTGTTGAGGGGATGCTCGGTGAGGAAGAAGCCCAGGAACTCCTTCTCGTAATTGGCGCGTGTCTTGTCGTCCCAGTCGGGAACGTCCGGCAGGGACTGCTCCTCGAAGAAGCTCTCCTCGGTGCCCCCCTCGGCGAAGAAGTCGGCCTCGTTACTGGACTGCTCGCGCTGGCGCCCCATCTCCAGCAGATCGGGCAGCGCCGCCAGGAGCGCGTGCCGGTTCGGGTGCAGCGAATCGAAGGCGCCGACCTTGATGAGCGCCTCCACCATGCGGCTGTTGATTGCACTGTGCGGGATGCGGAAGACGAAGTCCTGGAAGCTGCCGAAGGGGCCGTTCTTCTCGCGTTCCGCGATGATCGTTTCGACCAGCTTCTCCCCGACTGTCTTGACAGCGCCCATGGCGTACCAGATTCGGTTGCCGTCGGGGTTGAAGTAGGCCAGGGACCGGTTCACGTCCGCCGGGAGTACGTCTATACCGATCTCCCGCGCGTTCGTGACGTACTTTGCAATATTGTCCGTGGATCCACCGATTTCGTTGGTCAGCAGCGCTGCCTGGAAATACGCCGGATAGTTCGCCCGAAGGTAGGCCGTCTCAAAGGTAATGACGGCGTAGGCGGCCGAGTGGGACTTGTTGAAACCATAGCCGGCGAAGGTCACAATCTGATCCCAGATGTGCCGGGCCAGTCCCTCGTCAAGCTGGCTGTGCTCGACTGCACCGCGGATGAACTGTGCCTCCATCCGGGCCATGACGTCGGCCTGCTTCTTCCCCATCGCCTTGCGCAGTACGTCCGCCTCGCCCCGCGTGAAGCCACAAAGATTCATGGCCACGCGCATGACCTGCTCCTGATAGAGGAAAATGCCGTAGCTTTCCTTCAGGATCGGCTCCAGCCGTGGGTGATCGTAGGCGACCTTCTCCTGGCCGTGCTTGCGCTTGACATACATCATGTGCATGTTGGCCTGAAGGGGCCCCGGCCTGTATAGCGCAAGGAGCGCCGTCAGGTCGGCGAACTCGGTCGGCTTGAGGGCCTTCACCAGCGCCGTCATGCCGCCCGATTCGAGCTGGAACACTCCCGCCGTCTGGCCGCGATGCAGGTTCTCGTACGTCTTCCTGTCCTGGTAATCGAGTCGCTCCCAGTCAATTTCGATACCTTCGCGCTCGCGCAGCCATTTCTCGACTCGATGGATGATCGTCAGGTTCTTGATCCCGAGGAAATCCATCTTGAGCAGACCAAGTTCCTCCACCTCGGTCATGTTGAACTGCGTGGCGACGACGTCTTCCTTCGGGGATTTGTAGAGCGGGATGTACTCCGTCAGGTCACGGTCCGCGATGACGACGCCCGCGGCGTGGGTGCTGGCGTGGCGCACCATGCCTTCGATCTTGCGCGCCGTGTTGTAAAGCCGGCCCAACTCGCCATCGGACTCCACCAGCTTGCCCAGCTCCTCGTTATCCCGCAGCGCGTCCTCCAGCCGGACCTTCGGCCCGTCCGGGATCATCTTCGCCAGCCGGTCCACCCTGGGCAGCTCCACGCCGAGGGCACGGCCCACGTCCCGCACGGCGGCCTTGGCCTTCATCGTCCCGAAAGTGACGATCTGCGCCACGCACTCCTGGCCGTACTTGCGGCGCACATATTCGATCACCTCGCCCCGCCGCTCGAAGCAGAAGTCAATGTCTATATCGGGCATCGTGGCGCGGTCGGGGTTCAGGAATCTCTCGAAAAGAAGCCCGTGCCGAAGCGGGCAAAGCTGCGTGATCCCCAGGCAGTAGGCCACAACCGAGCCAGCAGCCGAGCCGCGCCCGGGGCCGACGGGAATGCCCGTCTTCCGCGCATGGTCTATGAAATCCGCCACGATGAGGAAGTATGCGGAGAATCCCATGCTCTCGATGACACCGAGTTCGAACTCGATGCGGTTGCGCAGGTCCCCGTCCTCATCGGCACGGGCGCCGTAGCGCTGCCGGGCGCCCTCCCACACGCGCACCGGCAGGTATTCCTTTTCCGTCATCCCGTCCGGGCAGGGGAACTTCGGCAGGTGGTATTCCTTGGGAGGCATCTCAAGGTTGCACATTTCCTCCACAAGCCGCGTGTTCGTCACTGCCTCCGGGATATGGCGGAAGAGGTGTGCCATCTCCTCGGTGGACTTCACATAGAATTCGTTTGTCTCGAATTTGAGCGGCCGATGCGCATCGTTGACGCAGCATCCCGTCTGCACGCAGAGCAGGATGTCGTGCATCGTGGCGTCCTCGCGCCGCATGTAGTGGCAGTCGTTGGTGGCGATGAGCTTGAGGTTCTGCTCCGCTGCGATGCGCAGGAGGCCCTTGTTGGCCAAGTGTTGCTCGCCAAGGCCATGGTCCTGGATTTCGACGAAGAAGCGCTCCGGACCGAAGATGTCCACGAAGCGGCCGGTCAGCTCCGCCGCCTTTGCCGGCTGTTCGTTCACGATCGCCTGGGGGATCAGGCCCGCCAGGCAGGAGGTTGTGGCGATCAGGCCCTCGCGGTGGCGCTCGAGCAGCTCGAAGTCCACCCGCGGCTTGTAGTAGTAGCCCTCCGTGTGTCCGAGCGTGGAGAGCTTCATGAGGTTCCTGTAGCCCTGGTAGTTCTCCGCCAGAAGCAGCAGGTGATTGTAGTTCCGGCCGTTGTGATTTCCGCCGCGGGCCCGCCGGTCGCCTTCGGTGATGTACACCTCACAGCCGACGATCGGCTTCACGTCCGCCCTGGCGCAGGCCTTCTGAAACTCGTGCACGCCGAACATGACGCCGTGGTCGGTCAGCGCCACAGCGGGCATGCCGAGCTGCTTCACGTACTCAGCGAGCGGCCCGATACGGCTCGCCCCGTCCAGGAGCGAGAACTCGGAGTGAACATGAAGGTGAACAAAGTCGCTTGCGCGGATCGGCATCGCGGACAGCTACGGCAGCAGGAATTGAGATCGGAACGAATGCCGCGGAACGGCCGTGTGGGGCGCATAGTGGCCCCGCCGCGCGCCACCGGGCAACCGCCTTTTCCCGGCCCGATTTCCCTTGCCGTTGCGGCGCGCCGGAGCCTTCGTTTGCGATTCTGCCCGGCCCGCGCGCGGACCTACAACTCCACCCGGATCCGCCGGATGGACTCCGCCCGGCCGCTCTCCGCTTCCACCGTGATCAGCACCGCACAGAGCGCCACCTCCCGCGCTGCGGCCACCTCGTAGCGCTTCGGCCGCTGTGTCCGCAGCCCCTCCAGCACGATGTCCTTGTCCATGCCGATGACCGAATCGTAGGGCCCGGTCATGCCAACGTCCGTGATGTAGGCGGTCCCCTGGTGGAGCAGGCGCTCGTCCGCCGTCGGGATGTGTGTGTGCGTGCCCACCAGCGCGGTGACCCGTCCGTCGAGGTACCAGCCCATGGCGATCTTCTCGCTGGTGGTCTCCGCGTGGAAGTCCACGACGATCAGCGGTGTGAGCGGACGCAGCGCCTCGATGGCGTCATCGGCCGCACGGAACGGATCGTCGTAGTGTGGCCCCATGAACGCACGCCCGCAGAGATTCACCACCCCCAGCGGGAATCCCGCCGCGCTTTGATGCAGGACATAGCCCCGCCCCGGAGCACCGGGCGGGTAGTTCATCGGCCGGACGAGCCGCTCCTCGCGCTCGATGAAGTCCATGCTCTCCCGCTGCGCATAGATGTGGTTGCCGCCGGTCAGCACATCGCACCCGGCGGAGAACATGTCCCGGGCGATCTTTTCCGTCACGCCCTTGCCGCCTGCGGCGTTCTCGCAGTTGGCCACCACGATGTCCACCTCATGCTCCCGGCGGAGTCCGGGAAGCAGCTTGCGCACGGCTCCCCGGCCGGGGTTACCGAAGATGTCCCCTACGAACAGAAGGTTCATACGCTCACCACCACGACTGATTGAAACCGCTGCCGGGAAGAGGAGGCCCGGGAGCAGTGGGCGTGCGCAAACCGTAATTCTTCGGCCGCTGAGGGGGGATAATACGGTCGGCCCCCGGCCGAAGGCGCCGATCACTGGCATTTGGCGGGTTATCGCACGGCCCACCCGTTGCTCCAGTGCAGGACAACCGGCCGGAGAACCACCTCCGCCGGCGGAGGCCGTTCCGTGTGCCAGTGCGGGTTGACAGACTGCCCCACAAGCCATCATCAACACGGAGCGCGGCTAACCTTCCGCGCCGAGGGGGGGTCCTTCAGAATGCTGCCCAACGTCCCCCTCCGCCGGCAATCACCCCGAGAAGAGCACCGGAAAGCATGATCCGAACGAAAGCCGCCGTTCCGCACTCCCGCCGCAGACCAATTCAGTGGACGGGGGTGACGCTGCTGGCCGTCCTGGTTGCAGTCCTTCACTTGGCCGCCCCGCCGGCCGCCAACGCCCAGAACAACAACGAACGCGTCACCGTTGTCGCGAACGACAGCCGCATTGACGGCGTCATCGCCATGCTCAACTCCCAGTTCGAAGGGAGTGTGAACATCTACGGCCAGGTGCCCGGGGAACGCGTCACCGTCCTCGCCGAGGAAGCCACCATCGAGGACGCTCTCAACCAGATCGCCAACCCAAAGGGCTGGGTCTGGTGGCAGGAGGACGACGGGGTAAACTACGGCCTCTCCGACCGCGAATACTTCGAGCGCAACATCCTCCCCAAGCAGGTCATCGAGAAGACCTTCCGCCCCAACAACGTCACGGCGAGCGAACTCGAAAGCGCCATCCAGAACATGCTGACGCCCAACGTGGGGCGCTCCATCGCCGACGACAGGACCAACCAGCTTATCATCGAGGACCTCCCCCAGGTGCTCGAGCGCATCGAGCGCCTCATACGCCAGATGGACGTGCAGCTCGTCATCCGCGTCTTCTACATCAGGCACGCCAACGTCGAGGACGTGGCCTCGAAGATCGAGCGCTACAAGTCCGGACCCGGAACCATCGAGGTGGACGTGACCACCCACCAGATCATCGTCACCGACCTGCTCTCCAACATCAAGATGATGGAGCTGCTGATTGATATCCTCGATGTGGGGCCGGAGATCGTCATCTACGACGTCACCAACATCGGCATTGATGGGCAGGACCTTGAGGAACTCTCCCAGATTATTGATACGATCCGCACGCCGGAGCTCCTCTTCGAGATCAATCACCGCCAAGGCGTCTTCATCCTCGAAGATGTGCCGGAGGTTCACGAGCGCGTCGAGCAGATCCTTGCCAGCTTCGACCGCCCGGTGAAGCAGGTGCTCATTCAGGGCGAGATCCTCTCCACCCAGTTCGAGCGGAGCTTCGGTTTCGGCCTGCGCCGATTCGCCATCGCCGAGGACCTTTTCTCCGCCTCCCAGCAGGGAGCCCTCGGGGGTGACTTTGATGGAATTGGCGACTTCGTGGACATCAACAGTATCTTTCCGACGCTGACCCTGACCGGCGACACCATCACCGGCACGTACCTTTCCAACAGCGTTTACATGCAGTACCGCGCCACCTTCGAGGACTCCTCCACGCGCGTCCTGCTGCAGCCGCGACTGCTGGTCAAGAACCAGCAGGTGTCGAACATCTTCGTCGGTGAAGAGGTCCCCTACCTCACCACCTTCTTCGACGACCGGGACGGCTTCGACGGCCGCCGGACCACCACCCAGAGCACCGTCCGCTCCGGTCTTACATTCAACGTCACCCCCTCGATCTCCAACAACCACCTGATCGAGATGGACCTGCGAATCGAGAACGACGAGGCACGGCCGCAGGACATCCCCGACGGCGGCGTCACCCGCCGCGTCGTCGGCCGCGACCGCCAGAACGTCGAAACCATACTCCAAGTCCCCAGCGGCCAGACCCGCATGATCGGCGGCCTCATCCGCAACCGTGGCTCCGAGGGAAGCGCCGGCGTCCCCTACCTCTCCTCGATCCCCATCATCGGCAGCATCTTCGGCTCCCGCACCACGGCCGAGTCCTCCACGAACCTGATGATCTTCCTCACACCGACCGTGGTGGATGACAGCGACGCGATCCCCTTCCAGCCCGAGGACGGACGCCGCGGCAGGCTCGTGACCGATTACGACCGCGTCGCTGGTGCCTTCGACCTGGGACTCGACGCCGAGGATCCGTTCGCCTACCTCGAGGATTACGACTTCGAGCCGTTGGATATGGAGGACCTCCTCTCCGGAAGCCCCGAAGACGAAGCACAGACGCTCGAGCGCTACCTTGAGCTTCAGCGCGAGCGTCAACGCGCCCTCCAGGACACGGGACCGGGGAACTACCAGCCGGAGGCCGGATTCGGCCACACGACCCTGGGCACGCCTCGCGATCGCGAGCAACCCCCGGCCGACCCGCGCCGCCAGCAGATGCCCGGCGAGGCGCCCGACGGCCCCGCCCCCGTCGTCCCGGCCGAACAGCAGCAGGACGGCGCACCACCTCCGCCGCCGCAGAGCGAGACGCCATACTAACCAACCGGAGGCAGGCGCTCCGGCGGGAGGGGTCCCATGAGGGTCCTCCACATCAACACAGAGAAGGGTTTACGCGGCGGGGAGCGGCAATTGCTGCTCCTCGCTCGTGGTTTGAAGGAGCGTGGTCACAGCCAGCAGGTGGTCTGTCTGGAAGACGAGGCGCTCTATCACCGGCTTGCCCACGAGGACATCCCGGCGGCGGGCATCAGGCGCACCCCGCTCCTTGGTGTTCACGCCCCATGGCTGCGGCACAAGCTCCGGCGCTTGGCGGAAGCGTTCGGAGCGGGCATCGTCCACGTCCACACGGCCAATGCGCACACCCTTGCCACCGGGGCCTTCCTTGGCAGGCTCCCCATCGTCGTCACCCGGCGTGTGGATTTCGAGCTCAAGCAGAACCCGGCCACTCAGCGCAAGTACACCGCTCCGGGACAGCACTTTATCGCCATCTCCAACGCTGTGCAGGAGGTCCTGGTCCGCGGCGGTGTTCCGCCCGGGCGGATCACAATCGTGCACAGTGGCATCAACCTCGACCGGCCCACCGGTGGCGACCGGTCAAAGCTTCGCAAGAGGTGGCTGGCCGGGCGGGAGGGGCCACTGATCGGCTTTGTGGGCGCCCTCGTGGACCACAAGGCCCCATGGGTCCTTGCCGAGGCCGCGCCGCTGATCGCCGAAGAATTGCCCGGTGTACGCATCGTCTTCCTCGGGGATGGGGAGAGCCGCCACCAGATCGAGGAACTCCAGCACCATAACCATGAGCTGACGCTGCTCGCCGGCTGGCGCGACGACATTGCCGACTGCCTGGCCGCGCTGGACCTCTTCGTGATGCCCTCCAAGGAGGAGGGCCTCTGCACCGCCATTGCCGAGGCCATGGCCGCCGGAGTTCCCTGTGTCGCCAGCCGGGCCGGCGGCATTCCCGACCTTGTGATGGATGGAGAGACGGGCGTGCTGGTCCCGCCGCTCGACCGCGAAGCGCTGGCAAAGGCCATCGTGGACCTTTGGCTGGACGCGCACCGCCGCCAGCGCCTCACCCGCGCCGCCGAGCAGCACGTCCACGAGCACTTCACCGCCGAGTCCATGATCGAGGGGACGCTGGCCGTCTATCGCGCGGCCCGTGAGGAATGGCGGGCAGCAAAAAAGGTGGCCACCCAGCACTGAATCCCGGCCGGGCTTCGATCACTGTCAGAAGGGTGTATCCCCCGACTTCGTGGGATGGTGTCCGTGACCCACTTGGCAGCGGTCCACCGAACCCTGCGAGACCTGCCCGATCCCGCAGGGCCGGGTGGAGGCGAAACAACGCACCAAAACAGCGAAAACACCCGCGGATGCAGACCCGATCGCGGGGAATTTCCGTTCCGCTGTTCGGCCGGATGGCGTGCTCCGGCCGGAAGAAATCATCCGCCGATTTCACCGATTCACGCC
>SLOM01000051.1 GCA_007132505.1 Candidatus Sumerlaeota bacterium
CATTCATCCAAGTCTCCCCATCGTGGAACGGGCGGTGAATATGCCCGAGGGAGACGGTTTGGTGCTGGAGGAAAATGTTACTCTGCATGATGCCGGACGGGGGACCCTTGTCTCTGTCGTTTTGGACGCGGAGACTCTGAGGCCCCTTCCAGCCACCCGGCTTTTCCAAGTGGACCAGTATGAGGGCCATATACCCAACCCACCATTGCACGATGATGAAGGCGTTCTCGTCAAGGAACTCCCTGCCGGCACCCATAACGTTGTGATTGTCAGTCCTGGCCACGAAATCCACAGAACCACGTTCGAAATCCGCGCGAACGAAACCACCCACATGGAAACCACCCTGGAGAGATTCTCTTCCCGCGACTAGACAACGTTTTCTGTAAGGAGCCCCCCATGTCCTCCAAAACCATCCTTGCCATCGTTGCCGTCATCCTCGCCGTTGTTGCGGGAGTGCTTCTGTTCGCCCCTGGACCGGAGCGCACGGACGAACTTCCACCCGCCGCTGTCACGGAAGCGCCTCCGCCTTTCCCGGCCGTGGAGGAGCCCGTCGCGGCTGCCGGGTTGGAGCCCGAAGCTCCGCCGCCGCCCGCCGAAGAACCCGAACCTGAGGTGGAGTTCCCGGAACCCAGCGCCACTCCCGACCGCGAGGCCGGCGTGTTCCGCATCACCGGCCGCGTGCTCTATCCGGACGAAAGCCCGGCCGCGAACGTCCCCGTGCGTGTGCACGGCCAGGAGCGGGGCGGCATGCCCGGCAGGACCCGCGAAGCCGCTCTGGTCACGACCGCGGAGGATGGCACCTTCGTCGCCAGTGTCGAATCCGATCCTGATTTCCCTGTCTATCTCCTGGAAGCCGAGGTCCCTGGCTATACACATCACGAAGCGCAGGTGGTGGATAACGAGGCATGGTTGGCCTCGCTCCCGGAGGGCGTTTCTCCTCCGCCCGAGGAGCACCTGCGGCCGTCTTTCGTGACCATCCGGATCATGCGCGAAGGATTCATCAGCGGCCGGATGCTCTTCGAGGACGGGAGACCAGCACCCGGGCTGGACGTGGGGTACGGGCAAATGCCGCAATTGCCGGAAGGCGAACGATTCTCCTGGGGAGCGAATCCGTCCATCGGGCAGGACGCCACCGGCGAGGCGGGGGAGTTCCGTTTCGAAGGGCTGGCCCACGGGCCGGTCCACCTCGCCGCAGGACACGAGGGCGTGATCCTCGGTGAATGGGAACTCGAAGTGCCGGCAGAGGACATCGAGTTGACGGTGAAAACGCCGCCGGAGCTGCCCCGGCTCTCCGGCCGTGTCTATCACGCGGAAAGCGGACTGGCCCAGCCGGACGTGGGGCTGCGTTTCGAATGGGTCGGCGGGCCAAGCCGTCCCGGATTCTCCCCCCCGATGCGGTTCGGGCCTGAAGGCGAAATGGTATTCTCCCCCAAGAAGCAAATGTCCCTGGGTGCCAGGAGAGCCGCCAGCGTTGGCCAGCCCGGGGAGGGTGCGGACATGGAAACCGTCTCAGGGCCCGGCGGACGCTACGAACTCGCGGACGTGCCGTGGGGGCGATACCGCGTGCATATAGAAACGGAAGGACTTCTGCTGGAGAGTCTGGACATTGACGTGCCGGACGGCTACCCCCGCGGCTTCACCCCCACGGAGGTCAATATCTACGAGGACTTCGGAAGCACCGTCACCCTGGACATCCACGTCCACGGCGGGAGCGAGTTGCGGGGGCGCGCCGTGGATGCCGGCAGGGGCAATCCGCTGCCGGGGAGGACCGTCCATCTCCAGCAATGGCAGGGGCGGGGTCACGAGGGTATTGTGACCGTGGATACCGCCACCACGGATGCACGTGGCCGGTTTTCCTTCTCCGGGGTGGACACGCTGACGCCACATGTCCTGCGCGTCGAAGGCGTCCGGGCGGACCAACTGGACCTGGGCACCGGACTGGGGGGGTCTTGGGCCACACTGGGCGATTATCCCGGGGTGGGAGTTCCCCCCATGGCGCTACGTGGGCAGGAAGAAGTCATTCTGCGTATCCGTCCAATGGGGACCTTGACGGTCGTGGTGCAGCGGGCGGACCGCTCGCCTGTGCCGGACGCCGAGGTGTCGGCCAGCCCGCGCCACGGCCGTGCCTCCGGGCGCGACATGCCCAACTGGCAGCCCACCAACCGGGCAGGCCGCGTGTCGTTCCCTGTTGTTGTGGGGAACGAGTATTTCCTCGAGGCTCGCTCGTATCTCGACGGCAGCGCGGCCCACGAAAGCGTCCGTGCCCGGGACGATGGCGAGACCCTTCTTGTCCTCGGCCGGCCGGGGACGGTGGCCGGCACCGTCGTGGATCAGGACGGCCGCGCCGTGGCCCGCGCGGAAGTGCGCCTCTCCACGCAGCAACAGCTCCCAAGGTTGCCCACGGCCCTGCGGGACGACCCCTCCCTGGGGCCCACCCCCGGAGGCGCCGTCCACAACCAGGTTGTGCAGAGTAATGCGGACGGGCGGTTTCGTTTCGACAACGTGCTCCCGGGAGCATACCGGGTTTTTGCAACCCATGCGGAACTGGGCACCGGGCAGATACGGGGCGTGGAGATCAGGGATGGCGAAGAGCGCACGGGCCTTGAGATACGCCTCCAGAAACCGAGCGAGCGGGCCGAACCCACACAGCCCGAGGAGGGGGCCGGCTTCACCCTGCGCGGGCGTGTCGTGGACGAAGAGGGCGATCCGCTGGCTGGTGTGCAGGTCCGCGCCCATGGTTTCACCGTCATGGAACTCATCGAAACCGGCGGGGACGGGCACTTCTCCATCGAAGGCGTGCCGGCTCGCCCCGGCCACATCTCCCTTCACAAGCAGGGATATGCCGCAGAGAGCCACATGCTGCCCTTCCGCGTGCGGGATGAGGTGCAGACCTTCAGCATGATGTCCCTCGCGGAGCGGACGCTCTTCGTGACGGTGCTCGCCGCAGATACAGGCCGGCCGGTGGAGGACCTTGAGGTCTTCCGCACGAACCAGACTTTTCAGATTCAATGGGAAGATAGCGGGAGTATCGAAATACTCCCGGCCGGTTTTTCACATGCTCTTTCCAACACCCGCGGGGACCGGCCCGTGCACGTGTATTACCGCGCCACGGCGCCGGGCTACGGAACGGGATACTATGACTTCAGGCTGGAACCGGGCGAGATGGTGGCTGAGCGGGAGGTGGAACTCCCCCTTCCCGGCATGTTGAGCGGCAGGCTGGTGGACGGTGTCACGGGCGAGCCAGCGGCCGGCCTGCCGGTGCTGCACTTTCCGGGCATCAGCATGGTCATTCCGCGGCAGGCGTCTATTCGGGTTCGCCCGGAGGCATCTCCGGCCGCCTCCTCGGTCTCAGACAGCAGCGGCCGCTTTCTGTTCCCGGAGGTGCCCGCGGGGGAGGGAACGATCCGTGTGGATCTCGGCGGCGAGGACATGTACAGCGATTTCTCCTACGAATTCTCCAGCGAAAGCCACCTGGACATGGGGGACCTGGTGCTTGGTCCCTATCCGGAGGTCGCTGTCCATCTCGTTGACAGGGACACGGGGGATCCGCTCGCGGGCCGGGAGGTGACTTTCACGCCACGCGTCCGGGTCTCAGAGCGAGGCTACCGCACTCTGGCGCGTCAGGAGGGCTTTACCGACGAGGCGGGCCGTGCCGCGTTCGGCCCCCAGGTCACCCCGGACGGCACCTTCAGGACCGAGGGCGGGTCCAAGTTCATCGAGATTCCACAGGAGCCCGGGGTCCACGAATTCACCATGGAAATCGGGCAGGCCGCCATTGGGATTCGCATTGTAAGCTCCCCCGGGAGTCCGGCTTCCACAGACTACTCGGTCATGCCAAGTGCCAGGGTGGGGGAGACGCGGTACGACGGCGCGAGGCGGCCCGGGGAGGATGGAATCTACTGGACCGAAGGGCTCCCCGCCGGGGAAGCCCATTTCCGTACGACCCTTGGTTTCCATGATATTGCCTCCGGCACCGCTCCCGCCCGGACATCCCGATTGTCCCACGGCTGGACCGTCGAGCTCGAATCCGGCGAGCGAAAAGTCCTCGATCTCGAACTTCCCACCGCCGTCATACACGGCCGTATAGACGTTCCGGAAAACTACAGTGCCGAGGACTTCGAGGTGACGCTCCGGGTGGGTGGAATGTACGGAATCGCCGTGGAGGGCTGGAGCGGGGAGCGCTTCGTCTTCCCGCAACCGGACGGCGCATACCGCATCGCCGGTGTTCCTCCGGGCGAGCACACGCTTTCCGTCTCGCATCCCGAATTCGGCGAGACCCGCACAGTCAACGTCCCCGAAGGCGAGGGAGTCTCAGTTGAGGAGGACTTCTCTTTCAATACACCGACGCGTGGTACGCTCCGCATCACCGCGGTGGATGCTGTGACCGGTGAGCCCATTCCGAACGCCTTCTCGATGGGGGAGGGAATCGGCGATCATCCCCGGCTGATGGTCCGCCATGACGGGGAAGGTGTCCTTGTCGTCGAAGGCGTGGATTCAGGCAGCCATGAGGTCATTACCCGGGGCACCGGTTACCACATGGCAACGTTCCCCTACGACATCACCCCCGAACAGACCACCCACCTGAGGGTTGAACTGACCCCGCGGTAGCCCGCGAATCGCAGGGGCGGCCCTACATCCTCCCCACCGGCATCAGGTAGAGTGCCTTTTCCTCCTCCGGGAGGCCCATGATGCGGGCGATTCCATCCTCGTCGAAGGCTCCCACGACGACGGTGCCGAGGCCGAGGGCGCCGGCCTGGAGATAGACGTTCTGGGCCGCGTGTCCCACTTCCATGTGGACGAAGCGGATGCCGCGTTCGCCGTAACGCCCCGTCGTGCGTTCATAGAC
>SLOM01000282.1 GCA_007132505.1 Candidatus Sumerlaeota bacterium
CACCAGCAGTTGCAGCGTCTCGCCTTCGAGCGGCTCCTGCGTTCCCTGATAGACAATGCGGCCGCGGATGTCGCGCCCCTCGTGGACGAACAGGTCGAGCCTGCGCGGCGCCTCCCAATCGGGCGGGGCATCGAGCCACCCGCCCTGGGCCCGGGAGCGCGGCACCCGCGGGGCATTGCTCTCGGAGCGGAGCAGAAAGTAGCCGCTCTCCTCCAGGGCCACAAAGTACCGCCCGGGAATGAGGGCGGGCACTTCAAACCGGCCGCCGGGGCCGGAGACAGCGGTGACGGGCTCGACGCTGTCGGGAACGGCTGTGAAAACCCCGCGCGTGGCCGTGCGTTCCATCTGTTCCGCGGCGGTGGGCGTGGGAGTGGGCGTCGGGCGGGGGGCACCAGGCGGGGCCATCCTGGAGCCCATCGCCGAGAGGTCCATGTCCCGGACCGCCGACAGACCAGTGCGCCATTCGAAACGCACCCTCACGCCTTCGACCGCCAGGCCGGTGTCCTCGTGATGGACGCGGCCCTCAATGCGATGGGGTTCTGGTGGCGATTCGACCACGAACTCGAGGTCTTCGGCTGGGGCCTCCAGCGCCCAGTGGTCAAGGACGAGCCCGTGCCGGCCGGCGGCGAGATGGAAGGGGCCGGGGGTCAGTCCCTCCAGGCGGAAGCGGCCATCAGCGCCGGTGCGCAACGGACTGCCGTCCGGCGGAATCCGGCGGACCTCCGCCTCGCCACCGTCCGGCTCGATGTACTGGGCAGCCGCCAGGAGGACACCCTCGGCCGGGCTGCCGTCCTCGAGCACGAACCGGCCGGTGACTTCTGCGGTGGCTTCGGGTGCTGCCTCCTGCGGCGCCGGTTCCTCTGCTGCGGCAGGGGGCGGAGAGGGCTGGGGTGACTCGGGTTCGGGCGCTTCCGGCGCCTCAGAAGAGGGGGAATCGAGCGTCCCTTCCTCCGCCACCGGGGGCAGGGAGGCCGGGCCGCGGGCGGCCGTCCCGGAGTCGCGAAACAACAGGAAACCACCGGCGGCGGCCGCCAGCAGAACCACTGCAAGGAACGTCCAAAATATCGGACGATGCATCCTTATGTCCCTCCCGCTTCACTTTGCAGGATGCAGGGATGGGTAACCGTATTGACCACGCCGTTCAAGCAGAGAACGGGAGAAAAGGGAGAAATGCAGAGGCGGGAGCTGTGAGCGTGGAAGCCCCCCGCCGGAGGGTGCGCCGGGACCGGCAGCCCTGGACCCGCCGGGGGGCTTGTCTATCAGGAGGAGAAGGCCTTGGAGTCCTCGACGAAGCTCTCCATGCCCTGGTCCGTGAGCGGGTGATCCGCCACCAGCATCAGGATGGGGTCCGGCACGGTGAGGATGTCCGCCCCCGCCTGGAGGATTTCGCTGATCTGGACGAAGTTGCGGAAGCTGGCGGCAAGGATTTCCGTCTGGATATCGTAGTTGGCAAATACCTCGGCGATTTCGCGCACGAGCCGCACGCCCGCGTTCTTGCGTGGCCCACCCGAGGCCACGTACTCGGTGTTGGCGGTGTGCTGCCCTGTCGCACCGTGCTTGTGTTCCTCCAGCCAATAGAGCGCGTTCCCCGCCGGGCGCTCCGCATGGTCGTTCTTGTACAGATAGTCCGCCATGCGGCCGAGGAAGGGCGAGACGTAGCTGGCGCCGGCGTTGGCTGCCCAGAAGGCCTGCGTTGAGTTGAAGATCAGCGTCGCGTTGGTGCGGATGTCACGCTCCCAGAGCGCGCGGAGCACCTTGAGGCCCGTGTGCGGGTCGAGCGACTTGTCTATACGCTGGTAGCCGCCCGTGGGGACCTTGATGACGGAGTTTTCGCCGAGCGCGCGGAGTTCCTCCGCCTGCGTGACCATCTTGTCGAAGGTGAGCTCGGTCAGTTCGAGCGACACCGGGTTGGGGTCGAGCAGCCGGCAGATTTCCTTCATGCGCTCCTTGGCGTCCTCCCAGTTCTTTGCCCCGGCGCGCTTGAGCAGCGTGGGGTTGGTGGTGACGCCGTTGATGATGCCCGATTCGTAGAGCGTCCTGATGGCGTCCACGTCGGCAGTATCGGCGAAAATGCGCGGTGCGCGCGGCGCCGGATGGGGCAGCTTTTTGCCGGTGGGAGTGACATTGATCTCAGGCATCCCCCGGCGGCGGAGAAGCATGGCAGCGGTGTAGTTCTCAGCAGGAAACATTGGGTGCTCCCTCAGTGGGTGAAATGCATTGGTTGACTTGTGGGATGGCAGCGTGCGGAGGGGCAACAGAAGGAACCGGCGGCGCAAAAAAGAACCGGCCGGCTGATGCCGGCCGGATTCCCTTATCTCATGTTGTTCCCGAATGCGGGATTCCCAAGGGGGCTCTTAGAGAAGTGGCTCCTCGCCGTTGTCCCAACCGTTGTCCGGCGTTGGGTACGGCGTCGGCGTCGGGGTCGGGCTTGGACGACGGATCGGTGTGATGGGCCGGCGGACGGGCTCCACCACCGGGTCCGGATCGTCGTCGTCGTCAATGACCTCGTTGTAGAAGATGTAACCACCAACACCGACGGCTGCCGCACCGACACCGACGGCCGCGATGGTGCCACCGGTTGTGCCGAGCCACCAGAAGGCGCCCCGCCGGCGTTCGGCCTCGAGTTCATCTTCCTCGAGGTCTGCCGTCACCGGGTCGAGCTCCTGCTGCTGGAAGACGCCCGGAGCGCTGGGGACCCACTCGCCGTTGGGGAGCTGGCCGAAGACCATCATGTCGTCTGTACCGAGCGTTGCGATCTGCGTATCCCGGTCCACATCATACACGGCCGTTGACTGCGAGCCGACGGTCACAACCTCGATCCGGTTCGTCTCGACTTCCCGCACGATGATGTTGGTGCCACCTTCCGGCGCCTCGTCCCGTGGCGTGATCAGCGACAACTCCAAGTTCTTGTGCTTCACGACGGTGCTGGAGCCCGCCACCAGAGAGGCGACGACGGCGCCCCTCTCCAAGCGGATCGCACCGCCTTCCTCAATCAGGATATTGCTCTCAGGCCCGGCCACATAAGTCTCGCCGTTGGAGGCATTTACGCGGGCAGGATTTGCCCGGGTCCTGACGACGTCCAGTTCGTTCACGAGGAGTGGGGAGCTGGAATTCACTGCGAAGCTTTCCTCACCCCGGACCACCTGCAGGCCACGTTGGCCCTCCAGCAGTCCGACTGGGCCGGCATAGAGCGGTGCTGCCAGCAGACCTGCGGCCCCGAATGTGAGCAGAATTCTTTTCATGGCTATCCCTCGTTGAGCGGCTATCGGTCCTTACCGTGTGCATCTTCCCTCTAACTGAGCATGCCCTATCGGCGGGTGTGTCCGTCAAGTGCGAAATTGGAATCGAGCATCCCGGGGGACCGCTGGAGGCCCCGATTTCATAAAGGGGTTGCCCAAATGCCCTTCAGGAGCATCACTCCGCCATCGTCATGACGACCTTGCCGATGTGCTTCGCGGACTGCAGGTGGCGATAAGCATCCTTCACGCGGTCGAAGCGGAACTCCTTGTCTATCAACGGTCTAAGAGCCGAGCTCTCCACGAACCGGACAAACTGGCGCAGCTCAGAGGCAGACTCCATGAAGATGCCCTTCACCTGCACCTGCCGCATGAGGAAGTGCCGGACGCTGACCTGCGAGTCGGCACCCGCCAGAACTCCGACCAGGGAGACGGTGCCCCTGTGGCAGACCGCCTGAACCGACTTTCCGAGGGAATCACCCCCCACGGTCTCCACGACGAGGTCCACGCCCCGTCCGCCGGTCATCTCCCGGACCTCCTCGTGCCAATCGGGGTTCTGGCGGTAGTTCAACACCTGGACGTCCTCCCCGATCACCTGGCGGATTCGCGCCGCCTTCTCTGTGGAGCTGGTGGTCATGATGGCGCGTGCCCCCATGCCGCGGGCGATCTGGGCGGCGAAGACCGACACCCCGCCTGTGCCGAGGCAGAGCGCCGTGCCACCGGGCCGAAGCCCGCCGTGCGTGACCACCGCGGCCCAGGCGGTCAGCCCGGCGATGGGGAGCGTGGCGGCCTGCGCGAAGGACAGCTTGTCGAACCGCACCAGCGCCTCCGCCGGGAGCAACACCTTCTCGGCGAACACGCCCGGGACGCCGTTCCCCCCAAGGAACGAGCCGAAGTCCTCCGGCCGCATGGTACCCGCCAGCCAGGAAGTGATCGGCGCGTTCAGCACTCGGTCGCCGGGCTCAAGGGACAAGACCCCATCACCCACCGCGATGACCTCCCCGGCCATGTCCGAGCCGATCACCTGTGGTTGCTCCGCCGGCTTGCCGTATTTTCCCTCCGCAACCATCAGGTCCCGGAAGTTGAGCGAGAAAGCCCGCGTGCGCACCAATGCCATTCCGGGACCCGGGTCTCCAGGCTCCTCGGCGTTGCTGATTTTCAGGGTTTCGATGCCCCTTGCATCGGAGACGGCAGCTTTCAACGGATGTCCTCCCGTTGCTGGAATGGGGGTCCGGGCAATAGCGCTTGCCCACTTTAGACCGCCGATACAAGTTTAACGCACCGTGGAGATTCCTCTCCAAGGGAAATCGCAAGGAGAACCGGAAACATGGAAGGCACCGCCGGCGTCCCGGCACTCACCGACGAGGAGCGCGTGGGCCTGCTTCTGTGCATGCTGCTGGCGGCGTCACTGGACCCCAAGGCTCTCCACGAGGAGGGCCGCGAGATCGCCCGCGTGGCCTTGGAGGAAACCGAGTTCGGCACGCTCAGCGCCGAGCACTTCTCCCGTATACTCGATCAGGCACGCGAGGGGCTGCACCATCCGCCCGACGCGGTGATGGACCGCATCCGCCGGTCTCTTGTCCGCGAGGAGAGCCGCCG
>SLOM01000121.1 GCA_007132505.1 Candidatus Sumerlaeota bacterium
CGGTGATGGGGCTGCCGCTTGCCACCATGGCCATCATACGCCTCTACGAAGTGAAACAATCCGGCTACGTTTACGGCCGGGAAGGTGGCGAGGGCGGCAGCAGGGACCTTCGGCTCGTGCTTTTCGGCTGCGTGATTGTGGCGGGACTGGGTTGGCTGGCGACACTCTCGCGCGGGTCACTCGTTGCCGGGCTTACGGCGATCGCCGCGTGGCTTGCGATAGAGATCCTGGGCGGTTTGACCCGCTCGCAGAGGCAGGGCACAGAGAGGCGCGCCGAGCCGGCCGTCCCGTGGATTCTTGGGGCGTCCGTCGTCCTTCTCATCTTCGCGTCGAATTACGTGGATTACTTCGCCGACCGCTTCTCCGCGGAGCGACTCACCGCCACAAGGATGGAGCTGACGCGCGCCACCATGGAGGGCCTTGAGGAAAGCCGGTTCCTCGGCACGGGGCTCGGCGCGACGGAGGCCATGCTCCTCCGCCATGCTCGCATTCCGACCGACGGAAATCCCGGCTGGTCGCACAACGATATCGCGCAGTGGATGGCGGAGGCCGGAGTCCCAGGGGCTCTGCTTGTGCTGCTGGCACTTGCCGGGTTCGGCCGGGCGTTCTGGCGCAATTGGCAGCAGCAGGTTGCTGTCTTCCACTGGAGCAACCGCGCACTCCAGCGCGCTGCCTGGATTGGTATCATCATCACGCTTGTCCATGCCACGATGGACTTCCACTTGCGCGTGCCACTTGTCGGGTTCGCTTTCGCCGTGCTGCTCGCACTGGCTATATCGGACGGAACGCTCCACCTGCTGGAGCCCGATCCGGAGGCAGAACAGCGGCCCTCGCAACGCCGCCAGCGCGGAAAACGCAGACGCAAAGACAGCAACCGCAGGGGGCAGACAGTCCAGCCGCTCACGGAAGCAGAAGAGGCGCGCCGGAAGGAGCTTTCTCCCTCCTGACGCACGTCCCCAGCGGAGGCTGGCGCCACCTGTGCCCTATTGGTTCATGGACTCCAAGAAGTCCTTGTTGCTT
Source organism: Candidatus Sumerlaeota bacterium (assembly GCA_007132505.1). Lineage (GTDB taxonomy): Bacteria > Sumerlaeota > Sumerlaeia > SLMS01 > SLMS01 > SLMS01. The sequence continues at coordinate 1,021 of SLOM01000121.1, forward strand.
TCCGTCTTGCGCAGCCTGTCGCGCAGGAAGTCCATCGCCTCGACGACGTTCAGCTCGTTCAGAATCTTCCGCAACAACCAGATGCGTTGAAGTTGGGTCTCCGAAAGGAGGAGTTCCTCCTTCCGCGTGCCGGAGATCATGATGTCTATGGAGGGGTAGATACGCCGGTCGGCGAGCTTCCGGTCCAGCTTCACCTCGCAGTTGCCGGTGCCCTTGAATTCCTCGAAAATGACGTCGTCCATCTTTGAGCCCGTCTCGATGAGCGCCGTTGCGATGATGGTGAGCGATCCACCTTCCTCGATGTTGCGGGCCGCGCCGAAGAAGCGCTTGGGCTTGTGCAGGGCGTTGGCGTCTATACCGCCGGAGAGCACCCTGCCGGAGGACGGCGCGATGGTGTTGTAGGCGCGGGCAAGTCGCGTGATCGAGTCGAGCAGGATGACCACGTCACGTCCGTGCTCCACCAGACGTTTGGCCTTCTCGATGACCATCTCGGCGACCTGGACGTGCCGGTCGGCCGGCTCGTCGAAGGTGGAGCTGATCACCTCGCCGTCCACCGTGCGCTCCATATCGGTCACTTCCTCGGGGCGCTCGTCAATCAGCAGCACGATGAGGAACATGTCCGGGTGATTCGTGGTCAGCGCGTTGGCGATGTCCTGGAGCATGACCGTCTTGCCCGTGCGGGGCGGAGCCACGATGAGCGCGCGCTGGCCCTTGCCGATGGGGGTGAGCAGATCCATCACCCGGGTGGTCAGCTTGTCCCGTGTGGTTTCCAGCACGAAGCGCTCGTCCGGATAGAGCGGCGTAAGGTTGTCGAAGAGGATCTTTTCCTTCGCCGTCTGCGGGTCCACGTCGTTGATCTTCTCAACCTTGAGCAGGGCGAAGTACTTTTCGCCCTCCTTGGGCGGGCGGACCGTGCCGACGACCGTGTCGCCCTTGCGCAGGCCGAAGCGCCGGATCTGCGACGGTGAGACGTAGATGTCGTCCGGCCCCCACAGGTAGTTGTAGCTGGCGGAGCGCAGGAATCCGAACCCGCCATCGGGCAGGATTTCCAACACACCGTTCGCCCGCAGCCCGTCCTCGGTGCTCGCGTTGTAGCGGAGAATCTGGAAGATCAGGTCCTGCTTGCGCATTCCCGCGGCGTTGTCCACGCCCATCTCGATGGCCATCTTGCTGAGATCAGTCATGGACATGCGTTTGAGCTGGCCAAGGTCGGCCACGGCCATCTTCTTGCCGGCCGGCTTGCCCTCCTTGCGGGCGGGGGTCTCACGGGCTTCCTTCTCGCTGGCGGCCTCTTCCGCCTCGGCAATCATGTCCGGCTCATCCTTGTAGAAATCCGCGTCCACACCGGGCGGGAGTGGCTGACGGGCGCCCTCTCCCCCTCCCTTCCTGCGGCGGCGTGTTCGGACTTGGCTGGTGGACTGGGCGTTGGGGCCGTTGGCATTGCCTGTGTTCTTGCGGCGGCGCATGGGTACTCTCTCTCCTGAGGTTGGGTAATGAGCTATGATGTGAGGCCCGCGGAAAGGCGGGTCCATGTGACCTGGTGGGAGTTCCGGTTTTCAGCCGGAAGGAACGTGGTTCTCTGGGGTCAGGAACCTTAGTGGGGCGGGGAGATTCTCCCCAAAAATTCTGACCAGCAGCGCATTCACCTGGTTGGCCGTCTGGCTTGGAGCGCCCGAGTTGTCTATGACCGTGCTGGCCCGGGCCGCTTTTTCCTCCTGAGGCATCTGGGCGCGCAATCGTGCGTCCACTTGCTCCTTTGTCAGTCCGCGCTCCTGGCGAAGCCGCCGGTAGCGTTCCTCCTCACTGATGATGACCGCGGCGGTATGATTGCAATGACGGTCCAGACCTTTTTCGAACAGGAGGGGGACATCCAGCACGATGAGCGGGTGTCCCTCATACTCTCCAAGCAATTCGAGTTCCCTCTTGCGAACTCGTGGGTGAATAATCTCTTCGAGTGCCCATCTGCTCGCAGGGTCCTGGAAAACCAGGTTCCCGAGCCGTCCGCGGTCCAGCGTGCCGTCCGCCTGAAGGACGTCATCGCCGAAGCGGGTTCTTATGTCGTTGAGAGCAGGCGATCCTGGACTGACTGCCTCCCGGGCCAACTTGTCGGCACAGATGACTTTCGCACCGGACTGGGACAGCAGCGAGGATACAAAAGACTTTCCGCTGCCCAGCGATCCCGTCAACCCCAGAATGGTGCTTCTTTCCCGGTTTGTCACATCCAAAATCCAAAGTGGCGGGATCTCACCCGCTATTTGCAGTCCGCCCAGTTGGTTCCGACGGCTGTTTCCACCGCCACCGGTACCTTCAGCGGCAACGCCTGCTGCATCTCGCCGGTTACCAGCTCGCGGATCTGCTCCACTTCTTCCTCGGGCACGTCCAAAATCAGTTCGTCGTGCACCTGCAGGATCATCTTCGCCTCGTGCGCCCCGGCATCAAGGCGCTCCTGCACCCGGATCATGGCGAGCTTGATCATGTCGGCCGAGGTGCCCTGGATGGGGGTGTTGACGGCGATTCGCTCGGCCAGATTGCGCTGGTTGGCATTCCGGGCATTGATATCGGGCACATGGCGCCGCCGGCCGAGCAATGTTGTCACGTAGCCCTTCTCCCGCGCCTGCGCCTTGGATCCCTCGATGTAGTCCCGCACTCCGGAATACACGGCGAAGTAGTCCTTGATGAATCGCTCGGCCTTGGCACGTGGGATCTCAAGGTCCCGCGCCAGGCGGAACTCCGTCATGCCGTACACGATGCCGAAGTTGATCGCCTTTGCCTGGCCGCGCATCTCCGCCGTCACGTCCTCCTCAGATACGCCGAATACCTTCGCGGCGGTCTGACGGTGGATGTCGCCGCCGGAGCGAAAGACATCCTGCAGCACCTCGTCGCCGCTCAGATGCGCCAGGATCCGCAGTTCGATTTGTGAGTAGTCCGCGGAGAGCAGGACCCATCCGTCGGCCCGCGAAAGGAATCCGCGCCGCACCTTCCGCCCAGCCTCGGTGCGGACGGGGATGTTCTGCAGATTCGGGTTGGAGCTGGACAGGCGGCCCGTCGCCGTCTGCGTTTGGTTGAAGCTGGTGTGGAGTCGGCCGGTCCGCGGCTGTACGAGGCTCGGCATCGGGTCCAGGTACGTGTTCTTCAGCTTCTCAACCTGGCGGTACTCCAGCATCTTGGCCGGAAGCGGGTGCATGTGCCGCAGGGCCTCCAGCACGTTGACGTCGGTGCTGTAGGTGCCGGACTTGCCCTTGCGCTGGCGTGGCAGGCCGAGGTCCTCGAAGAGCACTTCGGCAAGCTGCTTGGGCGAGTTGATCCGGAAGGGCCGGCCGGCAAGGGCGTGAATCTCCTCGGTCAGGCGCGAGAGTTCTCCTTCGGCCTCACGCGAGAGCCTGCGGAAGTGCTCCCGGTCCAGCCGCACTCCCTCCAGTTCCATCCGGGCCAGCACGGGAGTCAGCGGCAACTCCACCTCCCGGTAGACCTTCTCCATGCCTGCCTCCGCCACGCGCGGGGCGAGCACCCCGTGGAGCTGCAACGTGGCATCCGCGTCCTGGCAGGCGTACCGTGCCGTGTCCTCGATCGTGACTCCGGCCATCGTGACCATGTCGTCGCCCTGGCCGATCAGCTCGGAGATCTCCGTCATCTTGATGTTGAGGTGGGTGAGGACGAGGTCCTTGAGGCGAAGCGATCCGCTGCGATCCGGGTTAAGCAGGTAGGCGGCAAGCAGTGTGTCGCCACCGGCCAAGGAACCTGCCGGCATTCCTGCTTCCGCCAGGATCTTGAAATCGAAGTTCCAATGGTGCGCCACCCAG
>SLOM01000170.1 GCA_007132505.1 Candidatus Sumerlaeota bacterium
ATCGGTTCCGGTTCGGGCTCCTCGACCGTCTCCGCGGGAGGGACGGTGTCCTCGTTCACCTCTTCCGCTGGTGCACCAGTGGAAAGTGCCAGGAACGCGAAAAGCACCAGGGCGAAAACAAGATGGATCATGAGGTTCTCCCTGCCGCCGCCTGTCTTAGGCCGGGCAGAAACACTGTATTCCATTCGATCATTCCTCTTCATTTTCTTCAACCTCCTCTGCCGGCTCTTCTTCGGTGTCCTCGTCCGGTTCGTCCAGCTCTTCAGGCTCCTCTGGTTCTTCCGGTGGGTCGTGTGGGTGCACCTTGTAGAGAACGATGGGGTGATGACGATAGTTCTCCAGCACGTCGAATTCTCCCACCACCTCAAACCGGGCGTAGGCCTCCAGTATCTCGCGGTGCTGGTAGTACGGTTCCAGTGGGAAATTCCGGATGGCCATTTCCGAAACGGTGTAGGAGGGACGGAAGGTGCGGAGCCTTTCCTCCAGCGGCGTTACTCCGTAGCGGTCGTGCCGTGGGATAACGCCGTTCCGCAGGGCGAACGACGCGGCCGTGTGTCCCATCAGCACATTGTTGGAATCGGGGTCCGCGTCCATGATGCGCCGGATTTCCTGCGCCGCCTCGTTGAACGAATTCTTGGTATAAGTCAGGTAGCTGCCAACATGCCAGAAATTCACCACGAAGGTCAGGGTGAAGATGATTCCAAAGCCATAAAATGCCGGCCAGAAGCGGTCCCGATTGTCCCACACTTCCTTCATGACGATGGCCATCAGCATCGAAACCGGTGCCACGATCGCCACGAAGAACCTGTTGTGGAACCTTCCGTAGGTGGAGAACAGGACAAGGTAAAGGACATACCAGGCAATGGCGATGTAGAAGAGCGGGTTGGTGCGGAACGTCCGCGACAGGAACAGGAGCGGAATAACGAAAATCGGCAGCGCATAGGCACCAAGGAACTCCATGTTCGGCGTCTGGGCCACGATACCCCAGAACTCCCGCCACATGTCCGCCGGGTGGTACGAACTCGTCACACCCACATTGATCGAGTAGAAGTAGAGAAACTCGTCCATGTTCGGGCGGACAAGCCAGAAGAAATAGGTGCCCATGAGAACGAGAAACACGCCGGTGGCGACGAGAAACTTGAACAGAATCCTACGCCATTCCAGCTCCTGGGCGATGACAATGCCACCAAGCAACGGCACCGCGAAAAGGGCGTTCGTCTTCGTCAGCAGGGCGGCGGTGAAGGCCACGGCGGCAAGGCCTGCAAAGAGATAGGCGTATTTTCCTCTCGCCCATGCACCGAAAACGAAGGCCCAGACGAGGAACGCCGCCATCGGCGCTTCCGCCACCGAAACACGGCTGAAGGCAAAGTGCAGATGGCTTCCCGCCAGGAGGGCGGCCGCGGCGAACGCAGTCCAGTGCCCCGACCACCGCCGCATGAGGACGTAAAGCCCCGCAATGTAAAGGAAGCTGAACACCACGACGATGCTGCGCGCCGTCCCCAGTCCGAATCCGAAAATCTGGAAGCACCAGGTCTGGATGACCTGCAGGACGGGAAGACTCACCACCTGGTTGAAGTCATTCTCCACGTACCAGTCGCCGGTCAGGTAGTGATTGATGGCGTTGTGGGCGTAGAGCCCCTCGTCGGTCAGTGCATCGCCGTCGGTGGTGAGCCCGGGAGGGAAGTCCAGGGTGAGGTTCACGAACCGGGCCACGCAGAAGAACACGAGCAAGGCGACAAGGGCATAGCGGCCAAACTGGAGGAGCTGCTGCTCGCACCCGGGGCTCAGGGGCCGGCGGCTGTTGATCCGCTCGAGCATGGAGGGCGCTTCGGGAGGGGTGGGCTGATCGGACATCGCGTATTCTCTGTTTCTCCCTGATAATGTCCCGCACGGTGTCCCGCCGCACGATGGTGACAGAACCTAACCACCCATCATCACCCCCCCTCCCCCGACAGGGGCAAGGGAGACAATTCGCCGGCTTAGCCCCAAAATCGGGATGTCAGCGTTCTCCACTTCCGGCCTTCCCGGCCCGGAGGGCTGGCAGACGCGATGGATGCAACCGCTGCCGGGACCGGGTTTCAGCCGCCATCGGCGGGTCCTTGGCGCTTGACGTCGTTCCTCGGCGGGACCTATGCCCCGCAATACTCGCATGTTGTGCCGTCGTTTCGCACCTCTCCGGGTGCTGGCAAGCGGCCAACCGGAACCCCCCAGGGGAGGATGACCCCCATGCCGAAGACCATTGTCACAGGTGGAGCCGGCTTCATCGGCTGCAACGCCGCCCGGCGTTTCATCGAGAAGGGCCACAAGGTGGTCGTCCTCGACAATCTCTCGCGCAAGGGGACGAAGGACAACGTCGAGTGGCTCCGCCAGTTCGGCGAGTTCGAGTTCGAGAAGCTCGACATACGCGACGAGAAGGCGATGGTGGACCTCTTCGGCCGCCACAAGGACGTGGATCAGGTCATCCACCTCGCTGGCCAGGTCGCCGTCACCACCTCGGTCCTCGACCCGCGCGAGGACCTCGAGATCAACATCCTCGGCACGTTCAACCTCCTGGAGGGCCTGCGCGCCCACTCCCTCAAGCCCGTCTTCCTCTACGCCTCCACCAACAAGGTCTACGGCGGCATGGAGGAGATTCCCGTCGAGGAGAAGAACGGGCGCTACCAATACGCCCACTTGCCGCTCGGCATTGACGAGTCGGTAAACCTGGACTTCCACTCGCCCTACGGGTGCTCAAAGGGCGCCGCGGAGCAGTATGTGCGTGACTACTGGCGCATCTACGGGATCCCGACCGTCGGCCTTCGCCAGTCCTGCATCTACGGACTGCGCCAGCTCGGCATGGAGGACCAGGGCTGGGTCGCGTGGTTCATCATCTGCTGTGTGCTGGAGCGCGAAGTCACCATCTTCGGCGACGGCAAGCAGGTGCGCGACGCGCTCTACGTGCAGGACCTGCTGGACGGCTACGAGGCCGCCATCGCCAACATCAAGAAGACTGCCGGCCAGATCTACAATATCGGCGGCGGGCCGGACAACATGCTCTCCCTCCTCGAACTCATCGCCTACCTGGAGGAGTTCTCGGGCAGGAAGATGAACGCGCGCTTCGACGATTGGCGTCCCGGCGACCAGCCGGTCTTCGTCTCCGACATCCGCAAGGCCCGCGAGCACTTCGGCTGGCAGCCGCAAGTCTCACTCAAGCAAGGCATCGAGCGGCTTTACAACTGGGTGGTGGACAACCGCGAAATGTTCCAGGCCATCCACGGAGCCACAGCGCCGAAATAGGCAGCGCCCCCTCCCATCCGCGGCTATCTCCGCCAGAAGAAGACGTTCAGCACGATCGTCAGGATGATGCTGAGCACGATGCACGTCACGAGGGGGAAGGTGAAGCTCCACCCCTCGCGCTCGACGTGAATGTCGCCGGGGAGGCGCTCCACCCCCGCGCGGGAGAGGAGCCAGAGGAGGGCCCCGGCCGTGGCCAGAAGGAGCCCTCCTCCGATCAGGATTCTGCCCAGCAGTTCGTTCGTCACTCCTGCCTGGCTACTCCTCTTCGTTCTCCTGCCAGTCCGCGGGCATTCCGAGGAGCGTGCGTGCGGTCCCGGCGATCCACGCGGTGCGTGCGTCCGGTGGGAGGACGGTCTCCAGCGGGAAGCCGAAGAGCGCCACCGAGTCTCCGACAAGCGCCGCATGGAGTCCCGTGTCACCGTACTCCAGCGCCACCGCTGCGCCACCGCCCTCCGCGCCGATGAAGGACTCGGCGGACTCGACGAAGTACACTGTCGGGAGTATGTTGCGCGGCGGTTCGAGGTCGTTCCCGAAGCGGAAGTTCGGCAGTTCCACCAGCGCCTCCACCCTGCCCGGGTTGCGCACCGCGTTGATGGTGGTGGAGCGGGGGCGGAAGAACTCCACGCCAAGCACCTCGCGGGCGAAGCGCTGGCTTTCCTCGCTCGCGATCTCGCTGCTCGTCAGGTCCTCGATGATGTAGGCGCCGCTGATGAGGAGCTTTCCTCCGGCGCCGATGTACTCCTCGAGCGTGCGCCGCACGCGGCTGTCCAGCACCTCGAACTCCGGAATCATGCGGTCGGGCCTGCCCTGGTTGTACATGCCGGCCGGGGGCATGGTGGTGCGCTGCCGCCCGGCGATCCAGTTCACCAGCGGGTAGTCCGCCCGGTCCATCGCCTGGCGAAAGCCCCCCAGCGTCGTGGAATCGAAGGCCATGTCTGCCTCGGCGAAGGCCTGGCCGTGGACAACGATATGGTCGAAGGTGTTGCCGCGCTCGGAGCGCCCGGTGTGGTCGTCGCGGCTGGCGCCTGCACCGGGCTCCTCCAGGTCGTTCTGCCAGCTGGAGGCTGGATCGAAGTCGTACTGCGCGCCCACCAGGTGGTCATTGTAATGCCATGGCACGCCCGGGTCGGTGTTGCGGTCGAAGCCACGGGCGCCCTCCTCGTCCACGATGGCGGCGGTGGAAACGCGCTCGAACCCGTCCACGATGAGCACGGGCTCGGCCCCCTCGCGCCAGCGCATCCCGGTGAAGGGCGTCGGGAAGGACTCGCCGCCCTCGTTCACCGCGGTCACGCGGAAGTAATGCGTCACGCCCTCCTCCAGGTCTGATATGCTCGCCTCCGGGCCGCTGACGAGCCGGCCGTTGTCGAACGAGCGCCCGTCCGTGCCGTGATAGACGATGTAGCCGGTTGGTTCGGCGCTTGGTTCGAGGGGATCGCTCTGGGGCGTCCACGTCAGCTCCGCCGTCCCGTTACCGGCGTGGCGGACCGCCAGGTCCAGCGGCTCCAGTGGCAGGAAGATGGGCTCGTAGTCA
>SLOM01000210.1 GCA_007132505.1 Candidatus Sumerlaeota bacterium
CCCCGGGCCAGTGGTTTGCCTACCCATGAATGCCATGCTACGCTATTACACCCTCTGCCCTGTCGCTCGCGCCGTATTGCTTCTCTTGCTCGGCTGCGTCCTGATTGTTTTGATGCTATATATGAGGCGACCCCCCCCTTGCACAGATTTGCGATGAGCGAGTTCAGTATGGCGGTATCGATGTATCTGCTTGACAATGATGTCCATTTCCCTCAGTCGTTGGAGGCGCTTGAATTGAGTGATTGGGCTTCTGAGCAAATTTTCTATTTGAGCGATGGTTCGCATTTTCTCGTGGTGCATGTTCCCCCAGGATTTGAGCCGCTTGCAATCGATATCGAGGATCTTGTCGCAATTCGCCACAAGAAAGGCCTATCGGCTTTCGAAACCCATGTCAGGAATCTATTTCCAGAGTTATCGAGCACGGGGAGAAGATTCCATTCGTCATTGCTAATGCAGGATGAGAAGCTGCACGAACTCGAAGGCTACCAAGCGGATCCCCATGAAAGTGACCCTCCATCTCTTTCTCCTTGGAAGAGTATAAGATTGTAGCAAGGATTATTGCCAAGAGGCGCTTTCCTTAACGACCCTTGATTTCGCCAATTGTTACGAGGAGTATCGTGTGTGGGTTCATCGGTCGCTGCCAGCGTGCCGAACGCTTTTCGTAGGCGACGAGCAACGTGTCGGCCCTGCGAAATCCCCGCTCCTGCTCCCCCACCCTGAGACTTTCCTATCCCGGTCACGCTTCCGTCGCCATACCCGGACGAGATAGGCCAATCTCAGCAACCAACCCGCCTCTTCTGTCCTGTTCTTTTCACGCGGTGGCGGGGGTGGTTGCGGTGCTTGTGCCCATGGCCTGCTCGATGATCGCCGCCACCTTGCCGGGGTTCTTGAAGTAGAACCGCAGGGTGAGGTCCTCGGACCGGTACCAGGTCTCCTTGTGTCTCGGGTCGTGGCTGCGGATTTCAAGATACTCGCCGAGGAAACCCCTGCCAACCGAGACGCCGGTCACCACCTCTGGGTCGTCCTCCGGGTTCAAGCCCTCGTACCAAAGGTGGAGCTCCCAGGTCAGCCCCAGCATGAAGCAGTTCGCGAGGATGAGCCGCCGGTTGGTGACGTGAAGGGTCATCAGGCACAAGGGCGGCAGTCGAAATCCCACCTGGTAGGAGGGCGGGGATTGCGAGGAGACAGCGCGGAAGCGCCTCTGCCCATGCAACGCCTGCTCGCCGGGCGGGAGGGCGGCCCCCTGCCCGTAGGTGAACCTGACGCCCATTGCCCGCTCCTTTCCCCGAGGACCGTTTTGCTCCGGCCCTGCCGCGGCCCCGTGCTGCAAGGAAATTGCTCTCCGGAATCCTGCGGCAGGGCAAACGGAATGGCGTGTGCATCCCGCCATCTCGAGGGTGTCTGACACGTCAGCGGATGACCGGTGAGGCCGTGACCGCGCTCCCTGTTCGTTGCGCCGTAGCGCCGTTGCGTGCTCCTCCTTCTCACGGAACTCACGCCACGGCGCCACGGCACAACGGTGCCTGTGATGGATTTTTTCGTTCCCTCCGCGCCTCCGGTCCTCCGCGGTGAGTTCTTCTTCCGTAACGGTGGGCAAAGGCTGCGACCCCTGCCCGGGGTCCCCCGGGATGAGACGCAACCGCCCCTTATCGGCGTGAATCGGCGAAATCGGCGGATGATTTCTTCCGGCCGGAGCACGCCATCCGGCCGAACAGCAGAACGGAAATCTCCTGCGATCGGGTCTGCATCCGCGGGTGTTTTCGCTGTTTTGGTGCGTTGTTTCGCCTCTTCCCGGCCCTGCGAGATCGGGGCAGGTCTCGCAGGGTTCGGTGGACCGCTGCCAAGTGGGTCACGGACACCATCCCGCGAAGCCGGGGGATACACCCGCGTTCCGCCTTGTCCAGCCTTTCCATTTGACAGCCGAAACGGGCGGTTCCTAGCTTCCGTCCCCCGTTACCGCCGGGGTTTCCCGGCGGGACGATCTCATATCGGCCTGGATGATGGACCTTACCAACCTGTTCGTATTACTCGCCACCACGGCGAACGAGATTACCGAGGAGCCGGACCCCCCCGGCTTTTTCAACCCTACCTTCCTCATCGCCATGATCGTGATCATCGTGGCGTTCTACGTGCTGATCCAGCGCCCCCAGCGCCAGCAGCAGGAGGAGCGGCAGCGGCAAATCAACGAGATGAAGCGCGGTGACAAGGTCGTCACCATCGGGGGCATCCATGGCACGGTCGCGCGGCTGAACAAGCAGAAGGACACCGTGCTCGTCACCGTGGCCAGGGGGGTTGAGATGGAGTTCAACCGCACGGCGGTGACGATTCAGCGCGAGGACCCTGCGGCGAAGGAGAAGGCCAAGCAGCAGGAGCAGGAGCCGGAGGATGACACATCCGGCGAGGATGACGCGGATTCCGCCGCACCGGCGGAGACCCCAGGCAGCAAGCCGCCCCAGCAGTCACCTTTCAAGGGCCGGCAGAAGGGGCAAAAGGGCAAGAAGGGGCGCAACTGAGGCGGCAACCCCGGACCCGGCCGCGAAGCTCCACCACCCAGACGCGGAAGCACATGGCAGAGCGCACACCCACACAGGCGAGGCAGAAAGGGAGGGAGAACGGACGGCCCGGCGCCGCCCGGACCCGCCCGCGTGCCCGCGGCAAGACTGTGGGTTTCGACCAGATCCGGAAGGATCCTGAGGTTCTGGCGCTGATCGAGGGGGCGGACCTGGCGCTCGAGGCCATCGGCTTCACCGACCACGGCATCCGTCACATTGCGCGGGTGGCGAACCGGGCCATGACGATCTGCCGGGCGCTGGAGCTCCCCGCGCGCGACCGCGAGCTGGCCGGCATCGCCGGGTACCTGCACGACATCGGCAACTCGGTCCACCGCAACAGGCACGCGCAGTCCAGCGCCCTGATGGCACAGCGCATCCTCTCCCGCATGGGGATGGACCCGGCGGAGATCACGCTGATCATGGCCGCCATCGGCAACCACGACGAGGGTGACGGCGAGGCGGTCAACAACGCCGGGGCGGCGCTGATCCTGGCGGACAAGTCCGACGTGCTGCGCCAGCGGGTGCGGAGCTCCACCCCCATGCTGACGCGGGACATTCACGACCGGGTGAATTATGCGGCCACCGACAGCAAGATGGACGTTGATCGGCCCGGCCATTTGATTACCCTCAACCTCTCCATTGATACGAGGGTCTCCCCGGTCATGGAGTACTTTGAAATTTTCCTTGGCCGGATGGCGATGTGCCGCCGTGCCGCGAACTTTCTGAACTGCGATTTCTCGCTGGTCATCAACGGCGTCCGGCTGCTCTGAGGGCCGCGCCACCCACGGAAAAGAGGAAAGCTTTCCCCCGATGCAGAAAATCTTCACTCCGCGCCTGATCATCGTCCTGCTCATCACGGCTGGGTGCCTTTTCATCACCTGGCCCACGGCCCGTTACTTCATCCACATCAACACGATGGCGGATCCGCCGACCGAGGAGGAGATCGAGCTGCGCAACGACCTGCTCGAGTCCCGTGGTGTCATCACGCTGGGTCTCGACCTGCAGGGCGGGGCGGACTTCCTCCTGACCGTGGACCAGGACCTGCTCGCCCGGCGCATCCTGGAAAATCAGGCCGAGGGCCTGCGCGAGGCCTTCCGCCGCGACGACGTGGACGCCTCCGTCCGCATCGATTTCGAGAGCATTGACGACATGAGCGTCCGGGTTCAGCTCAACGATGAGCGCGACCTGGACTTCGCCACCGAGACGCTTGAGGACGTGCTTGGGACGACGGTCGAGCTGGTGGCCCAGGGCAACATCCGGAATCAACTGGCGGAGAGTGAACTGCTCCTGACGACGCGGTCGGCGGACCTTCAGGATTCGCTGGAGCGGGCCGTGGAGAGCGCCCTGCGCGTCATCCGCCGGCGGGTGGACGAGTTCGGCCTCACCCAGCCCATCGTGGCCCGCGCCGGGCCGGACCGCATCCTAGTCCAGATCCCCGGCGAAAACGACCCCGAGCGCATCCGCGAGTCACTCCTGCGCACCGCCGCCATGGAGTTCCGGCTCCTCCATCCGCAGCACGATGACGTGGTGGTGAACTTCATCGAGGGCGGTGCCGACGGCATTGTCGCTGACGGGACCGGCCCGGTGAAGCGCGAGTTCCTTGAGGAGGTCGAGGAACCCGCCACCGGCCGCACGGTCATGCGTTTGCAGCACGACATTCCCGGCGTTCCCTCCGGTTATACGTTGCGGCTTGGCCGGCGCATCCACACGGACCCGGTCACGGGTACCGCCGATCCGGAGCGAAGTCACGAGGACTTGGTGTACGTTGTGGCGGCTCAGGCGCCCCTTGTGGGCGAGCACCTGCGCCGGGCGGCGGTCTTCACCGACCCGATGGACTATCAGGACCCGATCAAGGTCACGATAGATTTCAACCGCCAGGGCGCGGACATCTTCGCACGGATCACGTCGGACAACGTGGGCCGGCGGTTCGCGATCATCCTGGACGACATTGTTTATTCGGCTCCAAACATCCGCGAGCCGATTCTTGGCGGCAGCGCGCAGATTTCAGGCGGCTTCACTCAGGCGGAGGCGCTGGACCTCTCGCGCGTGCTGAACGCGGGTGCCCTGCCGGCGCCGCTGCAGGTCATCACGGAGAACACGGTCGGGCCGACGCTTGGCGCCGACTCGATCAGGAGTTCGGCGCGGGCGCTGATGTTCGGTGCCGCCCTGATCGTGGTCATCATGCTGTTCATGTACGTGCACGCGGGGATCATTTCGATCTTCGCGATGACGCTGAACCTGCTGCTGATCATGGCGGTCCTCGCGCTGATGGGGGCCACGCTGACCCTCTCGGGCATTGGCGGTATCCTGCTCACCATGGGTATGGCGGTGGACGCCAACATCCTGATCTACGAGCGATTACGCGAGGAGCTGGACGCAGGAAAACCCCTGCGTGCCGCCATCAATCAGGCCTTCGACAAGGCGTTCTCCGTGATCGTGGACTCCAACACCACGTCGCTGCTCCCTGCCCTTGTGCTGGTGTTGTTCGAGGTGGTGGACGGTTCGGTGAGGGGCTTCTGGACGGCCATCGCCATCGGCCTCATCGCGAACCTCTACACCGGCATCGTGGTCACGCGGACCTTGATGGAGACCTGGTATACGCAATTCCGCTCCATCTCCGTGGGCAGGCTGCGGCTGCTCAAGAATGTGCGAATCCCCTGGATGAAGTACCGCGCCGTGGGCATTGGCGTTTCCGGTACGCTTGCGATTGTCTCGGTCACGTACCTCATGGTGGAGGGGCCGAGCTGGGGGATTGACTTCACCGGCGGGGTGCTCGCGACGGTGGAGATCGAGGAGACGTCCGCGGAAGACCGGCTGATCTTGCTCGGCATGTTCGAGGAGCAGTTCGACGATGTGCGCGCCATCCGCGTGATGGGCAAGGACCAGTGGCAGCTCACCGTCCCGCGCGTGGCGGACAGGGTCACCGGGGAGGTGCCCACGCTGGACGAAATCCGGGGCATGATCTCCGGCGGGATTGCCGGCGAGTACGGTGACCGGGCGGAAATCATGAGTACCCAGTCCGTCGAGCCCTTCGTCGGAACGGAGTTCCGCATGACGGCGTTCATGACGCTGGCGGTGGCCTGCGCCGTCATTCTGACCTACATTGCCTTCCGCTTCCAGTGGGTGTTCGGTGCGGGCGCGGTGGTGACGCTGCTGCACGACGTGTTCCTTGCGCTCGGTATCTTCAAGCTGCTTGGGCACACGCTGACGCTCGACATCGTCTCCGCCCTGCTGATCATTCTCGGTTACTCGGTGAACGACACGATCGTTGTGTTCGACCGTATCCGCGAGAAGATGCAGGAGCGGCACAGCGCCAAGCTCTATGAGGTGTTCAACCGCGGCATCAATGAGACGCTCAGCCGGACGCTGATGACGTCCACCACGACGCTGACGGTGATCGGCATCATGTACCTGTTCGGCGGCGTGGGGCTGAGTGCCTTCGCGCTGGTCCTGCTGATCGGTATCGCGCTTGGTACCTACAGCTCGATCTTCGTTGCGAGTGCCCTCGTCTATACGTACCTTAACGCGCGCGGCATCACGACGGCGATCCAGGCCAAGAAGGCGACCACCCGCGTGGCGCTTCCGAAGGCCACGAAGAAGGAGCCGGCCGCAGGGCAGGCACGCTGAGTTTTCCGCCACGGTCCGGCCGGAGGCAGCCACCGGCCGGGCGCGGCGTCCCGCTTTTCCAGTTGTACCCCGGGGCCGATGATGCCCTGGCATACCTCAACACGGAGTGTCCGAACGCCATGGGAGAACTGAAGGTTTATTACGACAAGGATGCCGACATGGGCCTGCTCAAGAGCAGGACTGTCGCCGTCGTTGGCTATGGAAGCCAGGGGCACGCCCAGGCCCAGAACATGCGCGAATCGGGGCTGAACGTCATCGTGGCGGAACGGCCCGGCTCCCCGAACCACAAGCTGGCCCAGGAGCACGGCTTCGAGGTCATGACAGCCGCCGAAGCGGCCGCGAAGGCGGACGTGATTCAGATTCTCACGCCGGACGAAATCCAGGCAAAGGTCTATCAGGCCGAAATCGCCCCGCAGCTCAAGGCAGGCAAGGCCCTCGTCTTCAGCCACGGCTTCAACATCCACTTCAACTGCATCCAGCCGCCCGCGGAGGTTGACGTCTATATGGTCGCGCCGAAGGGCCCCGGACACCTCGTGCGCTCCGTCTATGCGGAGGGTGGCGGCGTGCCGTGCCTCATTGCGGTGCACAACGACGCCAGCGGCAAGGCCCGTCAGCTCGCGCTGGCGCACGCGTCGGCTGTTGGCGGCGGCCGCGCCGGCATCATCGAGACAACCTTCAAGGACGAGACGGAAACCGACCTCTTCGGCGAGCAGGCGGTCCTCTGCGGCGGACTCTGCGAGCTGATGACAGCCGGGTTCGAGACGCTCGTCGAAGCGGGCTACCCCGAGGAAATGGCCTACTTCGAGTGCCTCCACGAAGTGAAGCTCATCGTGGACCTCGTCTATAAGCAGGGCCTCGCCGGCATGCGCCAGTCCATCAGCGACACGGCCGAGTACGGCGACTTCTCCCGCGGCAAGCGCATCATCACGGAGGAGACCCGCGCCGAGATGCGCCGCATGCTGAAGGAAATCCAGAACGGCGAGTTCGCCCGCGAGTGGCTGCTGGAGAACATCGCCGGCAGGCCGCATTTCAACGCCATGCGCCGCCTTGCGCGCGAGCATCCGGTGGAGAAGACCGGTCAGCGCCTTCGCGAAATGATGCCGTTCCTGGACGGCGCGAAGAAGTAAGGCTGCCGAAAACCAGAACACGAAAGGGACCGGGGGCACACCACCACCCGGTCCCTTTGCTCGATAGGGTGCATCTGCGGGATGCAACCCTCTCAGGCCGGCGGAAACACGGTCCGGCATCCCGGGGATGACGTTCCCGGGTTTGACAAGATTGTCTCATCAATCCAGGCACCATGCTCTTCGACTCCCACGCCCACTTGCATGACACCAAGTTCCGGAAGGACCGGGCCGACGTGTTCGCCCGGGCGCGGGAGGCGGGCGTGACGCGCTTCCTGACGCTCGGAGACAGCCTGCGGGCCTCGCGGGAGGCGATTGCACTGGCGGAAGCCGAGGAGGGTGTCTTCGCCGCTGCAGGGATTCACCCGTCCTCCGCCGCCAGTTGGGATGCGGAGACGGCCGGTGAGCTGGAGGAACTCCTCGCACACCCGAAGGTCCCCGTCCTTGGCGAGATCGGGCTGGACTACTACTGGGACAAGGACCCCCGGACCATCGAGCGCCAGCAGATCTGCTTCCGCGAACAGCTCCGCATGGCCCGCCGCCTTGGCAAGCCGGTGTCCATACACAGCCGTGACTCGAACGAGGACGTGCTGCGCATCCTTGCAGAGGAGGATGCTGGAGAGCCCGGTGGTGTCCTGCATTGCTTCGTGGGGAGTTACGAGGAGGCCCGGCGGGGTGTGGACCTCGGGTTTCACCTCGGGGTCGGGGGGATTGCGACCTACCCGAAGCTTGGCGACCTGCGCGAGACGCTCCGGAGAATCGGTCCGGACCGGCTCCTGCTGGAGACGGATGCGCCCTACCTTCCCCCGCAGCCGCGCCGTGGCAAACGCAACGAGCCCGCCTTCCTACGCTTCACCGCGGAGGCAATCGCGGAGGTGCTGTCCTTGCCGTTGGAAGTGTTCGCGGAAACCACCTCCCGCAACGCGGAGCGCGCCCTGCGCCTGTGACCCGCGATTGCGCGGCCCTTTATCCTTGACCGGCGGGGGGGTGGTAGCCGAAACAACCCGGCCGCGTGCGGAACCGGTCAGATTTCCGGCCGTGCGCACGGCCCATCAGAAGCCCTTCAGGAGCAGCAATTCGTGGCCAACAAGCTTTCTTCCCGCAAGCGGGTCCGCCAGAACGAGCGCAGGCGCGTGCGCAACCGCGCCATCCGCAGTGGCATGAGGACCGCCATCCGCAACGTCCGCACTTTGGTGCAGCATCAGGAAATCGAACCACTCGACGAAGCGCTCCGCACTGCCCAGTCCCGCCTTGGCAAGGCCGCAAAGCGCAAGGTGATCAAGAAGAACAACCTGGCCCGCAAGCAGAGCCGGCTCATGAAGGCCGCCAACAAGGCACGCATGGCAGCTCAGGCACCCGCCGCGGAGTAACCCACCCCGCATACAGGCACGGACTTGACCTTGCCCACCGGCCCGAGGCGCCCGCTACAGTCGGGCGCCGTTCCATTTTTACCGGCACCCCTCTATCCGGTCCCATGGTTCCAAGCATGTCCGATCCTGTCATTACTCCCGAAGTCGTCGAGGGTCATGGCCTCAAGCCCGAGGAATACCGCCTGATCCTGGAGATTCTCGGCCGCGAGCCCAGCCTCACCGAGCTGGGCATTTTCAGCGTCATGTGGAGCGAGCACTGCTCCTACAAGAACAGCAAGCCGTTGCTCCGGCTGCTGCCAACGGAAGGCCCCTCGGTGCTGCAGGGACCCGGCGAGAACGCCGGCGTGGTGGCGTTCGGGGACCAGTTGGCCATCTGCTTCAAGATGGAGTCACACAACCACCCGAGTGCTGTGGAGCCTTACCAGGGCGCTGCGACAGGCGTGGGGGGCATCCTGCGGGATATCTTCACGATGGGCGCGCGGCCGGTGGCGCTGGTGGATGCGCTCTTTTTCGGAGAGCCGGGCACCCCGGAGGTGGACCGCGTCGTGCAGGGCGTCGTCCACGGCATCGCGGACTACGGCAACTGCGTCGGCGTCCCGACCATTGCAGGCCAGGTGACCTTTGCGCCCGCCTTCGCTGGCAATCCGCTGGTGAACGCCATGGCGGTCGGTGTCATGCGGCAGGAGGACCTGACATTGGCGAAGGCCCGCACGCCGGGCAGCATCGTCGTCTATTTCGGCAACGCGACCGGGCGGGATGGTGTCCACGGCGCGACCTTCGCCAGTGTCGAGCTGAGCGAGGAAACAATGGAGCAGCGCTCCGCCGTGCAGGTGGGCGACCCCTTCATGGGGAAGAAGATTCTGGAGGCGACACTGGAGCTGATTCGGTCCGGCGCCGTCGAGGCGATCCAGGACATGGGCGCTGCGGGCCTCACCTGCAGCGGCTGTGAGATTGCCGGCAGGGGACGGCTCGGCATGAAGCTCGACCTCGACGCCGTTCCCCAGCGCGCCCGCAACATGACCCCCTACGAGATGATGCTCTCCGAATCCCAGGAGCGCATGCTGGCGGTCATTCCGCCCGCGCGCGTCGAGGAGGCGATGGCCATCCTAGATAAATGGGAGGTCAATCCGGCCATCGTCGGCGAGGTGACGGACGACGGCCTCCTGACCGTTTACCACGGTGGTGAGGTTTGCGCGAAGGTGCCGGCGCTCAAGATCAGTGCCGAATCCCCCGTCTATACGCGGGAGACAGAGCGCCCGGAGTCCTTCCCCACTGAGCCTTTCGTTCCGGGCGGCTGGACGCAGTCACTCGACATGGAGAAGGCCCTGCTCGACCTGCTTGCCCATCCCACCATCGCAAGCAAGGCATGGATACACGAGCAGTACGACACAATGGTCCAGACAAACACGGTGCTGGGGCCGGGCGCCGGCGCGGCGGTCCTGCGTGTGGAGGGGTCGGGGCACCTGCTTGGCATCTCGACAGGCGTGGATCCGCTCAAGGTGGCCTGTGATCCCTATCTCGGGGGGCAGATGGCAGTGGCGGAAGCCGCCCTGAACCTGTGGTGCGTGGGCGCGGTGCCGCTCGGCCTGACCGACAATCTCAATTTCGGGAATCCCGAGAAACCCAGTCAGTTCTGGTATTTCAAGCGCGCCGTGGAGGGCATCGCCGACATCTCGAAGGCCATGGGGGTACCCGTCACCGGCGGCAATGTCTCGCTGTACAACGAGAACCCGACCGGCCCGATCTGGCCCACTCCGACGGTTGGCATGGTGGGCTCGGTGGAAACGCCCGAGCGGCTCATCCGGCCCGGCTTCAAAGAGCCAGGGGAGCAGATATACGCTTTGGGAACCCCCGCGTCGGACCTGTCGGGGAGCTGGCTGTCGTGGCTTCGGGAGGAAGGACGACTGCCCGCGCCGCTCGCGCCCCCGGCGGGCCACCCGGCCTCGCTCGGACCGCGCATGACCCGGCTCGTGGCGCTGCTGGAGGAGGCAATCGGTCAGGGGTTGCTGGCCAGCGCCCAGGACGTCTCGGAGGGCGGCCTTGCCGTGGCCATAGCGGAATCCATCCTCTTTGCCCCCAAGGTCCTCGGCGCCTCGATCTTCCTGCAGGATCCCTCACTGCCCCTGCTGTTCGGCGAGCCGGGCGCACTCGTCCTCGTGAGCGTCTCCCCCTCCCGTATAGACGCCTGGGAGTATCTCCTGTCCTGCCATCCGGAGGTGGACATGCTGGAACTCGGCGTCACAACGGAGAAGGCCTCCCTCGTGGTGCGCTCCGCCATGGGCGGAGACCGGGTGAAGCAGGTGGACCTGCCGGTGGCCCGGCTCGCGAAGGCAAGGGGCCGGGAGCCTTACCCCGGCTGATCGGTCACTCGGTCTCTGTCTGTTCCTGCTCTTCCTCCGCCTGGCCGATGCCGGCGGCCCGCAGAAGCTCTTCCCTGCCGAGCCGCTTCGTATAGTCCGGCTCCGCGTGGGCGAAGACGATCTCCTGCTCTTCGTTGACCACGAACACGGCAGGAACGGGCAGAATGTTGCGCTCGTGCCCCGACCATTCGGCCAGATCCAATCCATAGCCACGCAGCTGTTCCACCGTCTCACCGTCCACGGTGAACCCCACGCCAAAGGCAGCCATGGCGGTGCCCGCGCTGTCGGACAGAATGGTGTAGGGGAGCTCTCTCTCCTCCATGTAACCGGCGATCTTCTGCGGCCGGTCGGGCGAGAACGCGATCACTTCGACGCCGTGGCGCTCAAGCTCCTCCTGCACAACGGCCAGCCCGGCAAGCTGGTTGTTGCAGTAGGGACACCAGCCGCCGCGATAGAAGACCAGCACGGTCCTGCCTTTTCCTTCGAGCACACTGCGGAGGATGACCGGGCTCCCCTCCTTGTCGCGCAGAAAGACGGGATGGGGGACAGTGTCCCCGGCCTCCAGCGGCTCGATCTCCTCCGCGGAGGAGTAAATCATGGTCCGTGGCGCCTCGGCCTTCGGGGTGGCCGGAGCCGGCGCCGCCATCAGCAGCGCTGCGCCAAGCCCAAGAGCGATTAGATGAGTGGGGGTTCTCACAGGCTGTTCTCCTTCGAAGCAGGTTGGGCAAAGGGGACTGTGCCAATCGTCCCGGATGCACCATCGGAGCCTCTGTGGTGCCAAAGGGAAGGGGCTCCAGCCGGAAGGGAATCAACGGCGGGAGCCCCCGTGCAATGCTTTCCTGCTTCCGTGCGGCCGAAGGTCAGTCGCCGGAGCGGTCCTTGTTCCTGACGGCAAGGATCACCGGCATGATGCGCTCCCGGCCCCCGGCGTCCGAGGGGAAGTTCACGACGCCGTAGGGGCTGTCGTCCCGCAGCATATCGGCCAGGGTGGCGCCTTCGATGGCCATGATGGAGGAACCGCCGCCGTCAAGGTTCACGACCGTCTCGCAGCCGAGCTCCTCCATGAGGAAGGCGAGACCCTGAAGCGTCAGGCCGCAGCTGTGCTCGCCGCTGCGCCGGCCATCCACGACGACGATGCGCAGCCCTCCGTCCGGGGTGGTGCCGAAAGCTGAGCGGGGTGCCTGGGTCTTGTCGGAATCGTACGGAAAGCGCGTTGGTGGCGGGCCGCCGGGGCGGAATTCACCAGCGTTGGCGGCGTTGAACATGCTCTCGCCGCTCTGCATCGCCTTGCCGTCGCGGACGAGGAAGGGGCCAGCGCTGACCAGCCATTCGGGCTCTCCCTCCTCGAAGCGCTTCATGCGAAGCTCCGCGTTGAGGCTGCCGCCGCCGGAATTCTCGCGGACGTAGCGCGCGTGCTCCCCGTCCACCCAGATGGTGGCTCCACCAAAGGGCGCCGCGAGTGGCTGGGCACCGCCGGAAGCCCCGGTGAGCAGCGAGCCCGTGAAGGCCAGTTGCGCGGTGTCTTCGCCGGGAGCTGGCATGGCGCCCTCGAAGGCCCGCCAGGTCCTCCCGTGCACGTCCGTGTTGCCACTGGCCGGAAAGAGCGCCACCGGGGGCAGCCCGCCGAGCCGCAGCTCCATGTCGGACACGCCAAAGAGCCTCGCGCCGAACCCGCCCCCGCGGAAGCTGATGATCCCGGGACGTTCGAACCAGCAGGGGAAAACCAGCCGGCCGTCCACCATGTGTCCGCCCACCGGCTGATGAAGGCAGGACACCCCGTCGGCATACTCCTCCGGGAAGTTGAGGAAGTAGCCCGCATTGGCAGCGGCCACGACCTCCTCGCTGGACTGCACGAGGCGCGAGGGGGTGATGGCAGCGGCATAGCGTGCAAGGGCAAGCTCCCCGCCATCGTAATTGATGACCTCGGGCTGGAACGCTTCAAGCTCCTTGTGATGCTTTTCCCAGGAGGCGGGCTCGCGTTCCACTTCGCGCAAGAGTTGTGCAATTTGGCGTACGTCCCGGCCGAGTGAGCCTGTCAGGAAGTTCGACAGATTCAGGAAAAGCCGTGGTTCCTTGCGCGCCTCGCTTGCACGGATGGCGCCGGTTGCGAACGTCGTGGCCCAGTAGGCGTTCTCGATCTCCTCCATGTCCACGAGGCCACTGTGCTCCGCCGCCAGAACCGGTGTGATCTCCGCCTCTGCGTCCCTGTGGAGGACGATTTCATTGATGCAGAGACCTTCCTCGCGCGGGGTTTCCCGGTCCTCCGGATTGGCGATAAGGAAGCGGAACCGCCGGCGCCGCCAGGCGACCCCCGGTGCCAGCTCCTTTGACCTGTCCTCCTCGACGGAGAAGCCACGCTTGTACACCTCCGCGTCAAGGAGTCGCGACAGCGTGGCTGAATTGATCCTGTTCTCGGCCATTTCCTGCTTCGATATGGTCATTTGAACCTCGTTTCGAGGGCTGTGTTGGGCGCCTGTTCTCCTTGAAGCGCAATTCTGCTGCAATTGCACACGATGCCACAAGGGGGCCAATTCCCGGCGCGGTGCGGTGCGGCTACCCCGCCTTGGTTTCCCCTATTTCGTTTATTGTGTCCGCCAGAACCCCGGCGCCGAATCCGTTGTCAATATTCACCACGGCGATGCCGGGAGAGCAACTGTTTATCATGGTCAGAAGGGCCGAGAGTCCCCGAAGGGAGGCGCCATAGCCCACGCTGGTGGGCACTGCGATGACCGGGGCGCGGGTGAGCCCCGCCGCAACACCCGGCAGGGCACCCTCCATGCCGGCAACGGCCACCAGCACGCGTGCCTCACGCAGCAGATCCGCCTGACGCACCAGCCTGTGAACCCCCGCCACGCCGACGTCGTAGGCGCGCTGCACGGGACTGCCGAGGCACTCGGCGGTGAAAGCCGCCTCCTCCGCCACCGGAAGATCGCTTGTCCCGGCGGCAAGAATGCCGACGAGACCGTGCTTTCGGGGGACAGGCTTGCACTCAATGTGCATCATTTGCGCAGCTTTGCACTCGGTGCGCCCGCTGCCGGGCAGATGGCGAAGGAGTTCCTCCCAGTCGGCCGGCTTGATGCGGGTGAGCAGCACGTTCTGGTTCGCCTCGATCATGCGGGTGGCGATGGCCACGATCTGCTCCGGGGTCTTGCCCTCGCAATAGACGGCCTCCGGCCTGCCCCGGCGCGCCTCGCGCTGGAGGTCGAGCGTCGCCCAACCCATCTCCGCCAGGTGTTCGCGCTGGATGGCCTCCTCAGCCTCGGCGGGCGGAAGCTGTCCCGATGCCACGCGGCCGAGAATCTGCCGGATGCCCTCCCCGGGCTTCCCGTGTCCCGTCATTGAAAGAGGTCCTCCTTTTCGGGTGGTCGGAGGAGCCACTCCGCGAGTGCCGTTCGCCGCTCGCGCTCGCGCACCGTCCGCACTGCCTGATTGATGGCGGACTTGTTCCCCACCAGGACCACGAGCTTCTTCCCTCTGGTTACCGCTGTGTAGAGCAGGTTGCGTTGCAGCATGATGTAGTGCCCGCGGTGCAGCAGCACCACCACGGCGGGGTACTCGCTTCCCTGCGACTTGTGGATGGTGATGGCATAGGCGGGCTCGAGGTCGCTGAGCGATTCGAGGGGATAGAGAACAAGGCGTTTGCCGAACCGGACGCGGACCTGTCCCGTCTCGCGGTTCAGGCCGAGGACGCGCCCCACGTCCCCGTTATAGACGTCCAGGTCGTAGTTGTTGGAGGACTGTATGACCTTGTCGCCGGCGCGGAAGGGTATGGTGGGAGAGAGCGGCTCGCCCTTGGGGTTGAGGCGTTCCCGCAGCAGTGTGTTCAGTGCCTGGGTGCCGATGGCACCGCGGCGCATGGGGGCGAGCACCTGCACGTCCTCCACGGGGTCGAATCCGAATCGCTGGGGGATGCGTTCGGTTAGCAGTGCCAGTAGCGCCTCGGCGATTTCCTCCGGTTCGCGCTTCGGCACCAGGTAGAAGTCCGCGCCCTCCTCGAATCGCCCCTCCAGCAGCGGCAGCTCGCCCTGGTTGATGCGGTGTGAATTCTGCACGATGAGGGACTTCCTTGCCTGCCGGAAGACTGCCTCAAGGCGTGTGGTGCGGGCGCGGCCGGAGGCGATCAGGTCGCGCAGGAAGGCTCCCGGGCCGACGCTGGGGAGCTGGTCCACGTCCCCGACAAAAACCACGCTGCTGCCCGGCTTGAGCGCCCTGAGGAGCGCCCAGGCGAGCTGTACGTCCAACATGGACGCCTCGTCCACCACGAGCAATTCCGTCTCCATCGGATTCTTGGCGTCGTGCTGGAAGCGCCCCCGCTCGCTGTTCCATTTGAGCAGGCGGTGGACGGTGAGGGCCTCGCGGCCGGCGGCCTCGGAGAGGCGCTGCGCCGCCCGGCCGGTGGGGGAGCAGAGCGACACCTCCCGCATGCCACCGAAGAGGTGAAGGATGGCCCGCACGAGAGTCGTCTTCCCCGTTCCCGGTCCGCCGGTTAGCACGCATACCCCGCCGCCTGCCACGCTGCGGAGCGCCTCACGTTGCCGCGCCGCCAGACCGAAGCGGAAGCGCTCCTCGAAGGCGGCAACGGCGCGGTCAACCTGCCCCGCGGGCATGAGGGGTTTCCCTTGGCGGACCAGCTCAAGCACCATCGCCGAGAGTTGCCGCTCGCAATAGTAGAGAGAGGCCATGAAGTAGCCCTCGGCCTCTCCGTTGACCTTGGCGCGGACGATGTGGCGGGCGCGGATGGCCCCCTCGAGCTGCTCCCGCAGCATGTCGTCCGCTTCCTCCAGCTTGAGCAGGCGGGCGGCCCGATCGAGCAACTCCTCCAGTGGCAGGTGGGTATGTCCCTCCGTGGAGGCCTGATCCAGCACATGAACGAAGGCGGCCTGAATCCTGTGGGGTGAGTCTCGCGCAATGCCGAAGTGGGATGCGATCTCGTCCGCCTTGAAGAATCCCACCCAGGGGACCTCGAGCCCCGCGCGGTAGGGATTCTCCCGCAGCAAGCCGACGACACCCTCCCCGTAGTACCGGAGCAGCCGGGCGCTGATGGCGTTCGTCAGGCCAAGGCTCTTGAGTGTGAGCATGGCTTCGCGGGACTGGCGCTGCGCGGCGATGCTCTCGGCGATCCGATGCGCCTGCTTGCGGGAAATGCCCTTCACTTCCTGAAGGAGTTCGGGTGCTTCGTCCACGATGTCGAGCGTGCGCTCGCCGAAGTGCTCCACGATGGCACGGGCGCGCACGGGTCCGACGCCCTTGATCAATCCGCTGCCCAGGTAGGCCACCAGCGCCTCCTCGCTGGAGGGGGGAACGGGAATGGCCTTCTCCACCTGAAGGGTCCAGCCGTGCCTGGGGTGCTCACGCCACGTGCCCTCGATCCGCATCGGCTCACCCTGACGCACAGCGTGAAGCTGCCCCGCCGCCTTGAGCTTCCGCCCGTCGGGGAGCTCGAAGGTGACGACTTTGAAGCTGTCATCCTCACTGCTGAAGGTTACACGGCGCACCGAGCCCTCGAAGCTGCGCTCAGTGCGGAGTGCAGCATCGGGGTCGGGGAGAATGCGCCGGGAGAAGTCCGCCATAGTGCCCGGAGGCTCCCCCGGCGGGACGCGGCGCCGCAAATCGAACGTGAGAGGGCCGCCTTGCAAGTCAGGGGCTACCCCCAACTCGTAACACTACCCGAAAACCAAGAAGAGTGTGATCGAGGGTTCTGACAGGGGTGCATCCCGCCATTTCGAGGGGGTCTGACACGTCGGCGGATGACCGGTGAGGCCGTGACCGCGCTCCCTCTTCGTTGCGTTGTAGCGCCGTTGCGTGCTCCTCCTTCTCATGGAACTCACGCCACGCC
>SLOM01000281.1 GCA_007132505.1 Candidatus Sumerlaeota bacterium
AGTGAGCGGTTCCGCTCGGCCAGTTCATGCTCACCCTGGAGCACATGCACATCCACGTGGGTCTGGTTGTCCACGAAGGTGGTGAACAGTTCGGTGACGCTGCAGGGGACGGTGGTGTTCCGGTTGATGACGCGGGAGAAGCCACCCCCGTATGTCTCGATGCCGAGTGAGAGCGGCGTCACGTCCAGCAGAAGGAGGTCCTGCCGGTTTCCCGCAAGGATGTCCGCCTGAACCGCCGCGCCGAGGGCCACCACTTCCTCGGGGTTCAGTTCCGTGTGAGGCTTGCACTCGAAGTACTCCCCCACCATGTGGCGGACGAGCGGGATGCGGGTGGAGCCACCGACAAGGACCAGTTCGTCTATATCCTCCGGGAGGAGGTCGGCGTCCTCCATCGCCTGACGGCAGGGCTCGAGGGTCCGGGCGATGAGCGGGCGTATCCACTCCTCCAGCTCGGCGCGCGTCAGCTTGCGCTCGAGCAGCATTTCCTCGCAGCCGTGAAGCCGCACAAACGTCTCCTGTGCGGAGGAGAGGGCTATCTTGGCTTCCTCGGAGACGTGCCGGAGTGTGTTCATCAGCTCCGGACCGGGCTTGAGCGGACCCCGCCGGGCCTCGGCCTCCTCGATGAAGCGCTGTCCGACAAGCCTGTCAATGTCGTCGCCGCCGAGTTCTGTGTCCCCGTTGGTGGCGAGTACCTCGAAGACACCCTGTTCGACTCGCAGGATGGAGATGTCGAAGGTTCCGCCTCCGAGGTCGTAAACGGCGAAGGTGCCTTCCTGCTTTTCCTGCAGGCCGTAGGCGAGGCAGGCGGCGGTTGGCTCGTTCAGGATTCTGAGGACGTTGAGGCCAGCGAGCATTCCGGCGTCGCGGGTGGCCTGGCGCTGCCCGTCGTTGAAGTAGGCCGGGACGGTGATGACAGCCTGCTCCACAAGCGCCCCGAGGGCGTCCTCCGCCTGCTTCTTCAGCAGCCTGAGGATTTCGGCGGACACCTGAGGTGCAGTGAGCCACTGCCGGCCGGCCTTGATGCGGAGGATCTCACCTTCTTCCCCCATGATCTGATAGGGGAGACGGGCTAGAAGACCCTCCACGTCGCTCCGGTCGCGGCCCATGAGGCGCTTGACACTGAAGATGGTCTCGCGGGGGTTCGCTTCTGCGTTGTCCCTTGCCGGGGTACCCGCCAGCAGCTCTCCCGTCTTCGCATTCGCGCTGACGACCGACGGAACGAGCCCGCGCCCTTGGGCATCACGAAGAATGCGGGGCTCGCCGTCCACCACGGCGGCCACCAGGCTGTTGGTCGTTCCCAGGTCTATTCCGGCTATTCTCGGCATTTCTGGTCCTGTGCGATTGATTCATGCCCCCTGCGGACCGAACAGAGAGAGGGTGCAAGGGGGGTACCCGTCCGGGCAAGGCAGGGCTTCGCAAGGCCGTAAACGGGAACGGACCGCACGGCCCCGGTGTGTCACCCACCCCTCTTCTGATGGGGGAGCTTGCGGTTGCGGATCTTCTTCTCGGCCCGCTTGCGGGATTTGCGGCGCGGGCGGTTGGATTCCTCCACGTCCTCCCGAAGCTCCCTGCGGAGCTGTCCCGTCTTGGTGAAGGGGCTTTTCTTCCTGTCAGACCCGGTGGACCGTTCGCCCATCTTCCGGGCACGGGACCACGAGCGCTTTGGACGGAGGAGCACGGATTCCTCCTCCGGGAACTCGTAGGGGAAGCCTTCCAGCCGGCGGATGGGAACGCGGCGCCGCGCGGCCTCCTCGATGGCGGCGGAGAGCACCAGTTCGTGCGGAGCGACAAGGGTAAACGCCACCCCCGGCCTGTCCACCCGTCCGGTCCGGCCAACGCGGTGGATGTAGTCGTCCGGCGTATTCGGCACGTCGTAGTTCACCACGTGGGTAACGCGTGGGATGTCCAGCCCGCGCGAGGCGAGGTCGGTTGCCACGAGCAGCCGCAGCTCCCCGGTGCAGAACTCCCGCCATGTCTGCGTCCGCTCGTCCTGGGGGATTTCGGAGTGGAGTTCCGCGCCACGCAGGCCGGTGACCTTCGCCAGCGCCGGTGCCACAGCCCGCGCCTTCCCCCGCGTGCGGACGAACACAAGGACCTTCTCCACGCCCTCCTCCCGCTGGAGCAACGCTTCCAGCAGGGCGGTCTTCTGGTCCTCCGGCACGGGGCAGAACCATTCCTGGACGGTCTCGCGCGGCGCGTGCTCGCCGACGTCAATGCGCTGGGGGTTGCGCAGAATGGTGCGGGCAAGCTGCTGCATCTCGCGCGGGAGGGTTGCGGAAAAGAGCATCGTCTGCCGGCGCTCGGGAAGCTGGTCCACGATGCGTTCGATGTCGGGCAGGAATCCCTGGTCGAGCAGCCGGTCTGCTTCGTCCAGCACGAGGTGGGTCAGCTCCGTGAACCGCAGGCCGCCGCGCCGGAGGTGCTCCAGCAACCGGCCGGGTGTGGCCACGACAAGCTGGGGGCCACGGGAAAGCTCCGTGTCCTCCGCGTCCACCGAAGTGCCGCCATGGAGGACGGCCGCATGGAGCTTCGTCCGGGAAGCAAGCAGTGCAAAGTGCTCCGCCACCTGACGCGCCAGTTCCCGCGTGGGAGAGACAACCAGGACCTTTGGCCGGAAGGGCGCCGTCCGGCCCATGTCCAGCAGGCTCTCGATGATCGGGACGAGGTAGGCGGCTGTCTTCCCGGTGCCGGTGGGTGCCCGCACAACAAGGTCGCGGCCTTCCATGGCAGCGGGTATGACCGCGTCCTGCACGGGCAGGGGCTCTTCGAAACCTGCGGCGGCGATGCCTTCGAGCACGCGGCTGCGGAGGGGAAAGGCGTCAAATCCCAGCGGACGAACTCCTCGTGAGCGGAAATGCGGCCCACCATCGGGCCGTGGAGACTCCCGCCGCCCCCGGCCATTCCATGCAAGGGGGAAGTTCCCCGGGCTGTGCGGCTATTCGGTTCGCAGCGCCTCGATGGGGTCGAGACCGGCGGCCTTGAGCGACGGGTAGAGCCCAAACAGGAAGCCCACCAGCGCCGAGATGGACGTCGAGATGATTATCGCCTCCGGCGGAATGATCGTGGGCCATTCCGCCCACGCCCCGATGCCGGACGCCAGGCCGAACCCGACTCCGATCCCGACAAGGCCACCCAGCAGGCTGATGATGAGCGATTCGACCAGGAATTGCAGGAGGATGTCGCGCTTGCGAGCACCCAGGGCGCGGCGAATGCCGATCTCCTTAGTGCGCTGCGTGACCGTCGCGAGCATGATGTTCATGATGCCGATCCCGCCCACGAGAAGCGATATCGCCGCAATGAAGATGAGCACTTGGGAAAGGACGTTCTTGGTCTGCTGCTGCTGGCGGATGAGCTCCTCCGGCACAAGGACCCGGTAGCCCGGCACGCCGAGGTGCCGGCGCTCGAGGACTCGCTCGACCAGGGCGCTCGACTCCCGCAGGACGTCCTCGCTGGTAACGCGCAGGGCGATTTCGTCGAGCCGGTCGGCCCGCGGGTCGCCGTAGCTGACCCGCCGAAGGGCCGCGTTCACAGGAATGTAGATCGAGCGATCGAGGTCCCCAACGTCAATGACCGTCCCGCCCTCCGAGCGGCCCCGTGCAGCCATCACGCCGATCACCTCGAAGGGAATGCCGCCGATCATGATGTGCTGGCCGATGGGATCCGTGAGGGGAAAAGCACTCCGGCGGACCGTGTCGCCAATGACAGCCACCGTGCGGCCCTCCTCCGTATCCATCGGATTGATGAAGCGCCCGTTCGCCACCGAATAGCCGGAGATGCGGGGAAAGTCCTGATTGGTGCCATAGGTCTCATAGGCCAGCACACGGCCGGAGACCTGCACTTGCGCGTTGAGTTTCTTGGACGGGGCGGCAGCGGCAAGCCTCGGCCCGAGGACCTCCTTGATGTTCTCGAGGTCCGCGCGTGTCAGGCCGAAGGGGGCCAAGCGCCGCTGGTCGGAAAGCTCGCGGCCGCGCAGCTCAACCGACTGGATGCGGATCGTGTTCGTGCCGAGTTCGGAGAGCTGGCGATCCAACTCGTCCCGCGCGCCGGCGCCGATGGCCGCCGTGCTGATCACCGCCGCCACACCAAAGATGACACCGAGCATCGTCAGGACGCTGCGGAGTTTGTGCATGGTGATCTCGCGGCTGCCGATCTTGACGGATTCGAAAATCTGCATGGCGGCTCTGGAAAGGTCCTCTCAGATTCTTTTGGGCGTGGTGCCCCCGGGGCGTGGTAAGCAGGAATCCCGCCCGGACGCGGAGCCAACACGCCGCTCCCCACCCGGCAGAAGATAAATGCGGGACCCACGGCGGAAAGCAAGGGCGCTTCGATGCCCGGCAGCACTCTGTTGCACCGCATTGCACAGGGGAGGATTACGAAAGGGTACACGCGCCGCCGGGAAGATGAACGCGGAGGAACACAGGGGTGGGCCGGGCGCGAAAAGGGGGGTTGACACGGCCCGCCATCAGTTCGACAGTTGGCGAACTGACGAGGCAAGCACCATGCGAGAACTCATCCACATCACCAAGGCCCTCTCCGACCCCAACCGCGTCCGCATCGTGCTGGCCCTCCGGGAGGGCGAGTTGTGTGTCTGCCAGATCCAGCAGCTCCTGGGCCTGGCCACATCCACCACCTCCAAGCACCTGTCCGTGCTCGGGCAGGCGGGGCTGGTGGAGTTCAGAAAGGAGGGCCGCTGGGCGTACTACCGGCTCGGCGGTGATGGGGAGAGCCCGGCGGTGGAGGAAA
>SLOM01000237.1 GCA_007132505.1 Candidatus Sumerlaeota bacterium
CGCCGTCGGGGCCGATTGCATAATCACCCGGGTGCAGCGCCGTGGAGCCGAGAAGGCGGTTTGCCAGCGTTCGCAGGTCTGGCTGGCTGATTGTTCCATCCTCGTTGAAGTCGTAGAGAAGGGGCAGGTTTCCCCGTTGCTCCCGAACCATTCGTGAGAATCTGACAAGATCCGCAGCATCAAATACGGTGTCGTGGTTGAAGTCCTCCAGGATATAGCCGTCCAGATGAGCGAAATACTGTTCCGGCGCCCAGGCAGAGGCCATACGCCCGCTGTCCACCGTGCGCACCGACCAATAGTAGTGACCCGGAGGCAGGTCGCGCAGGATGAGGCCGGGCTGGTCCGGTGCGATGCGATAGTAGCGCAACACCGGCGTCACCGGCGCACAGGAACCCGGACTGACGATGTTGCTGCCACCGGGCCAGGAGCCGATCCGTACGTTGTAGGCCAGGGCCGCCTGTGGCGTTTCGGCATCGGTGCCATGGTCCCAGAGGAAGACAAAGTCGTTCTCGCCCATGCCGTTTTGCACGGCAAGGTTGACAGGCGGCTGGGGAGCCGTATTCCGGATCATTCCCGGCGGGCTGCTGCGCAGACGGTTGCGGTAGAATCGGGAACTCAACGGCCATGGCGTAACGTTCATGGTCGTATACCCGGTAGTCAATATATCGAGCGCTCCACCTCCATCCACGTCCGCAAGGGCGATTGAGCCCTCGCTCGCGGTTCCAGCTTCGAGTCCGCTATGCGCGAAGCTGCCATCCGTCAACTGCCGGAAGAAGGCTGTGACCTTGTTCGGGCCATGGGCCGCGTCCGCGTACCCGGAGATCATATCCATCCGCCCGCTGTTGTTATAGTCCGTGGCGACGACAGGGTAGCGTGGTCCCTGGACTTCCACGCCGATGGCTTCCAGCGTGCTTATGCCGGTGAGACGATACAGCCGCACCGATGCGCCCAGGTGAGCCAATTCCGGCAGGCCGTTGCCGGTGAAATCGGCCCACACGCCATGGTCCGCAGCCCCCACCGGTGTGGT
This sequence comes from Candidatus Sumerlaeota bacterium, assembly GCA_007132505.1. Classification (GTDB taxonomy): domain Bacteria; phylum Sumerlaeota; class Sumerlaeia; order SLMS01; family SLMS01; genus SLMS01. The sequence continues at coordinate 1,028 of SLOM01000237.1, forward strand.
GGCGAGCATTCCACCACCCTGATTCAGAAAGACATGTGCCCCAACGCAAAGGTCGAGCAGTCCGTTGCCATTTACGTCATGCCACGCCGCCTCGCCACCATGGCGCTCAGGGAGCTGGAATGCGGCTGGCTCAAAGGTTCCATCCCCCCGGTTACGGTAGACGTGAATCCACTTGGAATTGTCAGGCCCGAACCCCCAGTATGCCAGATCTTCCAGGCCGTCATTATCGTAGTCACCCCACGCAATGGAACTGCGAAGGGTGAGCTGAGCCGTCTGCACGCCCGGCAGAGCAACGCCGGTATTGCGGAATCGGAAGTCACCCTGGTTTTGATAGACGCGCGTGACTGTCTCCCCCCCGAAGGAGCCGCTGACGGCAATGTCCGGCAGGCCATCTCTGTTGAAATCGCCTGCCGCTGCCGTGGCGCTCCCAACGTTGGGCAGTCCGTGGTTCATGACCTTGCGGAACGTGCCGCCCAGATTCTCGTACACCTGTGTCGTGAGGCCAATGGCAACCAGATCGGGCAGGCCGTTCCTGTTCAGATCGGCGAAGAAGACGCTGCCGTACGAAATCGGCGGGTCCAGCAATTCCTCTCCAGTGTCGTATATACCCGCCTGAATGAAGGCGAGGTTGGGGATGAAGATATCCATGTCCTTCGGCAGCTCCCCGGCGTCGAGCGATGGGGCCTCGATGCTGGCCAGCGGCACCGTACGCCAGGTGGGGAAGGACGGATGGAACAGCGGACCCGCGAGCGCTTCCCGGGCGTCCTCGTACTTGAAGACGCGGAAGCCATGCGCCTTCCCGGTCCGGGTGGGATGGGGAATCCCGGGTATGGCCCGCAGGTTGGTGATCACCCACCAGAAGACCTCCGAGGGCTCCTCCCCGTTGCCGGTGAGGTCCACCGCGAGTGGGCGGAATTGATGATAGGCCGCATTCAGCCCCGGGTACCCGGGAGGCCAGGAGGCAACCCAGTCCGAGCCGGTGCGCGGACCACCGCGGAAACTCATGTCCGCCTGGTGGACGTGCGGGTGCTCATACTCGAAAAGGCCGACCCACTTGGGCAAAGCGTCCTCCCGCTCGGTCATGGCACACACCTGGGAGTAAGCCGCGCTGCGGAAATAGTCGTAGGAGATCCAGAAGAAGCCCCCTGTGCCAATGTCCGGGTCCTCGACGCCCCAGGTCGTGCCCCACGAATTGACCCCGTAGAAGGCGCCCCGCTTCTCGCCCGTACCATCGTTGTAAGGCCGGTTGTCGTCATACCCGATCAGCGTGAAGGCGTGCAGGGCCCCCAGGTCTCCACCCCTGTTAAAGATCACATCATTGTCCACGCCCGGGACGTTCAGCGCCCGGCCATAGTCGTGCGTGGCATCGGAGACACCGATTCCGAAAACCGCAAGCTCTCCCTCTGCCAGCCACTCCTTGATCGCCAGGAAGCCCTGCTCGTTCCTCGGGTCGAAGACCACCAGTTCCCCTGCCCGGTAAGGCATCGCCTCCAGGAGAAGCTGCGCGGAGGGGAAGACGGTCCGGTCGAACGCATAGCTGTCCGGCAACATCGAGAGCGGGACGATCCCAGCCTTGCACATGACGCGGATACTGCCTTCGATGGAAGCGCCCTGCACGTCCGACTGACCGAACGCGTATGCAATCCCGGGGCTCATAATGCGGTCGGGAGTGCTGGGACGCCCCCAGCCGCGCCGGCGCGCCTCCTGGTACGTCTTCACGTAGTAGGTGGGCGCGTAGGCCCCGCAGTTGGGAAGCGACTGGCGCCCGACCACGGGAAGGAACTCGATGTTCTTCACCGCAGCCGGGAGGTCCTTGACGTCCTTGGTGGGTGCGAGCCGCTTGATGGCGTTGGCCTCAACCCAAGCCTGCTCTTCGGGGGTGGGCTCCCGCAGGCCGCTCAGGAAGGGCGGCCCCGCATCCGTGGCAGTGGCGATGGTGAATGAAAGCAGGAGGAGGGGCGCAAGGCCCACCCTCAATGTGGAAAAGACGGTGCGAGCCATGTTGTGCGCCCCCTTTGGACACTTATGGCATCACCTGCCTCTGCCGGCCGCTTCTGGGCAAGCCAAATTGTGGAGAAAACCAACTCCGCCAAAATTACCCCCGGAGAAAAGGAATCATATCCTGCCTGCGCCCCCCCTTTGAGGCAACAGGGCATGGGAAATTTGAGAGCGGGCGAGCAACGAACAGGATGCCCCAAGTGAGTGAGGACAGCGGCAGCAAGCAGGGCAGGTCACGCCGCGGCGAGGGCCCCTCCGCGTGTGCCACAGGCCGGGAGGCCCCCGTCTTGGTGTATCCGGCGAAACGCTCGGCTTCCACGGTCCACGACTTGGGAACCGCGACGTCCAAGCCGGGGTGCTTTCACGGTCCGTGTGTCTCCATCTTGGTCGCGGCCGCCTTGTCCATCTTGGTATCCTGTCGGCCGTTCGTGGCGGAGGCGGGGGGGTATTCACCGAAGCGGGGTGATGGTTCGGGCCCTTGGTGTCCATCCTGAGGGATGCAAGCCTCGAAGGGGGCTCCTCATGTAAAAATGTCACCCCACCGTGACGCGTTTCATGCCTTCTCCCTCCGGTATCTGCTCGCTTTCGGAATCGTGGCAATGACCTTGCTGCCGCCAGCGCAACGGCCTCCACCCCTGTCCAGCCACGAACAACGTCCTCGCCCAACTGGTCATCATCCGGGCCGAAGACCTCCACGTTCTTCTGCCCGACGTTCGGCAGTCCACCGCCAGCGTGTCGGGTGTGAGCATCTGGAGGCATGCCGGCCGGAGGGGTAAAAACTTCACGGCAACCAGTTGAGGGACGTGCTTGGATCACATTGGCAAGTGCGGGGAGCATGCCGCGGTTGCCACACTCCCGGGGAGGTGACGGCTTGTCGCGGCATCATCTGTTATTCATGGTTCGTTGGCCGGAAGCGGGCCGGGTCAAGACACGGCTGGCGCGGGCTGTGGGTGCGGAGGAGGCCTGCCGGATCCATAAGGCGCTGGCCGAGCACTGCTTCGCGTCCGCGCTTCGGGTTCCGGAGACCGAGGTCATGGTCTGTGGAACCGGTGCCGGAATCGAGGCGTTTCGGGATTGGCTGCCTGGTGCTGCGGACTACTGGCAGCAGGATGATGGGGGGCTCGGGGACCGGCTCGAACGGCTATTCGGCCGCGCGCACGCACTCGGTGCTGCCTCCGTGGGCGCCATTGGGTCGGATGCGCCGATGCTAGACGGCAAGGGGATCGGCCTGGCCTTTGAGGCGCTCAGACGGAAGGAAGTGAGCCTGCTTCCTGCCGCAGATGGTGGCTACGTTTTCATCGGGACCTCCCGGCATTTTCCGGAACTATTCCGCGACATGCCCTGGGGCACCGGTGAAATGCTCTCCGCGACAGTGAGGAAATGCGCGCGGCTCGGGCTGCGTGTTGCCGTGGGCAAGACCCACCGGGACGTGGACACCGAGGAGGACTGGCTCCTTGCCCGCCATGCTCTTTCATTCTCACACGAGCCAATTACCACGGAAGGGAACACAAGCCAATGAATTCAAGACTCCTGTCCGTCATCCTTCTGCTCACGCTATGTGCCGTGCCCTCCGGCTTGCATGCCTCGGAGGCGGCCGAGCGGGAGGCGGATGCCGGTGCCCTTTGGGATGAGATCGTCCGCGCTTATGTGCGGGCGGGCCACATAGACGGCATCAGGCTGAACGTGGTTGACTACCAATCTATCGCTGCCGATGAACGCTGGCCATGTCTGCTCAAGGCGTTGGAGGAGGCTGTCGAGCCGGAGGGACGCGAGGAGAAACTCGCTTTCTGGATCAACGCCTACAACATCATGGCCGTGCACGTGATCCTTCAGAATTATCCCGTCGACAGCATCCGGGACATCGGGAATATCTTCCGGCGGGTTTGGCACCGTGAAGCTGGTGTCGTGGCCGGAGAGATGCGGACGCTGGACGAAATTGAGCACAGGATCATTCGCCCCATCGGAGAGGCCCGCATTCATGCCGCGGTGGTTTGCGCGGCGGTGAGTTGCCCGCCCTTGAGGATGGAGGCGTACCGCGCGGAAAGGCTCGACGAGCAGCTCGACGAGCAGATGCGGGAGTGGCTGGCGAACGAGAAGACCGGCGTCCGGGCGGAGCGGGATGGGTCGCGGCTCGTCGTCTCCTCAATTTTCCGGTGGTTCACGGAGGACTTCGAGCAGGACTCGGGAAGCCTGCGCGCCTTTCTGGATAAGTACATGCCGGAGGATGTCCGCGCCAGCGTTCCGGCCGATGCGAGAATCCGTTACCTCGATTACGACTGGAGCCTGAACGATGCGAAGCGGAGTGACGCCCGGCCCTGATTCTTTCTGGCACGACAGACTTCCTCACGGAGCAAGGCCTCCGTGGAAAGGTGTGAAATCATGAAAAACGCAGTCGTCACTTCCACCGTCGCCGAGCCGAGCGGCAGCCTTCCCTTGTGGCGCCGCCCAATCCCACCGGTTCGTTTTTTCGCCCTGGTACTGGTTTCCGCCGCTGTTGTCGGAGGCGTGGCGCTCAGTGTCTATCACTACAACAAGGACCGGTACGATTCCGCCTCCCGGCCCCCGGGCTCAGCAGGCGGCAGTATAACGTTGCCCATGCCGGTGGTCTTCTCCGTGGACGAGGACACCTATAGTCTGATCCCCAAGGAGGAGGTCTTTCGCGGCGGTCCACCCAAGGACGGTATTCCCGCCCTGACCGGCCCCCAGACCGTACCGCAAGATGAGGCGGACCTTTCCCCGGATGACCGCGTCATCGGCGTGTCCATCGGCGGCGAGTCCCGAGCCTATCCCCTTCGAATCCTCAATTGGCATGAGATTGCAAACGATGAACTCGGCGGGCGGCAGATCGCGGTGACGTATTGTCCACTTTGCGACTCGTCCGCTGTCTTCGACCGGGACATCGGCGGGGAAGTCCGGGAGTTCGGTGTCAGCGGTCTCCTTTACAACTCCAATGTCCTCATGTACGACAAGCAGGACGATGAGTCGCAGGAATCACTGTGGAGCCAGATGCTCTTCAAGGCGGTGACCGGCCCTGCAGCCCGTGAGGGTCTTGAACTGAGCCTACTCCCCGCTCAGGTTACCACTTGGGAGGCATGGCGGAGGCAGCACCCGGACACGACCAGCCTTTCCTTCGACACCGGCCACTTTCGGAATTATGGCTCGAATCCTTACGCACAGTATTTCGCAACCGACGAACTGGTATTCCCGGTCGCTGCGGTTGGAGGGCAGGAAGCGGAGGACACCGGCACTATTCCTCCCAAGGAACCGGTCCTGATCGTGTCAACTGACGGCGCTCTGAAGGGTTACCCGGCGAGCAGCTTGCAGGAAGCCCTCGCCTCTGATGCAGAGAAGATAACCGACACTTTCGGCGGAAAGACGTTTCACTTCAGGCCTGTCCACGCCGATCGCGGCATCTTTGAAGTCACGGACGCCGAGGGAAATCTCGTTCCCGTTGCTCACTCCTTCTGGTTCGAATTCCGCGCCATGCACCCCCATGCGGAGGTCTTCAAGCCCGTGGCCTCCGCCCCCAGCGAAGAGGCATCCCTTGTCAGGCCCGCCACCAAGGAGACGTTCGACTCCCTGGTTCTGGAGGTTTCCAGCCGGGTGCTTGTGGACTTTTGGGCAGAGTGGTGCGGAATCTGTGCACGATTGAAACCGATTGTCGAGGAAGTCGCCGGACAGCGGCGCGAGACCCTCACGGTGGTGAGCGTCGAAGTGGATCAGCAGCCCGTCATCGCGGAACGGTACGAGATCACCAGTCTGCCAACGCTCGCGATCTTCAGCAATGGAGAGTTGGTGGCCGAACGAACGGGTTTCCTCGACGAGGAAGAACTGACGAAATTCCTGGACGAGCATGGTCCGTAACGGTTGCGGTACGGCCGAGCGGGTGACTCAACGGTCACCCGCCTCGTCCACCTCGTAGTCCTGGACAACCAACCGGCGAGGATGTCTATATTCGAAGTCACCCATCCTGATAATCTCCAGGGTTTCCCTGATGCTTGGCCGATCCCCCCAGAAGGTTCCGTAATAGGCGAAGCGCACTATCCCTTGATGATGGTAGCCGGACGGTTGACGTATTCCGCGTGTACGCTGAATGCCATCGGGTCCACGCCGTACACCGCGCCGACGGCGCCCGCCCGGTCCGTAAGGTGGGGCCACCAGATCTTCTGTGTATAGCCTTCCTGAAAGGACTCATCGGAGAGAACCAGTACTCCGGGTCCAGCTCCTTTCCAACCATGACGCGGGCGCGGTAGGTATCGTGCGCCTCAATTGTGGCAACACGGACGTTTGCCTCCTCGAGCTCGCTCCGCAGTTCGATCAGTTCCCGGAACTCGCCGTGGCAGACGGGGCACCAGTCGGCAAATATCCAGATGAGTAGTGCCCACGAGTCTGCCGGCCGGTCGCCGAGTTGCCATGGTTGGCCTTCAGTGTCCTGCAGTTTGAAATCCGGGGCCTGTAGCCCAACGCTGGCGGTCTTGAAACCTGGAGGGTCAAGGGAGGCGTAGGTTTCGCGCAGTTCTTCCGTGGCGCGCAAGTCCCCGATCCACCGTGAAGCGAGTCTCGTCGAGCGGATGGAATGAGTGATCAGAGACCCTTGAAAGGACCTCCTCTGCGGATTGACCGGCGCCGCCGAAGGTGGCGGTCCCGGTCAGTAATGTGGCCAGCAGGCCGGTTGTCATTCGAAAAGCTCGCATTTGCATATCCCCTTGCATGTTTGGAGTTCCCCACTGCGGGACACCCATCCTCATATGAGCAGAACCACCACCGAGACAGTCATGAAGCAGGCAATGCTCCCGGCAAGAAGGGCTTTCAAGGAAAGCCCAGCAATCTCCCCACGCCGCTCCGGGACAAGTGCACCGATTCCGCCAAGCATGATTCCGATGGTCCCGAGGTTTGTGAAACCCGCCAGCGAATAGACAGCGATGAGCCTTCCGCGTGGCGAGAGTTCTTCGTACACGGAAGCCTCCGACAGTTCGAGGTACGCGATGAACTCACTCGTGATTGTCTTCAGGCCAATCAGGTTGCCGATAATCCCGCTTTCGGCCGGCGTGGCTCCCATGATCCACGCTACGGGCCAGAGCAGGAAACCCAGGATCGACTCAAGGCTGAGCGTTGATCCCTCAGGCAGGAAGCCCGCCCCGCCCCAGCCGAGCAGCGCATTGAGCAGGGAAATGAAGGCGCGGAAGGCGATCACGATGGCAATGATCGCTATGACGAGCCTTGCACCCTCCGCCGCCCCGCGGGAGGCCGCGTCTATCACGTTGGCATCCTGCTTTTCCGCGAACACCTCCGCCCCGGCTGCACCGCTGACGTCCCCGGTTTCGGGCACCAGCAGCCGTGCGCACACGAAGGCGGCAGGGGCCGACATGGCGGCCGCGACCAGAAGATGTCCCGCGGCATCCGGCACCACCTCCCGGATGGTGAAGGCGTAAAGGGCGACGGCACCCGCGTCCACTGTCGCCAAGCCTCCGGTAAGCACGGTCATCAGCTGGGCCCGGGTCATCTTGGCCATGTACGGCCGAACAAGGGCCGGGGCCTGGATCGGACCAAGGAATATGTTTCCCGCCATGCACAGGGACTCCGCCCCCGTCAGGCGCATTGCGCGCTGCATGAAGCGCCCGGTCACGCGCACAATCCACGCAAGGATGCCCAGATGGTAGAGCACCGCCGTCAGAGAGAAGATGAATATGATGACCGGCATGAGCGAGAAGGCGACAAGCGCACCCGTATGGGCCACCAACGCGGTGTCGTCGGCAGGGGATTCCCCTGCCGGCGTCACGGGCACAGTCATGTCCACCAGATTGCCGAAGAAGGTTCGTGCCCCTTCGTTGGCATGGCTGCCCAAGGCTGCAAAAGAATGGTTCAGACCGCGCATGGCAGCCTCTCCCGGAGCAGTACGAAGGAGCAGGAGCCCAAAGAGTATCTGGAGAGCGATCCCGCTCGCCACCAAGCGCCAATCCACTCGGCGGCGGTTTTCCGATAGGAGCCAGAGCACGGCCACGAACGCCGGGATGGCAAGGATCGCCTGCATGGCTACTCAATGCCTCGGGGGATGAGCGCTGCTCCGCGCAGGGATCGCAATCTACCTGTCACCCTGGGTGATAAAGCGACCGGCCGCATTCAGGTTGTCGCCCCCGGCGCGGAAGATATTGCCCTGGCTGACGGTTCCGTTGGTGGGGTCGTACACGAAGTCAAGGAACTGCCCGAGGTCATCGTCTGACTGTACGAACCGGATCTCCAGGTCGTCCCCGGGATAGGTGCCCGCAAACCCACTCAGCCCGTCGGGGCCATTACTGAAAAGCGTCCACCAGTGGGTCTTCACGCCGGGCGTCATGCGATATCCTCCGGCACCGAACGGCTGCACGGAGGTGCCCTGCGGTGCACGGCCTGTGAAACGAAGAAAGGCGGACATTATGACGCCGCTTCGGCCGGTCGCCTCGTCGTTGTGATGGGCGTTATACTGTACCGTGGACTGGGTGGCATGCTCTTGACCGCCTCCCACGCTCCGGGGGTGCATCGGGTCCTGGAAGTTCGCGCTGGACACATACGCCACCGGCGTGGATAGCAGCCACAATCCAAACAGCCAGCGGTCATCGGGACTCACGGTGAGGCCGAAACCGGGAGGATAGTCATTGTTGTCCACACGGTACATCTCGATGCCCAGCCCTGTCGTTCGCATGTCACTCTTGACGCGCGCAACCTTTGACCGGGTCTGTGCTTCAAGGAAGTTCGGCACGGCAATCGCCGCGAGAATGGCAATGATGGCCACCACGATGAGCAACTCAATCAACGTGAAGCCGTTTGCCCAGGGTCCTGTTTTCGACAATATCATGGCATGTCTCTCCTTAAATCTGATTCGGCCTTGGATCGGACAGTCTTTTCCGGCCCCGTCGCCCTCATGCATGGGCGGCAAAGGGTGTCATTCATTCAACGGGACATCCGCCGCCTCCAACACTTCCTCGCCGCTCAGACGCTCCCGATAGTCCGGATTGGCGTGTGCAAAGGTCACGATCCCCTCGGTGTTGATAACGAATACGGATGGCACCGGCAGGACGAGCTCGGGGTTGCCGGAGGCCGCCGAGAGGTCCATCCCATGCCCGATAAGCATTTCGTTCGTCTCCGCATCCACCGCGAAGGCGATCCCGAAGGCCTTCATCGCCTCATGGCGATTGTCCGAGAGAAGCAGATAGGGCAGATCGTGCTCTTCGCCGTACGCTGCCAATGTCTCCGGTGAGTCGGGTGAGACTCCCACAACGGAAACACCAGCCTCCTTCAGTTGCGGCTGTGCCTGCGCAAGCTCCCCGAGGTGCACGTTGCAGAACGGGCACCAGCCACCCCTGTAAAATACGAGGACGAGTGAGCCATCATTTGCAAGATCGGCGAGTTCAACGGTTTCCCCTTCCGGGTTGCGAAGATGCTCGAGCTCGGGAATCGGCGAGCCTTCCGGCAGCGGAGAAGTCTCCTCGGCCGTGGGGTGCACCACGTTTCGCGAATCCGGCTTGGCATCACTGCAGCAACAGAAGGCGGGGCCCTCCGTGGCGTGCATCTGAACCGTAAACATTGCTCCTGCGAACAGGGCGGATGAGGTTGTCAAGAAGCGCATTTGATGAATCTCCTCTGTTTTGGCACTTTGATCCGCCGGGACGGGAGGTCCTGCCTCCCGGGGGCAGGTGAGAGCAGCGGAGCAGACAGGGCCGGATGCCTCTGTGAAGGATTTACCCGGCATCAGTGGCAGCAACCACCGCCTATGTGGCGGCCACATGGGGCACCAGATACGTCAGCGCCATCTGTGTCACGCGGGCGGCATCCACATGGGAGCCCCAGGAGCGCATCGCCGCGGTTGATGGCGATCAGAAGCACTCCAACGATAAGGCCTTTCCACAGTGACCGCGACACCACGGCGGGGGAGAGCGCAAGCTCTGGCTACTTCCTCAGCGCGCGTCTTCCTCATGCAAATCAAGGACGAACACCACGTGGCGGTGCAGGCCCCGCGAAAGGTGTCGCTGTGCCCGCAGATGGAGTCCCGCTTCGCGGAAAACCGCACGCCATTCCGTCACCCGCCGGAAATGCAGCGCCTCCGGCATCAGGCAGCGGCTCCGGCAGGCGTTTACCACGCTGTCCATGAGCCAAAGCATCCAGCGCCCTGGCGTGGTCCGGTAGGTTGACTCTGTGATGATCAGGCGCGAGCGCGTCACGCGAATGGCCTCCCGGAGCACGGCCTCCGGGTCCGTGCAGTGATGCAGAGTCAGCATGACCAGTGTCGTGTCGAAGGCGCCGTCCGGAAAGGGGATGGAATTTCCGTCGTACAGACGATGCGGGAGCTCGGTGCGGTTCATGTCCACCACGTCGAGGAGCTGCACGTCATGGTGCATCTGCCGGCTGACAAGCTCGCCAATCCACCCTTCCGCGGAGCCGACGTCAAGCACGCGGGGGCCAAGAACGAAGGGCTGGACAGCCCGGAAGCTCTGCCGGGCGGCGCGCCTGAGGGGGGCTTCCAGAAGGTGCGGGCCCGAGCCAGTTTCGGTTGGAAGCTTCTGAAAGAGCGTCATCCTCAGGATTCCCCGAGCGCTTCCACGCCGGGGGTGTCCTTCTCCAGGTCTTCCTCCGGCACGGCCTCATTCAGCGCGCGGCGCGCCACCCTGGTCACGTAGACCGTGACGGCAACAGTGGCCAGAAGTCCCACAATGTTCAGGGCCCACCTCCCGGCACCAGCTTGCCCGCCTTCCCCCATGGCGGCCATCGCCACATCACTTGAAAGGGAGCCGATATAGACATACAGCAGCGTTCCCGGCATCATGCCAACCCACGAAGCGAGTGCAAAGTGCCAGAACGGCACCTTCGTCAGTCCGTAGGCGTAGTTGATCAGGTTGAAGGGAAAGACAGGGCTAAGGCGCGTGAGGAAGACGATCTTCCACCCCCGTTCGCCCACAGCCCGGTCTATCGCGCCAAAGCGCCGATTGCCGGAAACCTTGGACTCGACCATATCCCGGGCGAAGAATCTGCCAAGGAGGAAGGCCAGGCACGCTCCCGTCGTGCTCGCAAGGGAAACCAGCAGGAAGCCCAGGCCCACACCGAACACCGCCCCGCCTCCAACCGTCAGAATGAACCCCGGCAGGAACAGGACAGTAAACAGCACGTAGATGAAGAAGAACACCCAATAACCGGCGAAGCCCAGGCCTTCAACCCAGGCCATGGTGCCAACGGCCCACTCCCTCACCGGAAGGACGAAGGCAAGCACCAGCAACCCGGTCAAAACGAGCATCCCGATCCACACCTTCGTACGGCGTGCATTGTGTCTCATCGCTTCTGTGCGTTCCGGCTCAGCCATGTTTCACCTCCAGTTCCCCCTCGGGGGGCTCGGTTCCGGCGAAGCCAAACAGGCGCTTCAACCACCGGCGCGTGCCAGCCGTAAAGAGCTTCTCCCCAAGATAGTTGGAGATCGCCCGCTTGTTTGCCTCCGCCAATGTCGGGTAGGCATGGGTCATCCCGGTGAGCTGTGTTGCTGTCAGCCCGGAGTTGATCGCGACCACGAACTCATGGATCAGTTCTCCCGCGTGGGGACCGACTATCTGCGCGCCGATGATCTTCCCGCCCCTAAGGCCGAGGAGGCGGGGCGGCTCCAACAGGACCTTCACGAGACCCTCCGGGGTCCCCTCCGCCAATGCCCGGTCGTTGCCGGAAAAGCGGGCCCGGGCAACCACGTACGGAATGCCCTGCTTCTTCGCCTCCGGCTCATTGAGCCCCGTGCTGGCGGATTCCGGGTCCGTGTAGGTACACCAAGGGAATGCCTTGTAGCTCGTCTTCGCGGGGAGGTGGAAGATCGCCCTCCGGATAAACGTTCCCGCCTCGAGTCCAGCGGCGTGGGTGAACATCAGGCCGCCCGTGGCGTCCCCAACAGCGTAAATGTGACCCACGTTGGTGCGTTGGCCTGCATCCACTTTCACTCCCTTGCGCTTGTCGTACTCCACGCCGGCATTCTCCAGCCTGAGCTTGTCCACGTTTGGTGCGCGGCCGGCAGCCACGAGAAGCTGGTCCGCCTCGGCGGTCTCCTCTTCGCCGTCCTTCTCGTACACGATCCGTTTTGTGCCGTCCGCACCCTTCTCGATTCGCGACACGTTGACGGAGGTCAGGAAACCGACACCGTCCTCTTCCATGGACTGGCGCACGATTGCGGACATTTCCGGGTCGTCCTTGCCGAGGATCTGTGGCCCGCCCTCCAGCACGGTCACCTCGCTGCCGAGCTGGCGGTGCGCCCAGCCCATCTCAATGCCGATCGGCCCGCCGCCAATGACCGCCAGATGACGCGGAAGCTCCGGCAGATCGAAAATCTGCTCGTTGGTGACAAAGCCGGCCTCCTCAAGTCCGGGAATGGGCGGGACCGCTGCCCGGGAGCCGGTCGCGATCAGGATCAGCCTCGCGGTAAAATGCTGATTCCCGGCCACGACGGTGTGCGGATCGGCGAACTCCGCATACTCCTCGACCACGTCCATGCCCATGTTCCGCAGAAATGGGGCGTCCTCATGCTGCCGGATGCCGGCCTGCACCGACTCAACCCGGGCTTTCACTGCTTCATAGTCCACCTGCACATCACCTGTGGTGACGCCATATTCGGCTGACTTGCGCGCCGCACGCGCCAGCCGCGCGACGCGGAGGAGCGACTTGCTCGGCACGCAACCGTAGTTCAAGCAGTCACCCCCGATCCTTCCACCGTTGATGAGCACCACGGAAAGCCCTAGTTTCGTGGCTCCCACGGCAGCCATCAGACCACCCGAGCCTGCCCCCAGCACCGCCAGATCGTAATCGTACTTTGTTCCCATGATTTCGCCCACTCTTCGTTCAAGGATGGCATTGCAACGGCGCTCTGAACCGTGCATATTGGCCGACGTTTCGCATCGCCGGCCACGCGGGCTGTGAATAATTTACGACGAGAGGCATCAGACCGTGGACTTTCCTCCCATCCACGACAAGCTCTGGCACATCAAGAACTGCCCTCTGTTCCATGCGCTCTCCCCCGAGGAATACGAGGCGATCCGATCCACCGTTCAGATGTACGAAGTTGCGAAGAACAAGATCCTTCCCCCTCCTCCAGAGGGGGAGCCTTCCCTCTTCGTCGTCAAGAGAGGCTATGTCCAGCTCACCTATTCCGACGAGGACGGACGCGAGGCCGTCGTGATTCTTCTGGGCCCGGGCGACGTCTTCGGCAGCCTTGACCCCAACGACCTCACTTTTGGCGAGCGTTGCCGCACCGTAAGCGAGGCTTGTGTCTGCCGCATCAGCCGTCAGAAGTTCGAGCACATGCTCCAGAAGTACCCGAACCTTGCCTTCCGCCTGACCAAGTTTTCTCTCCTGCGAATCAACCGCCTGCAAGTTCGCCTGGCCGAAATGATGATGCGACAGGCGGATGAGCGCCTCGCTCTCGCGCTCCTCGATCTGGACGAACAAGTCGGACGGGAGGAGCCAGACGGCCGCCGCAAGCTGACACTCGCCCTTACCCATGCCGACCTGGCCAAGCTCATCGGCACCTCGCGCGAGATGGTAACCATCCTCTTCTCCAAATTCCGCAAGAAGGGCCTCATAGACACAGAAAAGGGCTGGATTTATCTGCGGGACACCGGTGGCTTGAGGAAAATGACCGTACACGGGTGAGGTAAATCATTCACAGCCTCGGCGCCGCCCCCTGTCCAGCCTGAGCACATCCTGATACGGACTGGATTGCCTGTGGGTCCCCCAATTATCTCTGTCGTCATCCCAATCCTGAACGAAGCTGCAATACTCCCTGCGGTCCTTCGCTCCTGCCATCGGGAGGGTGCGGACCAGGTCCTAATCGCCAATGCTGGCAGCAAGGATGAGGCGGAGGAGGTGGCAGCCGGATTTGGGCACCAAGTGCTCCACGTGGCGCCTCCGCAACGTGCCCGGCAGATGAATGCAGCTGCCAGAGTGGCCACTGGCGACCTGCTCGTCTTTCTGCATGCGGATACGATCTTCGAAGCGGGAGCCCTTGATGAACTCCGCCGCGCCGCGCTGGACCACCGAATCGTTGGCGGGGGGTTTCAGCGGAGATTCCGGCCGGCCTCACCGTTGCTCCGGATGAGCTGCCAGATCGGAAACCTGCGCGCCAGATATCTCGGCTGGTACTTCGGCGACCAGGCCATCTGGGCCAGAAGGGACGCCTTCCAACGCGTAAATGGTTTCCCAGAAGTCCCGATTTTCGAAGACCTGGATTTCTCCCGAAAACTGCGCTGCCTCGGCAGAACACACCTTGTGTTTCCCGGCTGCCATACCTCCTCACGCCGATTCCATCACGGAACCCTATCCCGCCTGACCAAAGACATCCTTCTCACGGTGCGACATGTTTCCCTGGACTCAACGCCCTGACCCACGCGCCTGCCAACAGCATTCCCCCGAGGAACGCACGATGCCTTGGATCAAGATGGTCGCAGATGCCGAGGCAAAGGGAGAGCTGGCCAGTCTATACAAGGACCTCCGCACGGAACACGGGCAAGTTCCCAACGCGCATCGCATCCTGAGCCTGTTCCCCTCGGCGATGCGGGCAACCACGGAGCTCTGCCGCACGCTCATCCACAACGACTCCGGAGAGCTATCCCGCGTGGACGTGGAACTCATCGCCGTCATCGTTTCCCTCGAAAACTGCTGCGACTACTGCGCCCAGCACCACCGGGCTGCCTTGCTCGCTGAAAGCCGCCGCAGGGGAGAAGAGTCCCCACTTGTCTCTGCCCAGTCACTAGAACTCAGGCTGAACCCCCGGCAACGCGCGATGCTCGACTTGGCCACCAAGCTTTCTCAGACCCCCCACGCCGTGGCTGAAAGTGACATCGCCGAAGTACGAAGTGCCGGCTTCACCGATCGCGGCATCCTTGAGATCGTCCTCGTTGCCTCCTATTTCTCCTTCATCAACCGGATCGTGCTCGGGCTTGGAGTACCCCCGGAGAGCCAAACAGAGATCGGCAGATAGCCATCGGTGGCATCAGGTCATTGCGCCACGGGGCGTCAATGGCCGGAAGCGAAGAACCCCGATACGGCATCAGGAAAACCCTTGGTTTTTGCTTGACGGCCAATAGGTCATCAATGCCAATGGTATCAGAAAACATACAGGCGCTGGCACGGCTCTGACAGCCGGCCGGTGAAGGCCCGCCCGAAGGGATGGCGGGGGGGTGGTGTGGTTTATTCTGCCTGTGACTCCATCAGGTTTGTTCTCCGGAAAGTGTTTCGCCGTGTTTTCATTCACGAGCCGCCTTCTGCCGGCCCTGTTGGTCGTATCTCTCGTGGGGGCGGGATGGGCAGAAACAGACCAGCCACCTCATCCAACGGGCCTCCTGCCGCCCACGCCGGAGGATAAGGCGTGGCTCGAGGAGAACGCGCACTGGGTTACCTTCCCGGAGAAGGAACTCAAGGATCTCCCCTCGCGGGTAATTAACCTGGAGCACCTGCCGCCGGTGGGGAACCAGAGGTATGGCTCCTGCGCTTCCTGGTCGGTGGTGTACTACATGAAAGGCTGGCAGGAGGCGAAGGAGCACGGCATCACAAGGCCGTTCCCCGAGGAGCACATCCTTAGCCCGCACTTCGTGTTTAGGTGGGTGGCGATCCCTGGCGGCGCTTTGTCAGGTGCTGCAGCGGGTACGCGCGTGGACAACTTTCGGTTCCTTGAGCGTTGCGGCACGACGACCTTCGAGGAG
>SLOM01000003.1 GCA_007132505.1 Candidatus Sumerlaeota bacterium
GGAAGGCGCACCATATCCGTGTTCGCGGACGTTGATTATGCCGTGGGGAACACCGCCCAGATCACCAATGCGTTGATCGAAAAATTCGCGGACATCGGGACGCGCTTCCCCGGCGTGGAAATATCCTTTGAAGGCGCGCACCTGGACACCGCCGAGGGCGTCGGATCGCTTGCCTACGGATTTCCGATCGCTCTGGTCGTCATCTATTGCATCCTGGCTGTTCTCTTCAAGAGCTACATCCAGCCGATCCTCGTGATGACGGCCATCCCTTTTGCGCTGGTTGGGGCCGCACTCGGACACCTTCTCTTCGGCCTGATTCCCGGCCGGGAGATGATGCCTCTCACTTTCTCCTCCCTGCTCGGGATGGTTGGCCTCTCCGGCGTCGTGGTGAACGGTTCGCTCATTCTGATGACCTTCGTCAACAAGGCTCGCCGCGAGCGGCACGAAAACCTGTTCGAGGTCACCGTCAAAGCCTGCAAGCGCCGCTTCCGTCCCATCATGCTCACCTCCGTCACGACCGTCGCCGGGCTCATACCGATCATGATGGAGACCAGTTTCCAGGCCCAGTTCCTCATCCCGACCGCCATCTCCATGTCCTTTGGCCTCGCGCTTGCCACCGCGGTCACCTTGCTGCTGTTGCCCTGCTTCTACCTGATCCTGGAGGACATCAAGACCGCGGCCAACTGGCTCGTCACGGGCCGCTGGGAGACCGTTGAGCTGAACCCGGAGGAATATCTCGAAAAGGAACTCGAGTCCACCTCATGAGACTTCTGATCCAACGCGTGCGCCATGCCTCTGTTGTCGTGGAGGGAGAAACCACAGGCGCCATCGGGCAGGGGCTCCTTGTTTTCGTGGGGCTCTGTCAGGCGGATTCCGAGGCGTTCTTCCGCCCGGCTCTGGACAAGCTCGTGAACCTCCGCATCTTCAGCGACGAGGCCGGGAAGATGAATCGTTCGCTGCTGGAGGTGGGCGGCGGGCTGCTCCTTGTCTCGCAATTCACGCTCTATGCGGACGCGCGAAAGGGCCGGCGCCCCTCCTACACGAACGCCATGCCGCCAGCCGAGGCGGAGGCGCTCTTCAACCGCTTCGTCCAGTTCACCCGCGCCAACTTCGACGGTCCGGTGGGGGAGGGGCGTTTCGGAGCCTTCATGGAGGTGTCGCTGCTCAACGACGGCCCGGTGACCATCTGGCTCGACTCGGCGGAGATGAGCTGGGACTGACCCGGCGCCGGTTCGTGCCGGACGGAACCTCGTCTTTGTCTATACAGAAATAAAGTCCCCGGCGCGGCGCGCATCCGCCAGAGCCGCAATCCTTGCCGGATCCACGCCCGGGGTCAGCTCCGCGGCCAGACGCACTTCCTTCCGCATGTCCAGGTCCCAGTTGGACGCAAGCGAGTCCGTCCCGAGATACACCCGGACCCCCGCATCGAGAAGCCGGCGCAGCGGGAATTCCCCACGCCCGAACCAGCAATGCGCTCCCGGACAGACCACCACGGAAGTACCCGTCCTGCGGATCAGTTCCACCTCGTGATCCGCCGCATGGTTCACGTGCGCGAGCAGCGTCCGCGGCCCGAGGCATCCGCATTCGTGAAGATACTCAATGGGGCGCATGCCGGGCGGAGACCAATCCGCGGGGTAGAACTCCGCCCCGAACTCCCGAAGCGGCCCCGTTCCCGCCATCATGACTTCCACCTCCTCCCCGGTCTCTGCTGCATGGATGCAGAGCCATCTGCCGGCCTCCCGCGCTTCCCGGGCGGCACGGCGCAGAAGCGGCGCAGACGTTGTGTGGGGTGCGTGGGGGGAAAGGCCCCAGGGAACTCCAGCCGTTTCCTGGAGGATCGCAGTCTCGACGGCCTCATCCGCAAGGAGCGGATGCGGGGTGAGGATCTCGCGGAAGGCCAGGGTCTTCATCCCCTCGCGCGACGCCTCGCGGAGTGGTTCCACGGAGGTGTACATGGAGACGACGTCGCAGATTGCATCCGTCCCGGTGGCGCGCAGGAGGGAGATGCCCTCCCTTGCACCCTCCGTGGAGGCGGCAAGGGAGGACTCTTTCTTGAATTGGACGAGGCGTTCGAGCCAGGAAACGAAGTCGAGCCCCGGCGTGATCGCTCCCCGGAGATGGCCCAGCTCAAGGTGGCAGTGGGCGTTGAGGAACGGTCCCGCCTCGGGATCGAAAGGAGGGGTCACGTCTTTGCAGAGCGGGGAGTGACGACCTTGTTTTTGACGAGCACCTCCGCCACCTGCACGGCGTTGAGCGCGGCGCCCTTGCGCAGGTTGTCGGACACGACCCACATATCCAGACCTGTTCCGTCCGGGTTGCTGATGTCCTTGCGGATGCGGCCGACGAAGGTCTCGTCGCGGCCATCCGCCTCCGTTGCCAGCGGATAGACGTTGTTCTCCGGGTCGTCCTGCACCACCACGTTCGGTGTCTGGGAGAGCAGGCGCTTCACCTCTCCGATGTCCACTGGCTTCTCGAACTCTGCGTTCACCGCCTCGCTGTGGCCGCGATAGACGGGGACGCGGACGCAGGTGGCGGAGACCCGTATGCTGTCCGAGCGCAGAATCTTCTTCGTCTCGTTCACCATCTTCAGCTCTTCCTTCGTGTAGCCGCTGTCGGTGAACTTGTCTATGTGGGGCAGCATGTTGAAGGCGATCTGGTGGGGGAATTCCTCGCAGACGATGTCCTTCTCGCCAGCGAGCAGCTTGCGGGACTGCTCGGTCAGCTCCGTCATGGCCTTCGTGCCCTTGCCACTTACGGACTGGTACGTGGCCACCACGACGCGCTTCAGCCCGTAGCGACGGTGCAGCGGATCGAGCGCGTGCACCATCTGGATCGTGGAGCAGTTCGGGTTGGCGATGATGCCGCGGGGAGGGCGTTCATGCAGCACGTCGCCGTTCACCTCCGGCACGATCAGGGGCACATCCTCGTCCATGCGGAACTGGCTGGTGTTGTCCACCACGATGGCTCCCGCCTTCGCGGCCACGGGGGCCCACTCGGCGGATACCGAACCGCCCGCGCTGAACAGGCCGATGTCCACGCCCTCAAACGCCTCCGGGCAGACCACCTGCACGGTGATCTCCTGCCCGCGGAAGGGAATCTTCCGTCCGGCGGAACGCGGAGAGGCCAGCAAACGCAGCTCACCCACGGGGAAATCGCGCTCCTCCAACACCTTGATCAGCTCCTGGCCGACGGCGCCGGATGCTCCCAGAATTGCGACTGTGTACATGCGGGTTGGACTCCTTTTCAAAGGTGACAAGCAGCTTAGGGGCAACCACCCCCTCCCGTCCACCCCACTTTGCGGCGGGAAGGGCTCCGTGGTGCGATTGGCGCGAAAGGGCTTTCTTGCCGTGGGAGTCAGCCGGATCGGGCCGGCTGTGTCTTGGCCTCGGCCAGAATCCTGCGCAAGCGCGGCAGAATCAGCTCTCCATGGTGCCGGGAGTTCTCGATGAAGACGTGCCCGCTCACGTTGCCGTAGGTGATCACACCGGCGACGAAAAGGCCCGCGACGTTGCTCTCCAGCGTCTCCGGGTCGTGGACCGGACGGTTCGTCTCCTCCTCCAGCTCAATCCCGAGTGAACGGAGAAAGCCCACCGGCGGGTCGTAGCCCAGCATCGGCAGGACGAAGTCGTTCTCGATGATCTCGCGCCGGCCATCCTCCAGCTCAAGCTCCACCTCTTCCCAGCCGATCCGGCGTACGTGGGAGCCAAGGAAGCCGCGGATTTCCCTGTTCGCGATGCGGTTCTCGATGTCGGGCCGGAGCCAGTACTTGAGCCCCCTGCCGGAAAATTCCGTGCGGCGATAGCTGAGCGACACCTCCGCGCCTGCACGCCAGAGGATCAGCGCCGTCTCAACGGCCGAGTTCCGCCCGCCAACCACCAGCACCCGCTTGCCCACGTATTCGTGCGCCTCGGTGTAGCGATAACGCACCTTGGGTAGATCCGCCCCGGGCACGTCCAGCTTGCGCGGCGCATCCCAGGCACCGACGGCTACCACGACCGTGCGGGCCCGGCGGCGCTCTGGCGGACGGCCTTCGCGCTCAACCGTCACCGTGAACGTCCCGTCCTCCTCTCTCCGGACTTCCGTCACTGGGGAGTGTGTTTCCACCGGCAGCCGGTGATACCGCACGAAGTTGGTCAGGTAGAGCAGGTATTCCTGCCGCGACGGCTTCTCCTCCGTGTTGCCGAGGGGGAAACCGGCGATCTCGAGGTTCTGGTTCGTGGAGAAGAACCGCATGAAGGTCGGGTACTGGGCAATGTGCCAAGCCAAGGCCCCCTGCTCCAGCACGCGGCACGAAAGACCTGCCTGCTGGAAAGTGTGAGCCACGGCGAGCCCCGCGGGTCCTCCTCCAACGATAATGGAGTCAAGCAGATGGGGTTTTCTCATTCTGTCCTCGCAGCGGGAGTGCATGCTTACGGCAGGCTGGGGCGCAAATTCCTTGCCCAAGCGCCCACAGTCTGGAATATCCCACACGCAGAAGCGCGAGGGAAGTCATCTTCTGCACGCCGGAGAATCCGACCATGAAGAAAACCGTGCTGCAACCCATCGTCCTGCTTGCCGCCCTTGCCCTCCTGGCTTGGCAAGGCACCACGCCCGGCCTTGCGGCCAATGGGGAGGATCAAGAGGCTGAACCTGCTGCCGCGCGGGACACCGGCCACGCCGGCCTCACCACGGAAGAGATGGACTGGGACAACTATCCTGCCGGGCAGGATGCCGAGGAGGCGGAAGCCTGGGAGGAAGAGCTGGAGGCGGAGGCGGAGCCCCTGCTGCCCTGGCACGACACGCTGGAGGACGCGATCGCCGCTGCGCGGGAACGCCGCACGGCCGTGCTCATCCTCTTCAGTGGCGACACCCATCGGGCCCGCCGGTTTGAAGAGGTTCTGGCCTCAGAGGAGGTCAGCAATTGGCTTCTGAACGAATTTGAACTCTACCGGATTGACTACCGCCAGAACCGGCCGTTCGCCCACAGCTACCATGTGCGCCGGTTCCCTTACATGGTCATCCTGAACCGGTTCGGCTTCACGGTCGGCCACGCCATTCCGGTGGAGGACCCCAACCTGCTCCTTGAGCGGCTTGCCCCTCACAAGCAGACGCTCTACTGAGCCGGGAGTTCCATTGTTCTCCTCTTGTGGAAGTACGCGAGGCTGACCGACGGATAGACGATGGCTGAGAAAGACAAACCTCAAGAACCGGGCAAGCCGAAAACGGTCGGGGAAGAGGAAGACTCCTCCGCCCCAGTCCAGCTGCTGGACGACAAGCTCCGTCAGGTCGTCTACATCATCGGTGTGATGCTGATCATCGGCGGTGCCTTCACCGCGCTGGCTTTCGCTTGGCCGGTTGTGCAGCTTGCCGTCCAGACGCTGATGCCTTTCATCGTGGGGTTCATCTTCGCGTACATTTTCAATCCCATCGTCACGTTTGTTCAGAAGCGCCTCAAGATTTCGCGGGTGGGGGGGGTGCTGTTCCTCTACCTGATCGGACTGCTGGCCCTGACCTCGTTCTTCGCGATGGTGCTCCCGATCCTGATCACTCAGATCAGGAGCGCCTACATGGGCATTGCCAGCTTCGTCGGCGAGCAGGTTCAGCGCAGCCCCGAGCTGATTGACCTGTGGGAGTGGGGGGTCAACTGGCTGGAGGAGCGGGACCTCACGGTTGAGGGACTCCTCATGCAGGCCTTCCAGACGACCGAGCTGCGGGAGGCGGCCCGGGCCGCCGCCGCGTCGGGGTTCCTGCTGGTTGGCCAAACCATCTACTTCTTCTACTGGATTGGGACCTGGGTCTTCGGCACCACGATGTTCTTCGTCTTTGCCGTCCTGGTGAACATCTACCTGCTTATAGACTTCTCGCGGGTGCGGAATGTGATGGAGGTCATGGTGCCCGAGAAGCATCAGGACCGGACGTTTGATATTCTGCACAAGGTGGACATCGCAGTGGGCGGGTTCATCCGGGGCATCCTGATCGTGGCGTTCCTTGTCGGAACCATGACGTTCGTGGGCCTCTGGCTGCTCGGCCTGCGCGAATACGCCCTGATCATAGGTGTCATCGCCGGTGTGGCCAACATTGTCCCCTATCTTGGGCCTGTGGTGGGAGCCACACCCGCCGTGCTCTACGTGCTCACCTCCGCGCAGTACGAGGGGATGCAGGAGCGGATGATCATGCTCGCATCCGTCGTGGCGGTGATGACCGTCATCCAGCTGATTGAGAGTTACATTCTCCAGCCCAAGATCGTCGGCGCGAACGCCCAGCTTCACCCACTGGCGGTGCTGCTGGCCTTTGCTGTTGGCGTGAACTTCGGCATTCTGGGCATCATCGTGGCGGTGCCGGTGGCCTGTATCGTCCGCGTCCTGATCAAGGAGTTCTACTGGGACCGCCGGGAACTGGCCTGGGAGCGGCGGGCCCGGCTCAGGAAGAAGCGACGGCGGATGAAACGCTACCCCTCGGGGGCATCTCCCGGCTGATCAGTCCCGCAGGATGCGGAGGCGCGGGTGCTCGCGTGTCTCTTCCTCGTCCTCGATGGTGCCGGGAGTCTCCTCCTCCAGCACCAGCTCTTCGCCACCGGAGGCCGACCCCGAATCCTCCACCATGGTCCGTGCCGGACCGAGCGTCTCCTCCAAGTGTTCGAGTAGCTCCTGCACGCGCCGGGCGGGCAAACCGCGCAGGTCCACCACCAGTTCGCCCTTCCGGGTTACCCGGATTGTGAAGTCCTCTTTTTCCATGCGACGGTTTCCCCTTGTGAGCCATCAGGCTATGAAGCTACTCCCACTGCTCAGTTATGGCAAACGGAACCCGGCCCCGCGCCGGGCCATGACAGACGGCAATCCAATCCAATCCAACCCCGGGAAAGAGGTCCCACATGACCAAGGCAGAACTGATCGAAATCGTGGCGGAGAAGGTCGAAGGCGTCAGCAAGACGGACGTCAACGCGGTCTACGAGGCCATCTTTGAGACCATCATCCGCGCTCTCAAGGAGGACGAGAAGCATCGCTATCAGGTGAACAACTTCGGCACTTTCGAGCTGAAGCACCGTGATGCCCGCAAGGGGCGCAATCCCGCCACCGGCGAGCAGATTGACATTCCGGCGCAGACGACCATCGCTTTCCGTCCCGCCGCCTCCGTCAAGGCCGACCTCTCGAAGTAGGCGCGCGCCGATCAGCCGGTGAACGCAGAAAGCCCCGCCTCCAGGAAACGGAAGCGGGGCTTTTCGTCTGTGTTCTTGCCGGTCCGCGATGAGCTGCGGGCCCGGGACGGGCGAATCAGTAGGTGCGGGCTCTCGTGCGCGTGGTGCCGAAGTCAACCGCTGCGCCGGTCGAGTCCGTGCCGGTGGCCATGAACTCGTCGCTGAAGGTGGGGAAGCTCTCGCCCCAGACGGTCGGCAGCACGAATTCCGGCTCCATCAACGGCTGGTAGTCCCGCGGAATGGGGAACGGGAAGCTGATCACCTCGTAGAAGCCGACAAAGGTGCGCGCGACGGCGAACACGCTGCCCTTGATGACGCCCATGACGGTGCCGGTGAAGGGGTCGGTGCGTGCCCACTCACGGGCGGTCTGCTTGGGAATCTCGATCCAGCCGGTGAGGACGTTCACCACGCCGCGTCCGAGCTTGTGGAACATCTTGTTGATGTCGCTGTTTTCCCGCTCAAGTTCAGTGGAAGCCACGCTCTGCGCGGATGCCTGCTGGGGTGCCACGGGCGCCCAGGCAAGCGCGCCAATCATGAGAATTGCCATCAGCAGGGTTGGAAACTTCGGAAGCCGGGTCATCTGGGAGAAGTCCTCCTAAAGTGTTGAAAGCCTCTTGGGCAAAGCCTCTGGGTGAGGGGGGAAGGGGGGTCAGTCCACTTCGTCAATGAATGGGAACTCGGTGCGCTGGACGGACTGGAAGTTGTTGCCGTAGATGTCAACCGGGAAGGTCACCACGTCCACGGTTCCGAGGACCAGGCGCTGGCCGGTGTAGAACACGCCCTTGCCAAGGCCCACCACGGTGCCGGTGACCGGGTCTGTGTTCTGGATTTCCTCGTTGATCTCCAGCGGGATCTCCACCCAGCAGAACAGGATGTTCCCGAGGCCCCTGCCGAGCTTGTTGGTGATCTTGCTCGGGTAGGTCGTGGTGTAGAGGGGGCCGGTGGCGAAAGCGGGGGCGGTGAGCGCGACCGTCAGCAACACGACAAGTCCGCCAAGCAGTGAGCGGAACGCGACCCTTCTTGAAACAGCTTGCATGGAGCCTCTCCTGCAACGGGGTGATCTTTGGGGGACGTGACGCACGAGATGCCCGATGGAATCCCTGCCCCGGCGCTGGCGCAACGAAAAAAACGCTACTTCAGCCTCAGCAAATCGTGATGCTCGATCACGTACTTGGCACCGCTGGCCACCGTCAGAAGGATTGTAACGGTGAGCGGTATCCAGATCAACACGAACCACACCGTGTCGGCCCCATAATCCGATCGGAGCGGCGTGTCCCAAACGCCGTGGGTCCGGGCTATGTCGCGCACGGTCAGCAGGACCATCGCCGTGATGATCAGCGCCAGCTGCCAGCCGGTCTTGTGCTTGCCCAGCCGGTCTGCCTCGATCACCCGGCCGTACTCCACGGCCACTCCCCGCAGCCCCGTCACAAGGAACTCCCGGGAGATCACCACCACGGCCGCCCAGACCGGGATCATCTCCACCCGCACCAGTGCCACGAGCGCCGCCGTCACGAATATCTTGTCCGCCAGCGGGTCCAGGAGCTTCCCCGCCGGCGTGACCAGCTTCCAAGCCCGGGCGATGTAACCGTCCAGCCAGTCCGTCACGGTGACGAGGATCACCAGCACCATTGCAGCCCCACGGCACCACGCCATGGCGAGGTCCGTCTCCACCGTGAAGAAGTCCCTCGGCACGATCAGTACGAGGAAGATGGGTACTGCCAGAATTCGGAACAGGCTAAGCAGGTTGGGGAGATTCATGGACTCGCGGGCCGGGTTCTCCCGGCCATTGGGGCCTTTCCGTAGTTCAACTCGTCGCGCTCATGATCTTCGGGCTGATGACCTCGGCAGAGCTTTCCTTCCCGTCTTCGCCGCTGGCTTCCAGCATCGTTCCCGGTGCCGATTTCATCCAATGAACAAACCCAAGCGCCACCGGGCAACCCCATGCCGGACTCTGGCAGGTGCTGCTCAGGCGGCCTACCGGTGTGCCAACGGAGCGCACCTCCATGCCACGGGCGGGCTCGAATCCCTCCTCGAAGCGCATCAGCACCAGCCGGCGGGAGAATTCATCCGTCGAGGAATGCAAAAGGGCGCGCTTGCCGAGGAACTTCGGCTTGTGGAAGTCCACCCGGCTTTCCTCGCCCACCTCGAAAGGGGTCACCCGGCCGTCCCATTCGGTTCCGGCGGAGGCCCGGCCCGTCTCGATCCGTGCCATCTCCCGGGCAGTGAAACCCACCGGGCGCATCCGGACGCTCTTCCCGGCCCTGTAAATGCGCTCCCATGTCTCCTCAAGGTGCGCTATTCCGGCCACCAGGTAGTACCCTCCACCGAGCCCGTAGGGCGCCTTGAGCACCAGCAACCGGCTCGTTGCCTGCGCCACGACGGAGCCCTTGCCCGGGTCAAGCGGCAGTGGCTGATCCAGAAAAAGCCCCCCGAGGAGTGGCTTCGCACCGGGTCCCCGCAGGATGATCTCGCCCTGACTGGCGGTCACGTTGGTCAGCTCAAGGTCCCAGTCCTTGCGGGCCTCCAGTTGATCGTCCAGCAGGTCCAGGACGGCACGCCGGCGCGGGCTGCTGCCGATCAGCAGGTAATAGCGCTCGTCGCGGTAGACCAGGAAGCCCTCCTCGATGCCACCGCGCTCGTTGCACAGGTACCCGAAGGCGGAGGCGTTCTCCCGGATCATCGTCACGTCGAGCGTCAGCACCTCGTTCAGGAAGCGCGCGGCACTGTCGCCCTCGATGCGCAGGCGGATGGTGTGGCTGAAGTCAATCAGCGCGCAGCCGGACTGCAGCTCCACGTATTCCTCGTGCAAGTCCCCGTAGGACTCGGGCAGCTCCCAATCCATCCAGTTCAGGAACCGGGCGCCGTGCGCGGCGTGCCAGTCATGCAGGGGAAGCCGCTGGTCGGGATTCATTGCCGATGACTCCTGGGCCCGGGCGGCCCGGTGCCCTTAGTAAGCGCGCGCGTACAGGACCCGCGCCACCGCCGGTTTGCCCGAGTAGATATCGGTCTCCCCCGCATCCACCTCCGAGCCCTCGAAGGGGATGCAGCGGATTGTTGCCTTGGTTGCCGCCTTGATGGCCTCCTCCGTCTCTTCCGTTCCGTCCCAGGGACAGGAGAGGAAGCCGCGCTTCTCCTCCAGCAGAGACTGGAACTCCTCCCAGTTCGAGGGCCGTGAGGTCTTCTCCTCACGGAAAGCGCGGGCGGTCTCCAGCATGTTGCTTTGGATTTCCACCATCAGCTCCGCCACACGCTCCACCGCCTCATCGTCCGGCAGGAAGGCTTTCTCGCCCGTATCGCGGCGGACAAGGCAGGCCGTGCCGTTCTTGAGGTCCTTCGGCCCCACCTCGATGCGCACCGGGACCCCCTTGATTTCCCACTCAGTGAACTTGAAGCCTGGGCGCTGGTTCTCGCGCATGTCCTCGCGCACCCGCACGCCCTTTTCCCGAAGTGCCTTGGCGATGCGTGCGCACTTCTCCTTCAGTTCCCCTTCGATGCCCGCCTTGTAGATGGGGACGATCACCGCCTGGACCGGCGCCACGCGCGGTGGCAGCCTCAGCCCCCGGTCGTCGCCGTGGGTCATGATGATGCCCCCCACCAGCCGCGTCGAGACGCCCCAGCTCGTTTGCCAGGCGAACTTCTCCACGTTGTCCTCGTCGAGGAACTTGATCCCGAAGCCCTTGGAGAAGTGCTGCCCGAGGTTGTGACTCGTCCCGGCTTGGAGCGCCCATCCATCCTGCATGAGCGCTTCGACGGTGTAGGTGCGCATCGCGCCGGCGAACCGCTCGGAGGCCGTTTTCTCGCCGGCCACAGCCGGGATCGCCAGCTCCGTCTCAAGGAACTCGCGGTAGACCTCCAGCATCTTCAGCGTCTCCTCCTGAGCCTCCTCCTCGGTGCGGTGGACCGTGTGGCCCTCCTGCCAGAGGAACTCCGCCGTTCGGAGGAAAAGCCGTGTGCGCTTCTCCCAGCGCATTACGTTTGCCCATTGGTTGATGAGGATCGGCAGGTCGCGGTAGCTGTTCACCCAGTTGGCGTAAATCGAGCAGATGATCGCCTCGGAGGTCGGGCGGATGGCCAGCCGCTCCTCCAGCTCACTCCCGCCGCCATGGGTCACCCAGGCGCACTCGGGGGCGAAGCCTTCCACGTGCTCCGCCTCCTTGAGCAGAAGGCTTTCCGGCACGAGGAGTGGGAAATAGGCGTTCTCGTGGCCCGTTTCCTTGATTCGGCGGTCGAGCGCGTCCCGCATGTTCTCCCAAAGGCCGAACCCGTAGGGCTTTATCACCATGCAGCCCTTCACGACGGTGTAGTCGGCCAGGTCCGCCTTGCGGACGGTTTCAATGTACCACTCGGAGAAATTCTCCTCGCGGGAGGGAATGCGTTCGGGCTTGGGGGTGCTGACGCTCATCGGGTGGGTGGGAACCTTGCCTTCGCGGGGGATGGCCGTCTGGACGGTTGCGCGGACGGCGCAAAAGACCACCCCCCCATCCGGGAGAGCAAGGGGAAGGGCAGGCCGGACTCACGCGTGCGGGCATCCCCGGCGTCGTGGGATGGTATCCGTGACCCAGCTGACAGGTGCCAAGTGGAAGGAGAACCAGCCTATCGAAACGGTGAAGCATCCGCCGAGGGCTCAAGCCTGCAAGGACCGGCGGGAGCGGCCTGCTCCGGAGTGCGCGTGGCTCCCCGGAGCAGGCGCCGCTGATCAGCAGCCCTCACCCCAGTTTTCGAGGAGGGTGATGAAGTCGTCGAAGCCCAGCACGTTGCCATCAATCTCCTCGCCCCAGTTTTCGAGGAGGAAGATGAAGTCCTGGAAGTCCGTACATCCGGTGTTCTCGAAATCGCCCACGGCACGGGCGCCGGGGGGGATTTCGTACTGTGGGCCGTATAGCCATGTGTCGTTGAGCAGCTCTCCGTCGTGGCCGCCGAAGAGCACAACCTGGCCATGGAACGGATCATAGGCCATGCTGTGGCTGCCGCGCGCCGATGGCCTGAGGCCCGGCCCGCCTTCCGTCCACTCCTCACCGTCCCACTTCCACCAATCGTTGAGTCGCTGGCCAGTCATTCCCACAAGCGTCACGCCGCCAAACAGGACGATCTCTTCCCGCAGGCTGTCGTAGACCATGTCGTGGTCGGCCCGGGCTGCGGGCTCGCCGGAGGCCGCGAAGCTCCAGGACGTGCCGTCCCATTCATGCGTGTCGGATGCGAAATTGATCCCGCCCAGGAACCCGCCAAACAGCACAACCCGGTTGGTGGCGGCGTGGTACGCCATGGCGTGGGTGTTTCTGCCGGGTGGGCCGGGAGTGGCTCTTTCACTCCAATTCCCGCGGCTCCATGTCCATGTCTGGTCGGTTTGCTGGTCTCCATCCCAGCCACCGAAGAGCACGATCTCAGGGTCCGACCCCAAGCCATTCGAGCCTTGTGCGTTCGGAGCCATGCGGGCGCCCGCCCGGGCGGGTGGGGCGGTCGTTGGAGTCAGTTCGTTCCACTGTTCACCGTCCCAAGCCCATGTGTCGCCGAGCTCGCCGTCTGCGTCCTCGCCGCCGAAGATCATGACCGTTTCCGTCTCCTCGTTGTAGGCCACTGCGGCGTTGTCGCGGGCGGGTGGGACCTCCGGACTGAAGCGCTGACGCCAGAACCGGCCGTCCCAGATCCAGGTGTCTCTCAGCCGCTGATCCCCGTCGTTGCCCCCGAAGAGGAGGACGTTCCCGCGCGCGGCGTCGTACGCCATGGCAGGGCGCCCGCGTGGCGGCGGGGGAGCAGAGGCCACAATCTCCCACTGGTTGCCGTCGTACTCCCATGTCTCGGCTCGGACGGCCGCCGTGCGCCCGCCGAACAGGACAGCACGCCCGCGCTCGCGGTCGTAGGCCATTCCGTCGAGCAACGGCGTGTCGGGTGCCGCAACGGTGGACTCCTGCCAGGTGTTGCCGTCCCACTCCCAGGTGTCATCCGTCGAAGGCTGCCCACCATACAGGATCGTCACTTGCCGCTCAGTGTCGTAAGCCATGGAATGGCGGAAGCGCGCGCTCGGGCCGGTTGTGGAGACCAGCTCCCAGCTCTCGCCGTCCCACTCCCACGTATCGCCGAAGGGTTCGCTGGCACCGATTTCGGTCCCGCCGAAGAGCACCAGCACTTCGCGGTCCTCATCGTAAACCATCTGGTGAAGATAACGTCCGGGTGGGCCGCTTCCGGTGACTTCGATCCACTCCTTGCCGTCGAACACCCACATGTCGTCGAAGGCTTCCGATTCCCCAACGGCACGGCCCCCGAAAAGGACCACCAACCCCGGCCCGATCGCCCCGGGATAGTCCGCCTCCGGGTGGTAGGCCATTGCATGGCCGCGCCGGGGCGAAGGCCCCGAGGCTGTCTTGAAGGACCAATTCCCCGTGGAGGGGTTCCATTCCCACGTCTCGCTCGACTCCGACCCGGGGCCGGTTATGCCTCCGAAAAGCACCATCTGGTTGCGGCCCTCGTCGTGAGCCATGGCGTGCTTGTAGCGGGGACCGGGGGACGTTTCGGGACTCTGCTCGATCCAGTCTTCCCCGTCCCAGAGCCACGTATCGTTCAGCAGCGAACCGGGGAAACCCGAGCCGTCCTCCCCGCCGAACACCATGACGCTCTGAATACTTGGAATATACTCAATTGTGTGCCGGTTCCGCGCGTCCGGCGAGGTGATTTCCACTTCACTCCAGACAGGGTCTCCTGCTCCGGCCACCCCCTCGCTGGGGCCTCCGGAGATGAGTAGGGGAGCCGCGGCCCCCAGAAGAACAAGTTTGCGATACCACATATACGATAAATCTCCTTTCATCAGCCGGGCTTGGTCCCGGTGTGCTGGAATCCTGAGCGCTCTGCAGGGGAGCGCTCCGGGAGAGCGCAATCCCCCGCGGCACAACCAAACGGTGGATCGTCCGCCCGCGGATTGAAGGACCTTTTCCTGACCTCTTGGTCCTCAGGCCTGTCTGATTCCCGGCCTCACGACGTGATTAGCGGTATTTTTCCGGCTTGGTCAAGGAAATGCTGGCAGATTTCCTGAAAAAACGGCGCTTCCCACTGAGAGGAAGCGCCGCAGGTTACTCCGTCTATACGAGGATAAGGGACTCTAGCAGCCCTCTCCCCAATTTTCGAGCAGCGCGAGGAAGTCGTCGAAACCGAGCGGCTCCCCGTCCATCACTTCGCCCCAGTTTTCGAGCAGGAAGAAGAAGTCCTCGAAATCGGTGCAGCCGTCATTATTGAAATCGCCGCGTGCGCGCGCGCCGGAAGGTATATCCATCGGTGGCAGGCCGCCGAGCGTCCAGGTTGTGTCCGAGCGCTCGCCCTGCGGGCCCATTCCGGCAAAAAGAACGAGTTCCTCGCGCACTCCGTCCCATGCCAGGGCGGAGTAGTCAAGTACCCCGGGCCCGGGTGGGCTGATCTCGCGCCAGGCGCGGCCGTCCCATTCCCAAGCGTCGTCCAAGATGCCCCCATCACCCCTTCCGCCGAAAAGGACGATGCGGTTGCGGGTGCCGTCCCAAGCCATCGAGGCTCTGACGCGGGGCGCCGGACCAGTGGTACTGACCTGCTCCCACTCCTCACCGTCCCACACCCAAGTGTCCCCCATGCGGTCGCCGGTGTTGGCGTGCCGGCCACCGAACAGGACGATGTGCTCGTGCCGGGGGTCGTAGGCCATCGTATGGTCCCGGCGCATGGGCTCCAGCGTTTCGGCGGCCAAGCTCCATTGTTCGCCGTCCCACTCCCAGGTCTGCCGCTCGGCGCTGCTGTTGGAACCGCCGTGCATGACGGTGCGTTCGCGTGCCGCGTCGTACGCGATCCCGAAACGGGCGTTCCAGGAGGGGCCGCCTGCGCCGCCTATCCTCTGCCATCCTGAACCGTCCCACTCCCACGTGTCTCCGAGTCGCTCGTTAAACGTGTCGCCTCCGAACATGACCACTCGGTCGCGCCCGCTGTCGTAGCTCACGCCGTGCATCCTGCGGGCGCGCGGGTTGGCGGCGGTGGACTCGAACCATTGCGAGCCGTTCCATAGCCACGTGTCCGAGGCCCCCGCCACGGATTCGTCCTCCGTTCCGCCGCCAAAAAGCACCGCCAGCTCGCGCGCTTCATCCCAAACCATGGCATGCTCCCACCGCGGCTCCGGCGCGGGGCCGCCTACCTGCTCCCATTGCTCGCCATCCCACGTCCACGTGTCTTCGGACCCATCCGAACCGTCGTGAAGGACGACACGTCCGCGCGCCTCGTCCCACGCCATGGCGTGGCTGTGGCGCGCAGAGGGGCCGGTGCCGGTCAGCTCCTCCCATTGCTCGCCATCCCACGCCCACGTATCGCCCAACTCCTCGCTCCCATTCCACCCTCCGAAGAGCAGGATGCGCCGGTTAGCGCCGTCCCAAGCCATGTCATGGAGGCCACGTATCGGCGGGCCGCTGGTGGCTGCCTGCTCCCACTGCTCGCCATCCCAGGTCCATGTATCGCCAGAATATTCGAAACCTTCGTCAACACCGCCGAAGAGGACGATCCGGTCATTGTCCCTGTCATACGCCATGGCGTGATACACACGGAGTCCGGGTCCGGATGTGCTGACCTGCTCCCATTCGATCTCCTCACCGTCCCACACCCAGGTGTCACCAAAGTCCGGAAAGGGACCCCCCTGGTTACCACCAAAGAGGACCACCTGCTCGCGGGCCCTGTCGTAGGCCATGGCGTGGTCGCGGCGGTCTTCGGGGCCGCCTGTTGTCATGAAGGTCCATTCCCTGCCGTCCCATTCGCGGGTTTGATCGCTGCCCGATGTACCCCCGAAAAGGACGACCCGGCCGCGGGCCGCATCATACGCCATCGCGGAAGAATGCCGTGGTGTTGGAGGTCCGGGAAACGAGAGGGGAACTTCGCCCCATTCCCTGCCGTCCCACTCCCACATGTCCCCTTGCTCGGAAGTGCCGGAGGCGCCCTCCCTGCCGCCGAAGATGACCGTCCGTTCCAGCTCTTCGTGGTAGGCCATCGCGTGCCGGTCCCTTGCGGGCGGGACAAGCCCGCGCTCCTGCCAACGGCGGAGGGTCCAAGTGTCGCCGCGAAAGTCACCACCGCCCTGGTCCCTGCCGCCGAAGAGCACCATCTCCTGGCGGGCCTCATCGAAGACCACGCTCTGATGCGTCCGTCCTTCCGGGGCCGACGCATCCAGCTCCGTCCATTCCCGGCCGTCCCATTCCCACGTTTGGTTTTCCGTGCCGTCATGCGGAACCCCAAAGATCACGGCTCGTCCCCGGACCGGATCATATGCCATGGCGTGCAAAAGGAAACCCGCTCCGCCCGTTTCCCTTCGGGCCAGCTCCCAACTCTCGCCGTCCCACGCCCAGGTGTCCTCAAGGAAGTCGTCGCCGTCGTCGCCGCCGTGCAGGAGCACTTCTCCGCGAGAGGAGTCGTAGGTCATCGTATGGCCGGCCCGTCCACCCGGACCAAGTGAAGTTACCTGCTCCCACTCTGAGCCATCCCATTCCCATGTATCGCCCAGA
>SLOM01000244.1 GCA_007132505.1 Candidatus Sumerlaeota bacterium
CGCTGTTTTGGTGCGTTGTTTCGCCTCTACCCGGCCTTGCGGGATCGGGCACGTCTCGCAGGGTTCGGTGGACCGCTGCCGAATGGGTCACGGACACCATCCCACGAAGTCGGGGGATACACCCGACGCGGCGACGCGCTCGTCGCTCCTGCCCCTTGACGCGGTAGGGCCGGTGGCGATGGAGTGAATTCCAGTATTCCCGCTCCTCCTGCTCCCGTGGAGAAACGCCCACCATGACTGCTCCCAACCCCTCCCCCAATCCCGGCGACCGTTCCGCCTACCTGCGCGTTGGCCGCGCCGGGAACGCCTGTCTGCTGTGCAACAAGCCGCTGAACGTGGATGGCCGACATCCCTCCATCCTGGAGGTCAAGGACGCCCAGGAAGCCATCCGGAAGGATTTCTGCCCCGAATGCTGGCCACGTCTGGCCGATCAGGGGTACTTCAGCTTCTGGGTCACCCGGCGCGTTGCCGCCCCCAGCGCCCAGGAGCGCCGTCTCGCCCGGGCCGAGCGCAACGAGGCCCTCTGGCGCCTTTTCGCCGCGCTCTACGCCAGCGAGGAAAGCCCCGCCCTGGCAGCGCAGCTCTTCTTCCTGGCGCACCTGCTGATGCGTTACAAGGTGCTGGCCTTCCAAGGCCTCACGTCCGACGGGTTGCTGGAGTTCCAGCACCCCCGTCTCGGGGAGACGTTCCGCATCGCGGACGTTCCGCTGGAGGAGGTGGACTTCGCGGCCATTCAGAGGGACATCGAGCAGCAGGCGCTCTCCCACGCCCCCCCGCCGCGGGAGCAGGAGTAAGCCCCATTCTCCGGCTTTTCCCGGCGGAGGCCGGTTTTTTCCTTGCCGCTCCCCGCACCCCCCCTATATCCGAACGCCACCAAGGCGGCGGGATACCTGCGGGCCAGCGGCCCTGCCCTGCCCGAGAGCAGGCCAGCGGCCTGCCCCGCCCGCGCGGCCCCCTGGGGGGCCGGAAGCCCAGAAAACGTCAGGCCCAGCAGGAGGCGAAACCCGAATGGCAAGCATCGAAGACCGCGTGAAGGAATGCATCGTCAATCAGCTTGGCGTGAATGAAGAAGAAGTAACCAAGGAGGCGTCATTCACCGACGACCTCGGGGCGGACTCGCTCGACGTCGTCGAGCTCGTCATGGCCTTCGAGGAAAAGTTTGGCATCGAAATCCCCGACGAGGACGTCGAACAGCTCCGCACCGTCGGCGATGCCATCAAGTACCTCCAGGAAAAGGGTGTCGGCTGAACACCGCCGCTCCCCGACCGCATTTGCTCGGCAGCATTCGGCGGCCCGGCCTTCCCGCCGGGCCTCCTCAGTCTTATCCCCAACGGTAAATCATGACTAATCGTCGCGTAGTGGTTACCGGCCTCGGCGCCATCACTCCCATCGGGAACACCGTCGAGGAGTTCTGGAAGAATCTCATCGCCGGCAAGTCCGGTGCGGGTCCCATCACCAAGTTCGACACCTCGCGCCACAAGGTCCGCTTCGCCTGCGAGGTGAAGAACTACGATCCGCTCGATCATTTCGATCGCAAGGAAGCGCGCCGCAACGAACCCTTCGTCCACTACGCCCTGATCGCCTCCCGCGAGGCGCTGAAGGAATCCGGACTCGACATCACCGAAATCGGCCCCGAGCGCATCGGCGTCCTGATCGGTTCGGGCATCGGTGGACTCAACGTCCTGGAGGAGCAGGCCAAAGTCCTCATCGAGAAGGGCCCGGACCGTGTCTCCGCCCTGCTCATCCCCCGTCTCATCCCCAACATCGCGCCGGGACAGGTGTCCATCTCCCTTGGACTCAAGGGCCCCAACAGCTGCGTCGTCACCGCCTGCGCCACCGCCACCCACGCCATCGGAGACGCCGCCAACATCATCCGGCGCGGCCATGCCGTGGCGATGCTTGCAGGGGGCACTGAGGCTGCGATCACGCCGCTCGGCATCGCCGGCTTCCAGAACATGAGGGCCCTCAGCGGGCGCAACGAAACGCCCGAGACCGCAAGCCGGCCCTTCAGCAAGGACCGCGACGGGTTCGTCATGGGCGAGGGCGCCGGCATCCTCCTCCTCGAGGAGTACGAACACGCCAAGGCACGCGGAGCCCGTATATACGGCGAAGTTGCCGGCTACGGCATGACGGGCGACGCCTTCCACATCACCGCCCCCGAGCAGACCGGCCAGGGCGCCCAGGCTGCCATGCGCATGGCGCTGGAGGACGCCGCCATCGAGCCGGGCGAAATCGCCCACATCAACGCACACGGCACCAGTACCGCCCTGAACGACAAGGTCGAAACCTACGCCGTCAAACAGGTCTTCGGCGAGCACGCGCAGAAGCTCGTCATGTCGTCGAACAAGTCCTGCGTCGGCCACCTGCTCGGCGCCGCGGGCGGCGTTGAGGCGGTCGCATCCCTCAAGGCCATCGAGCAGGACATCGTCCCGCCGACGATCAACTACTCGGAAAAGGACCCGGAATGTGATCTGGATTACGCGGTGGACGGAGCGCGCCGGATGCCCGTCAATGCGGTCCTGAGCAACTCCTTCGGGTTCGGCGGGCACAACGCCACGCTGGTCTTCCGCAAGGTGGACTGACCGGCAGTCCTCCTGCCCCCGGCACTACCCGCTTCTTGCCACCCGCTTTCCTCCAGCCCTCGCCGGACTGACATTTCCGGGCGGCGGCGCGGTGGATTCGCGCAGCCGGATGTCCTGTCCCACGGACTCCTGCATCGGCGGGACAGTGGGGTCCTCCAGGCGCCGGAGCAGGATCGCCATGGCGGTCTCGGCGATCTCCCGGCTTCTCTCCACGCTGGTGGTCAGGGCGGGGATCAGATGCTCGGACCAGAGGTTGTTGCCGAAGCTGACCAGTGAAATGTCCCCCGGGATGCTGAGGTTCAGCTCTCTGATCGGCCGGTACGCCATCATCGCCCAGACATCGTTCACGCAGACGAATGCTGTTGGCCGTTCGCGCCGGGACAGCAGCTCCTTGAATTCATCCTTCCATTCATCGCGCAGCGCGATGGTGTCGCTCGGCCGAAGCTCCAGCCCTGCTTCGGAGAGGGCCCGGCGCGTGCCTTCCACGCGCTCTGCGATGCAGCGGTTGTCGTCCTCCGCGCCAAGGAACCCGATGCGCCGATGCCCGAGTCCGAGCAGATGGCGCGTCAACTCCATCGCGGTCGGGATTTCCTCGCTCACGACGGAATCAAAGCCGTAGCCCTCGGCCCGGCCCACCAGCACAAAGGGGAACCGCTGGAGTTTGAGCTGGAGGAAGTGGTCCAGGTCGGACCCGGTGTGCCAGTCGTGCACGGGGAAGACGATGAGGCCCTCGGCCCGGTGTTCGCGCATCAGGCCAATGTTGACCCGCTCCTTTTCCACGTCCTGCTCGGAATCGGCGATGTGGACCTGATAGCCGATCTCCCGGGCCAACGCCTGAATGCGGTGGAAGAACTCCACGTAGGCCATGTTGCGGATGTCTGCGGCGATAAACCCGAAGACGTGGCTCTTCTTCAGGGAGAGGTTCTTCGCAATACGATTGGGACTGTAGCCGACGCGCTGGGCGATCTGCAGAATGCGCTGGCGTTTTTCCTCTGTCACGCCGGGTTTGTTGCTGAGCACGCGCGAGACCGTCGCCGTGGAGGTCTGCGCCATCTGCGCCAGCTCTTTTATTGTAATATTCGTAGCCAAGGCTCCGTCCATCCAGTTGCTGTGTGAGGAGCAGACCGCAAGCGCTTACAGACGCGCAACAGGATTGTCCCGAAGGTGCGCACATGACGGGACCAAACGGCTTCGAAGAGCTCACGCGGCGTCACGGCGGCCACGCACACCTGCATGCCTTGGCCGACTACTCCGTCCGCTGAATCTCCCCCCGGCCTGGCGAGAGGGCTTTCGCCAACGTGTCTTCCCGTCCGGTCAGCAGGCGCGTGGCCAGTTCTCCTGCGGAGCCGCTCGCCGTGACGCCGTGGCCACCGAGTCCGGCCACCCAGAAGAAGTCCTCCTGGACGGGATCCCAGCCCACCGCCGGCCGGCCGTCCGGGGTGAGGATGCGGAGCCCAGCGCGGCCGGATGTCACCGGCACGTCCGCCAGCCGGGGCACGGCCCGGCGCAGCTTTTCCCTCAGGAGCACCTCCGCCTCCGGCACATCCGGTGGGATACCGGGCGGGTGAGGATCCTCATCGCAGGGGCACAGCATGAGGCCCGTTCCGTTCGGCCGGAAATAGACCTCCTCGCCCACGTGCCAGACGAAGGGCCACGTGTACTTCACGCCGGAGAGCGCAGGCGTGCCGAACAGGTGCCGGCGGCGGGGCGTGAGCCTGAGCGGCGCTGCTCCGGCCATCACGGCCACCTCCTCCGCCCAGGCTCCGGCCGCATTGACCAGCACTCCCGCCTCAATCCGGCCCTTGGCTGTATGCAGGACGAAGCCGGCTGGCGGACGCCGCTGGACGCCTTGGAGTGGTGCATCCGTCCAGACCACGGCACCTCCGCGGCGTGCCTCGGCCAGGTAACCGTCCAGCAGCTCCCGCACGTTCACCCAGCCATCCTCCGGCGTGTGGAGGGCCGACTCGAAGATCGCCCCCTCCAGCATGGGGTGCAGCGCGGCGGCCTCGCGCGGACCGAGTTCCTCCACGCGTATTCCTTCGGCGCGGCAGGTGTCCGCCGCGATGCGGAGCTTCCGGACCCGCTCCG
>SLOM01000102.1 GCA_007132505.1 Candidatus Sumerlaeota bacterium
CGCTGGGCAGACGATGTGGCGATCCTCTTTGCCGACTACCTCTACGCGACCGTATTCGACCATGCTCTCTCGGTGCTGAACCCCGAGATCGTCCGCGTCCTTTCCAAAACGACCCAAACCATGGCCGAAGGGGAGATGTATCAGATCGAGCGCCGCGGCGAGTGGCTCTCCGTACCGGACTATTACAGGATCATCCGGGCGAAGACCGCGTGCCTTTTCAGCGCAGCGGCAGGCCTGGGAGCCGTGCTGGCCGGCGCCCCGCAGGAGAGGGCCCAGCAGTTGTTCGAATTCGGCATGCGCTTTGGCATGGCCTTCCAGATCACCGACGACGCCCTGGACTACGAGGCGCAAGGTAGCTCCTGGGGCAAGCGGGTGGGCGCCGACCTGAAGGAAGGCAAGCAGACGCTCCCGCTCCTCTACACCCTGCAGCAGGCGAACACGGCGGACCGTCAGGCCCTGCTCCACACGTTACGCAACGGGCGGGACTTCGAGACCGTCCACCACTACGTGAAGCTCTACAACGGGATTGATTACTCGCTGGAGAAGGCCGGGGAGTTCGCGCGGGCGGCCTCGGAGATCCTTGATTCTCTCGGGGAAAGCGAGCCGGTCGAGCACCTGCGGCTCATCGCCGAGGACGTCCTGGCACGCCAGTCCTGAGTTTTTTTGGACAGATGAGGAAAACTGGACCCGCTCCTGCTCCATGGAAGATAGGCCCGGGTTGGGACGTCCCATGTGCCGGACCTGAGAAACACCCCCGAAACACACCGTCAGGAGGCGGCTGTGCCTGAGACTCTGATGCAAAATGTCCATGCTCCCGACTTCTCCCTGCCAGCGGACAACGGGGAGGAGATAGCTCTCTCGGACTTCCGGGGCCAGAATCCCGTGCTGCTGTTCTTCTACCCGGGAGACTTCACGCCGGTCTGCACGGCTGAGGTTTGCGCCTTCCGGGACGATTACGACCATTTCAAGGCCCGGAATATTGCCATTCTGGGCATCAGTGCGGATCCGCCGGAGCGGCATCGGCGCTTCGCGTCCGAATGCCGTGTTCCCTTCCGGCTGCTGAGCGACACGAAGCTGGAGGTGGCGAAGGCCTACGGCGCAAGTGGCCTGCTGGGAGTGCGCCGGGCTTATTTCCTCATCGGAATTGACGGGATGCTGCTGTGGCAGCACGCCGAGCTGTTCCCGATCTTCAAGCTGAGCAACACCCGCATCCTGGAGGCGATTGACGCCCACATTTCTCCCGAGGAGAGGGGCAGGCACTCCGGCAATGGCGGAGGCTAATCCCGCCGGTCCGGCCGGCCGGAGAGGCTGGATCGCCGTTTCTTTTCAAGGCGGCGCCGCTTGGGCTCGACATACTGGACATACAACCAGAGCCCCGCACCAAAGACGGGCAGAGCAAGGACAGCCACGCACCATAGGAACCGCTCAAGGTTGCCCCGGAGCTTGTGGAGAATATCCGCGATCACGATGATGTTGAGCGCGAGAATCAGGGCGAGAAGAAGGTCCAAAAACGGTCTTCCGTGAAGGTGTTGGAACCACCTGAAGGGTTCTGGGTCATGAAAAGCACGATACGGCGTACGGCGTCGAGCCCCTTCCGGCCCGTGTTTGGCGATCCGGGAAAACGACCGGTCAGCCCATTGCGGAATCCGCTCCTGCTTGACCCGTGTGTGGCTCGCAAGGCGGACTGGCTCAAGTTTGAAGACGTGGCAGCCCTTGGCACTGCCCGTTTAAGACCAGAGGAATCAACGGCTCCGGCGCGGGCCGATAACTCCCCACAAAACAGCGAGGAAGGCGCATGTCCCAAACAGCGAAGATCATTCTGGATGGCAAGGAATACGAGCTGCCGGTCATCGTTGGTACCGAGAACGAGAAGGCAGTGGACATCTCCCAGCTGCGGTCACAAAGCGGCTACATCACCTACGACGACGGGTACGGTAACACGGGTTCCTGCAAGAGCGACATCACCTTCATTGATGGAGAGAAGGGGATCCTGCGGTACCGCGGGGTGGACATAGCCGAGATTGCGGAGAAATCGAGCTTCTTGGAAGCGGCCTACCTGATCATCTGGGGGCACCTGCCCAACAAGGCAGAGCGGCAGGAATTTGATGATCTGATCCAGCAACACGAGATGCTGCACGAGAACATGAAGCATCAGTTTCAGGGATTCCCGCCCCAAGCCGCCCCGATGGCCGTCCTGAGCGCGATGATCAACTCCATGTCGTGCTTCCACTCCCACCTTTACGACCTTGACGAGCCACACAAGTTCCTCGAGGCGACCGCGAAGCTCCTGGCGAAGGTGCGCACCATCGCCGCCTTCTCCTACAAGCATTCGATCGGCGAACCGATCAGCTACCCCGCGCCCGGACTGAGCTACACGGAGAACTTCCTCCACATGATGTTCGACGCGCCGAACCACCCCTACACGCTGGACCCGGAGGTGGTGCGGGCCATGGACCTGATGTTCCTCCTGCATGCCGATCACGAGCAGAACTGCTCGACCTCCACAGTGCGGATGGTCGGCAGCTCGCAGGCGAACCTCTTCACTTCGGTGGCGGCGGGTGTGTCGGGGCTCTGGGGAAGGCTCCACGGCGGAGCGAACCAGGCAGTTCTGGAGATGCTCGAAGGCATCCACAAGCGAGGCGACAGCATCGAAACGGTCATCGCCAAGGTGAAGGACAAGGACTCGAAGTTCCGCCTGATGGGCTTTGGCCACCGGGTGTACAAGAACTTCGACCCGCGCGCCAAGATCATCAAGAAGGCCTGCGACGACGTGCTGAAGAAGCTCGGACGCAAGGACCCCCTGCTGGATATCGCGAAGGAGCTGGAGCAGGCGGCGCTGGCCGACGACTACTTTGTCGAGCGCAAGCTCTACCCCAACGTGGACTTCTACAGCGGCATCGTCATGCGGGCGATCGGCATCCCCCTGAACATGTTCACCGTCATGTTCGCCATCGGGCGCATGCCGGGATGGATCGCCAACTGGAAGGAAGTGCACGACAGCCCCAGCCAGCGCATCTACCGCCCCCGCCAGGTTTACGTGGGACCCGTACAGCGGAGTTACGAGGACGCACGGAAACAGGACTGACCACGGTCTGTCCCCCAGATCAGACGGAACGGCGCCGGCGGGAGCGAACACTCCCGCCGGTTTCTCTTTTACGCCGGAGCTCCCGGTGCGCTATGGATGAACAGGGGTGAAGAACGATGGGCAGAAAATCGAAGAGGAAATCAGCACAGGGGCCGGAAATTCAGCCGCGCGAGCCGGTGCCATACCGCGTTTGGGGCGAGGAGTACCTGGACAGTGCCACGCTCGAACAGATGAAGAACGCCTGCTCGCTCCCCATCTCGGTGCGGGGGGCGCAGATGCCGGACGGACACGTCGGTTACGGACTTCCGATCGGGGGCGTACTGGGCACGCGGGGCGCGGTCATCCCCTACGCCGTGGGGGTGGACATTGCGTGCCGGGTGAAGCTGTCGGTCATGGACGTGCCGGGCGGACGGCTCGCCGGGTGGCGGGACAAGCTCACCAAGGCAATGCGCAACGAGACCTGCTTCGGTTTCGGCGGGGAATTCCGCCAGGAGGACCGGCGGGACCACGAGGTCATGGAGGACCCCGCCTGGGATGACCTGCCGAAGGAGCTCCACCGCCTGAAGCGGCGGGCGTGGTCGCAGCTCGGGTCGTCAGGATCGGGGAACCACTTCGTGGAATTCGGAGTCCTGCGAATCGGGAAACCGGATCTGGGCATTCCGCCGGGCGAGTACCTTGCCTTCCTTTCCCACTCGGGGTCGCGCGGCTTCGGAGCGAACGTGGCCCGCTTCTATACGCAGATCGCCATGGACAAGGTGCGGCTTCCACGTCACATGAAGCACCTGGCGTGGCTGGACCTTGCTTCGGCGGCCGGGCAGGAATACTGGCTGGCGATGAACCTTGCGGGCAGGTACGCCTCCGCGAATCACGACCTGATCCACCGGCACGTGCTTCGGGCCGCGGGGCTGACTCCGGTCTTTCAGGTGGAAAACCACCATAACTTCGCCTGGAAGGAGGAGCACAACGGGGAGGAGCTGATCGTCCACCGCAAGGGGGCCACACCCGCAGGCGAAGGGGTGCTCGGGTATATACCGGGCTCCATGACCGATCCGGGTTTTCTGGTGCGCGGGCTGGGCAACAAGGCGGGGCTCTGTTCTGCGGCACACGGCGCCGGGCGGGTGATGAGCCGCAGCGAGGCAAAGCGGACGTTCACGGGCAGCCAGCTCCGCAAAGCGCTGGAGCAGGCAGGGGTGGAGCTGCTGGCGGCTGGTATAGACGAGGCGCCGATGGTCTATAAATCCCTGCGGAAGGTCATGGCGGCACAGAGTGATCTTGTGGAGCCCATTGCGGAGTTCCAGCCGAAGCTGGTCCTCATGGCCGAAGGGGACCGGGCGGAGGACTGATCCCGGGAAGTGGGCACGCAACCGTTCAAGGAATACTGGGGTCAGGCCCGATGGCCGGCCCTGGCGCGCCGTGAACACCCGGTTCGATTTCGTAAGGGAAGGCATGACGGGATGCGCCCGTTGGTGCGTGAGGGCAGAACTGGGGAAGTGGTTGCGCCGTGGCGGCATGGTGTGAGAGCCGCAGGAGTACGGGTCATGCAGAAGTGCACTCTTGCCGTTGATTCGAGGAGTTCGCAGGCTGCGGACGGGATGGTTGTTGATACGGCCAGGAAAGGGGTGGAGTGTGCCGACAGAGAACCAGCTGGCACGAATCGTCATGGACGAGGCATTCGAGATACACCGCGAGCTTGGTCCAGGACTATTCGAGTGCGTGTACGAAGCAGTCCTTCAACGCCGGCTTACGGCGCACAACCTGCACGTGGAACGTCAGGTGATCGTGCCCATCACCTACAAGGATATGGTCTTCGATGAGGGTTTCCGCGTCGATCTATATGTCGAAGGCAAGGTGGTGGTCGAGCTGAAATCGTTGGAGGAACTGCAGCCCGTTCACAAGAAACAGTTGCTCACGTATATCCGGCTTCTGAATTGCAAACTGGGTCTGCTGGTTAATTTTGGAGCTCCCTACTTGAAAGATGGATTCAAGCGCGTCGTGAACGGCCTTGAGGAAGGGTGACAGGTGCCGTGGCATATAGAGGCTGGGAGAAGGAAGCTCACGCCACGGCGCCACGCCGCAACGGAGTGACTGATCATGTGGCCGGGTCTGGCCTGCGAGTGACGTCCGTTGCTGTGGCAACAGGAGGGGCAGGAGGCTGTGCCCCTTCCACACGTCAGGGCAGGGCGACGAGAATCGTGGCGTCGTGGCGCCGTGGCGTGAGAAATGCGGAGGAAGAAGCTTGCGACATGCCCCCGGAGCAAAGAAGGCTGGCGGATGGTGGCTGGGACTTCGGCGTTGCTCCCGGCGGGGCATGGAGGCGAGGTTGGTGGCACGGTCCGGCCGAGTGCCGGATGGCCGTAAGCCGGTAAGGACAGGAACGGATGAAGCGTGTGGCCCTGCTTTTCACGGTAACAATCGTCGGTTTTGTGATCGTCTTCTCCACGTTGCTCCTGCTGCTGCAGGACCAGATGATTTATTTCCCGCGGGAGTACAGCCGCTCGGACATCTGGCGGGTGGAGCAGCACGAGCGCGCTTCCGTCCTTGAGTACGAGACATCCGAGGGCGGGCAAACGATCTTCCTCCTGCGGCAGCGGGATGCGGAGCTGGAACGGCCGGAGTTCGTCTGGTTCTTCTTCGGGGGGAACGCCACCGTGGCGCTCGACCTGTTCGACTACTTCGAGCGGTTTCCAGAGGACGGTCACGCGTTTGTGCTGATGGATTATCCGGGCTATGGGCGCTCGGAGGGGACTCCGATGGGCCGGACGATCCAGGAGTCGGCGCTCCGGGCGCACGAGCTGGTGACGGAGGAGCTGGGGTTCGAGGACGGGGAGCTTTCGGAGCGGCTTGGAGCCGTGGGTCACTCGCTCGGCGCGGCAGCGGCACTGGAGTTCGCCGAGGAGACGGGCGCACGTGCCATCGTCACGGTCTCTCCGTTCACCAGCATGCGGGCGATGGCCTGGCGGCAGGCGGGTCCCTTCGCGGTGCTGCTGAAGCGGCGGCACCGTTTCGACAACGTGGCGGTGCTGGACCGGCTGTCCGCTCGCGACGATGCGCCGTTCGTGGCGGTGGTCCACGGAGAGCACGATCCGATCGTTCCGGTGACCATGGGCCGGGAGCTGCGGGACCGGTTTCCCGACTTCGTCCGCTACGAGGAGATTGACGGTGGGGACCACAACTGGATTCTGGATTCGGGGCGGAACACGATCTTCCGGCTGATGCAGGAAGGCGCGGCGGCAGCGGAGCCTGTCCACGATGAGTAACACGGCGCCCGCTCCCCTGCTGCGCGTGGCGCTTGCACAGATCAATACGCGCGTTTCGGACATCGAGGGCAACCTGGCGAAGGCGCTCGCGGCGCATCAACGGGCCGGGGAGGCAGGTGCGGGCCTTGTCCTGCTGCCGGAAATGACCATACCCGGATATCCCGCCAAGGACCTTCTGCTGGAGAAACCCTTCATCCGGCGCAATGTGGAGGCACTGGAGCGCTTCGCCAGGGAGACACACCAGGGACCCGCCACCCTGATCGGTTTCGCCGAGCCGCACAGCGAGGAGGGCAACGGGCTTTACAACAGCGCGGCCTTCTGCCACGGTGGGAAGGTGCGTGGCGTCTACCGC
The DNA here is from genome assembly GCA_007132505.1 of Candidatus Sumerlaeota bacterium. GTDB lineage: Bacteria > Sumerlaeota > Sumerlaeia > SLMS01 > SLMS01 > SLMS01. The sequence goes on from SLOM01000102.1 coordinate 6,695, forward strand.
AAGTGGCTGCTGCCGACCTACGATGTATTCGACGAGGACCGGTATTTTGACGAAGGCCGGGATTGTTGCGTGGTGGAGCACTTTGGCTGGCGGCTTGGTATTACGGTGTGCGAGGACGCGTGGAACGACGAGCACTACTTTCCGCATCGGCGGTATAGACGGAATCCGGTGATGGAGACGGTCGGCGCCGGGGCGGAAGTGGTGCTGAACCTGAGCGCCTCGCCCTTTGCCATGGAACGGGCCCGGGGGCGCGAGGGCGTGCTGGCCGGCGGCGCAGGCCGGCAGGGCGTGCCGTTCCTGATGACGAACCTTTGCGGTGCCAACGACGACGTGATTTTCGACGGCCGCTCCTTCGCTTCGGACTCCGCGGGCCGGGCATGCGGCCGGGCCGCCTCCTTCGCGGAAGACATGGTGGCGGTGGAGCTACGGCGGACGGCGGACGCGATCGAGGTTTCCTCCACCGAGGCCCCCTCCCCTGCCGGAATGGAAGAGCTGCGGCAGGCGCTGGTGCTCGGCATCCGGGACTACATGGAGAAGTGCGGCTTCCGCGAGGTGCTGATCGGGCTGAGCGGCGGTATAGACTCGGCGCTGGTGGCGGCCCTGGCAGCGGAGGCGCTTGGCCCTGAGCGGGTCCGGGGCATCTATATGCCGTCGCGCTATAGCAGCGATCACTCGCGGAGCGACGCCTATGCGTTGGCCCGGGCGCTCGGCATCCGGCTGGACACGATCCCGATCGAGGGCATGTTCACCCGCGTGATGGATGATTTGGCCGCCCACCTGCCGGAGAACGCGGGCGACGTGACGGAGGAGAACGCCCAGTCGCGTCTGCGGGGGTTGACGCTGATGGCGCTTTCGAACGCGACAGGGGCGATGGTGCTGGCCACGGGAAACAAGAGCGAACTGTCCGTCGGCTACGCGACACTTTACGGCGACATGTGCGGCGGGCTGGCCGCCATCGGGGACGTTCCCAAGCTGCTTGTCTATCAACTGTCCCGCCACCTCAACCGGGCTGCAGGACGCGAGATCATCCCCGACTCCACCATCACCAAGCCTCCCTCCGCCGAACTGCGCCCGGACCAGAAGGACACGGACTCGCTCCCGCCCTATGAGGTGCTCGACCCAATCATCCGTGCGTACGTGGAGGAGGGCCTGGACGCGGAGGACATCACCGCGCGGGGCTTCGAGCGGGAGACGGTGGAGGAGGTGCTCCGCCTGATCCGTAAGAACGAGTACAAGCGGCGCCAGACCCCCCCGACCCTCAAGGTCACCAACCGGGCCTTCGGGTATGGCTGGCGGATGCCCATCGCCCGGGGGAACTGGTGAGGGTCGGCGCAGTGTGACACCCACTCGCGGAAGGAGCTTGTCATGAAGTTGACTTTCTGGGGGGCTGCGCGCACGACGACCGGCTCCTTTCACCTGCTTGAGACGAGAGGAAAACGTATTGCGCTGGACTGCGGGCTTTTCCAGGGGCGCCGGTCGGAATTCTTCGAGCGCAACCGCGACTTTCCCTGCCCGCCCGCGGATGTCCACGCCACGCTGCTCAGTCACGCGCATATAGATCACTGCGGCAATCTGCCAAACTTCGTGGCGCAGGGGTTCGAAGGCAACGTGTTCGGCACGAATGCCACGATGGACCTCGCACGGACGCTCCTGCTGGACTCGGCGTATATTCAGGAAAAGGACACGCAGTTCGTGAACAAGATCCGGGCGCGGAAGGACGAGCCCCCGGTGAATCCCCTCTATACGGTGGAGGACGTGGAGCCCTGCCTGGACCTTTTCGTGGAGATCGGATACTATCGCACGTTCTGCTTCGCGGAGGGCTTCTGCGGCCGTTTCATCGAGGCGGGGCACATCCTTGGCAGCGCGCAGGTGCAGCTCGACGTGGAGCAGGCTTCCGGAGCCCAGCACCGGCTGGTGTTCTCCGGAGACATTGGCCGCGCGGGGCGGGACATCCTGCGTGACCCGGAGATTCCGGGGGAGGCGCAGACCCTCATCATGGAGTGCACCTACGGCAATCGCCCCACAGAGCCCATCGAGGGGCTGCGCGAGGAACTCCGTGACCTGGTGACGCGGGTGGCGGACCGCGGGGGGAAGATCATCATCCCGGCCTTCAGCGTCGGCAGGACACAGGACCTTGTCTATCAGCTCAGCCTGCTGTTCCGGGAGGGCGCTTTGCCGCAAATCCCGATCTACGTGGACTCGCCGCTCTCGGCAAACGTGACGGAGATCTTCCGCAACCACCCGGAGTGCTTCGACCGTGAGACGCGCGACCTCCTGCGCAAGGAACACAACCCTTTCGGGTTCGAGACTCTGACGTACATACGGGACGTGGAGGAGTCAAAAGCGCTCAACGAACTGAAGGAGCCGGCGGTGATCATCTCCGCCAGTGGCATGTGCGAAGCGGGGCGGATCCTGCACCACCTGCGCAACTCGATCCACGACCCGAAGAACTGCGTGCTGATCGTGGGTTTCCAGGCGGAGCACACGCTGGGCCGCCGGATCGTGGAGAAGCGGCCGAAGGTGCGGATTTTCGGCGAGGAGCACCCCCTGCGGGCCGAGGTGAAGGTCCTCAACGGCTTCTCGGCACACGCCGACCGGGACGAGCTGCGGGACTATGCCTTCCGCGTCCAGACCCGGAGCGGTGGGATGCTGGAGCGCATCTTCCTTGTCCACGGAGAGAAGGAGGCGGGCGAGGACTTGGCATCCTACCTGCGCGAGGCACTGGGGGTGGAGGTGCACTTCCCTGAACGCGGCGATACTTTCGAGCTTTGACGCAATCCGAGCTTGCCACGGGGAACGCCGCTCCACCATCCTGACCCGGAATAAAATACCGAAGGGAGCGGCTGCCATGTCGGAAAAGATATCCATCTTCGTGGAGAACGCACCGACGCCTTATGGGCACTTCACCCAGGCGATCAAGGTGGAGAACCATGTGTGTATCAGTGGTCAACTCCCCCTGAAGCCCGAGGAAAACGTGCTCGTGGGGGATGACATCGAGTCCCAAGCGAAGGCCGTGTTCCACCACCTGACGGCCATCATGCAGGGATGCACGGGCCAGCTCTCCAACATTACCATCGTTCGCTTCTACCTGACGGACCTTTCGGATCATGAGGCCGTGGACAAGGTGAGCCGGGAGTTCTTCTACTTCGTCCCCCCGGCGCGCACCGTGGTGCAGGTGGCCGCTCTTCCCTTCGGCGCGAAGGTCATGGTGGAGGCGGAGGCGGAGCTGAACCCGGTGGAGTTCAAGGGCGGGCGGATGCTCTGATCCTCAGGGCGTGCCGGACCATGCGATGCGGGGGCAGCCCTCCCGCAGGGCCTTGGCCTGCCCGGGCTCAATCGGACAACCCTGCACGTCCACCCTGGCGAGTGTTGCCGGGCGGCGGGCCAGAACTTCCAGACCGGCGGCGGTGAGGCGTGTGGCCCGGACGCTCAGCTCCTCCAGCGCCGGGAGGCGCGTCAGGACAGGGGCCTGCGCATCGCCGAATGCCGTGAAATCCAGCACCAGTTTCCTAAGGGCAGGCAGCCGCGCGAGGGCCGGGAGGAATCCCTCGGGAAGCGCACAAGAGGTCAGGTCAAGTGTCTGCAGGCCGGTGAGGGCGGAGAGGAGCAGGGCGTCCTCCGGCTCGATGCGCACCGCCCGTAGCTGCACCTCCACGACCTGGGCACCGAGGGGTCCCTGGAGGGCACGCAGGGTCTTGGCGTCACCTCCGGTCTGGCGATAGCTCAGCTCGTCGAAGGCGTCCGCAGCCAAGCCCTTCGGGGTCAACGGGAGGCGCTGCCATGCCTCCGCGTCGTAGCGGCCGGGTGGGCGGGCGTAAAGCTCGGCACCGCGCAGCAACTCCGGCACAGGCGTCCAATGGCGGGCATGGGTGACGTGGACTTCGGGGAGGAGAATTCTGAGGTTCCTGAGCCCGGTGGGGGTCAGGGCCGACTCCGAAATGTGAAGGTGCCGGAGGCTGCTGAACTCCCGGAGGGTTCCCACCGACTGATCGTCAAGGAGCGGGGAGCCGATTTGCAGGGATCGGAGCGTTGCGATGCCGGCCAGGGGGAGGAACCTGTCCGGGTTGAGCGGCGCCGGGGCTAGCTGCAGGCGCTCGAGACGGGCCGCCCGTCGGAGGGATTCGATGGCCGCGCCGTCCGGAAGGGCCCCGAGCACGAGCGTTTGGAGTTCAGGCAGGCCGGCGAGGGTGCCGGTGGCGTCCGCTCCGAGCTGCGATGACTCGAACAGAAGGTGGTTGAGGCGGGGCAGGCCGTCCAGGCAGTAGGCGGTCTCCGGGCCCTGCTCGGGTGGAAGGGCAAGGAAACGGAGCGCCGGGACGAGCTTGCGGAAGGGCACGTCCGGGGGCGGCGCGATGAGCGTATCCCGCAGCCAGAGCACCTCAAGGCGGGGGAAGGCCGAGAGGCGCCGGAGCTCCTGGCCTCTTATGGCCAGAGGGAAGCGGATCTCGCGCAGTTCGGTCAGCGGTGCAATGGCCTGCAGCCACGGACCATCCACCTCCGCCTCCAGCAGCGAGAGGCACCGGAGTTGGGAGAGCCCCCTGAGCGCAGCAAGGTCCTGCGCCTTCAGGAAGGCACCGTCGAGGGCGAGGGACTGCAGCCCGGACTGACGGGCGAGTGCCTCCAGCTCCTGCCGGACGATGGCATGGCGGGAGAGGTCCAGATGGGCGAGCCGTGGCAGCTCCGGCAGCGCGGGGATGACGTCCGGATCGAGCGGCGCCCCGCCGAGAAACAGCGAGGCAAGCCCGGGGAACGATGCAAGGGATGGAAGAACCGCGGCGTCGGCGGTGCCCGGAAGGATGCGGATTTCTGTTACGGCCTCGCGCAGGGAGGCCTCCCATGACTCAGCGGCCTTGATCGCTGAGCCGGGAAGGTCAAGGCGCAGGAGGCTGCCATCCGGGACTTCGACCGGTCCTGCGGCGGGGCCAAGGACACGCCATGGCCGGCCCTCCACACGGACAAGGAGGCGTGCGTCCGCCAGATCTGGAGGTAGGTCCGCGGTGATGGTCATCCTTTGCCGACGCTCTTGGGGAGGTGAGAAATCTTGCCCCGCCGGAGGGGGAGCCGTGCATTGTCGTCACGCTCGCCCTCCCGGCAGGCCGGGAGCAAGACGGGAAACGGCAGGCGAAAGCGGGGGACTTGGACTCGATGGCAAACGACGGTGAGACGGGACTGACGATCCGGGAGGCGGTGCCGGGCGACGAGGAGGTTGTGGCGCGGCTGATTGCCCTCCTGGCGGAGTACGAGCGCGCGCCGGAGAAATGCGTGGCCACGGCGGAGAAGGTGGCGGAGCAACTCTTTGGTCCGCGGCCGGCCGCCCATGCGTTCCTGGCGGAGATGGACGGCCAGGTCGTGGGATTTGCGCTCTACTTCCACAGTTTCTCGACGTGGCTCTGCAGGCCGGGGATCTTCCTGGAGGACCTGTTTGTTGTCCCGGAGTACCGTTGCCGGGGTATCGGGGGTGCGTTGCTGCGGCGTGTGGCACGCGTCTGCGTGGAGGAGGGTTGTGGCCGGCTGGAGTGGACCTGCCTTGAGTGGAACGAGCTGGCGAAGAGCCAGTACCGGAAGATCGGCGCCGAACCGATGGAGGGGTGGCGCACGTGGCGCATGGAGGGCCAGACCATCGAGGATCTGGCAGCAGGGCGGAAGGTGGCGAAGGAGGGACCGGGGGCCGTCGAGGCCGTGCTGGCCAAACCCGCCGCAGCACCGGATGCCCGCGTGGCGATCTATACGGACGGCGGATGCGTTCCCAACCCGGGCACGGGGGGATGGGCGGCGGTGCTGATCTCCGGGGACCGGCGCAAGGAAATCGCCGGCGGTGAAAAGAAAACCACCAACAACAGAATGGAGCTGACCGCCGCGATCATGGCGCTGGAGCACCTCAGGAAGGCCTGCATGGTGGACCTTCACACAGACTCGGAGTACCTGAAGCGCGGCATCACGGAGTGGCTCCCCAAGTGGAAACGTGCCGGTTGGCGGAGGGGGAAGTCCGAGCTGAAGAACGTGGAGCTTTGGAAGCGCCTCGACGACGCCACACGGCGCCACAAGATCAACTGGCGCTGGCTGCGGGGACATGCCGGCCACAAGGAGAACGAGCGTGCCGATGAATTGTGCCGGCAGCAGATAGACAAGCTCCGGAAGGGGCACTGACCCCCTCCCGCATTCCGTTATCTATACAAGGGGTTGCTGCTGTGTGATGCAGTGGAAGGCCCCGAAGCCCCAGACGAGATCCGCAGCGTAAATACCTGTGACACGCCGGCCGGGGAAGCACTCGCCCAGGACGCCGAGCGCCCGGCTGTCCCGGTCCTCCTGTCCGAAAACGGGCACCACGACTGCGCCGTTGGTGATGTAGAAATTGGCGTAGCTGGCGGGCAGAGGGTTGCCCTCGTACCGCATGGGGCGGGGCATGGGGAGTTCGAGGACTTCGAGCGGCTTCCCGTCCGCGGTGCGCATTTCATGGAGCCGACGGAGATTGTCGCGAAGGGGAGCGTGGTTGGCCTCGCCGGCGTCCGGCTCGACGACGGTGACGACGGTGCCGGGTGCGACGAAGCGGGTGAGGTCATCCACGTGCCCGTCCGTGTCGTCGCCTTCAATGCCCTTTCCAAGCCACAGGACCTGCTGCACGCCGAGGAAATCACGGAGGCGCTGCTCGATGTCTTCGCGGGTCAGGTCCGGATTCCGGTTGGGATTGAGGAGGCATTGCTCGGTGGTGATGAGGTTGCCCGCGCCGTCCACGTCAATCGAACCGCCCTCCAGCACCATGCCGCCGGGCATCAGGGGGCAGCCGGCCAGTTTCGCCACGGCACGGCCCGCCGCGTTGTCTGCATCCCAAGGCGGGTATTTCCCGCCCCAGGCGTTGTATTCCCACTTGGTGGCCAGGAGCGGCCCCGGGCTTTCGGTGCCGCCACGGACGAAGATCGGGCCGTAGTCGCGGATCCAGACGTCGTTGTTCGGAATGTCGTGGAGATGGACGTTGGGCGCGTCCGCCCTGTGCTGCCGGAGGGTTCGCATTGCTGCGGCCATGACTTCCGGCCCGTTCACCAGGATGTGAACATCCTCGCTTTCTGCAAGGACGCGCACAAACCGCGCATAGACGTCTGGAATCGGCTCGAACTTCCCCGGCCATGTTTCAGGATTCCACGGCCAGGTGATCCACGTCGCAGCGTGGTCTTCCCACTCGGCGGGCATTTGGTAGCCGAGTTGCGCTGGGGTGTGGCCGTCGAATTCTGACATGGGGAAGAAGTCCGGTGGGAGAGGATACCAATCTTGCTTTCCGGGACTTGCACCGCCCCGGTCGGCGCGCCTTCCATGGGGCTGTGGCGGCGGCGGGAGCAAGGCTTTCCGGCCACGCCAAAGGGTGACGCCGTTCGAAGGCCATTCGGGAAGGGAAACGCATGATGGATGAGAAGGCACCGGTTCCGAAGACCCGGGACGGGCTCCGGGCCGTGCAGGAACAGTTCGATCGTTACCAGAGGGCCTGCTTCCCGGAGCGCAGCCCGGAGTTCTTCGCGCTGGAGCTGGCGGGCGAGACGGGAGAGCTGGCGAACCTCGAGAAGAAGGCCTGGAAGGGCCGCCCGGTGGAGTCGGAGCGGTTCGCGGACGAGGCGGCGGACGTGTTGATCGCCCTGGTCAACTACTGCAACGCCCGGGGCGTGGACCTGGGCAGTGCGGTGGACACGAAGCTGAACCTCATCGAGCAGCGTCGGCGGGAGGGAACACATTGACGAGGGCCGCCCGTTGCTGAACACGCTGCTTCCGCTTATCGTGCTGATATTGACCGCCGGGATCATCTGGTGGCTGGGCAGCGGGAGCTTCGGCCGCGGGCAGACGCAGCGCTGGATAGACCGGCTGGGCACCTGGCCGCGGCTGCACGCCTTTCTCGACTACCACCACGGCAAGTTCCGGGCGGCGATGCACTATGTGGAGTTCGGAGGGCTGTTTCTCGTATTGTACTGGCTGTACGACGCCTGGCTGGGCGGCGGGGACTTTGCATTCCGCTGGGGCCCGGCGGGGGTCATTGCTCTGCTCTGCGCAGGGGCTGCCTACCTTGACGAGGTGCACCAGCTACGCAGCGGCACCCGTGAATTCCGGACGGTGGACTTCCTGCATTCGTGCTGCGGCATCACGATCGCCCTGGCGGCGGTCTTCTGGCAGGCATGGTGGCGCGGGGTGTTCTGAGGAGCGGACAGTCCGGGCCGGGATAGACAAGGGCCGAGTGGACGCCACCCTGCCGCGGCCGGATGCCGCGTCGCCCCCCTTTCGCCTTGTTCCATGGGGTGCGGGAGCAGAGCGTGAGGGACAGCCGGTGCCAAGCCCGCACCCGGCGCCGCAGACAAGGAGTCTTCCATGCCAGCATCCATCACGATCATTGCCATACTCGGCCTCTTGTACGGCATTCTCGGATTCATCATGAACCCGCTGGAGGCGCTCGTCGCCCTGGTCGGGATGCAGCAGGAGAGCGTCGCGGTCTTCGGCATGGAGACTCCCATGCCGCAGTATGAGGGTGTCACGCTGGTGCTCCACACCTTCTTCCGCATGATCGGCTTCCTCCTGTCCATCATGCTGCTATCGGGCGCGGTCGGGACGATCATGATGAGGGCGTGGGCACGGAGCGTGATGCGCTGGTGGGCGGGGCTTTACATCCTGAACACCTTCGTGTCGCAGCTGTTCACGGCCCTGCTCGTGTTCCCGGAGATGGCGGACCAGATGCCTGCCGGCATGGGCCCGGAAGCCGACCTCGGGCCGGCCGGGGCAGTGATTTCGGCGATGCTGGGTTTCCTGTGCGGATTGCTCTGCTTCTCCCTGTACCCGATCGCCGTGCTCATCTTCTACAGCACGGAGACTGCCCGGCGGGCCTTCGAGGAGGCCGAATGGCGCCAGTATGGCGGCATGCAGGGGCAACAGGCGCCGCAACAGGATCAATATGGTCAGGCGGGTCAGTGGCAGCAATACGGCGGGTACGGTGAGGACCCCCACGACGCCGGCAGGCATCGGGGCTGGCCGCAACCGCATGATCCCTATGCCCAAATGCCCCAGCCACCCCCTCCGCCCGGACAGCACCCCGGCGCCCCTCCGCCCGGCGGCTACCAGGTGCCGGAACACGAATTTCGCCCGCCGCCTCCCATCGAAGGAGGCCCGGAAGCTTTCGAGCCCGACGAAGAGGATCGGGACGAGCGCCGGCGCGATTGAGAGGACAGATTAGGCTTAGGGAAGTGGGCCACACGCCGCTTCCCGGGACGCGGGATCAGGCGGAGCGGTTGCGCTTGCGGGATTCCATCTTGTCATCCACGGACTCGAAGAACTCCCTCTGGTCAAAGGGCCGGTCGCGGACGTAGTGGTCCTGAGTGCCGCTGGCACCGAGGACGAAGTTGAGAAGCGAATCAAGGCCGGTCCAGCTCTTCTTCTTCCGCTCGACGCGGATGCGTTGGCGTACTTCGAGGACTTCCTGATCGCACTCTTTGGCTTCCTCGACGGAGGGCCACCAGTCACACCGCTCCGCCCCGGTGTTGCGGTCCTTGGTTACGAGGAGGACTCGTTCTTCGGCGGCTTCGTGAACGCCCGGGTGACGGCGCGATGGCATGGCTGCTCCTCGGTTGCGGAAGTGAGCGCCCGCGGCGGAGGCGGGCGGTGGTAAGCAATGGCGAGAGCCGTGCCGCACGCAAGCCGGAAACCGGTTCCGCCAGGCAGGGGTGTATCCCCCGACTTCGTGGGATGGTGCCCGTGACCCACTTGGCAGCGGTCCACCGAACCCTGCGAGACCTGCCCGATCCCGCGGGGCCGGGTAGAGGCGAAACAACGCACCAAAACAGCGAAAACGCCCCCGGATGCAGACCCAATCGCAGGAAATCTCCGTTCTGCTGTTCGGCCGGATGGCGTGCTCCGGCCGGAAGAAATCATC
>SLOM01000109.1 GCA_007132505.1 Candidatus Sumerlaeota bacterium
CGACTTGTGGCGTTGCGTTCCAGTCCATCGAAGCGAGGCAAGGCTGGCAGCAAGGATGTGGTCCTCGGCCAGATCCCCGGCCCCGGATCGCTCGGCTTACAGGTGCTCAAGCTGCGGCTTGTATCGGCCCTGTTTCTGACTCCCAGAGGAAAGCACTACCGCCACCTCCTGCGTCTCGACCGGCAGGTGCCGGTCGCGGAGAAGCTGTTCGTCCCGCCGAGGTACTGAGGACATGCCAGCCCTATCCACCTCCACCGTTTCCGCCCCGCTGTCCTCTGTGATGGCGGGGTTTTTTGTCTGCCGTTTCGGGTGTTGAGGGCACACGGGCACACTTTTTGGGCACTCTATATGGAGAGCGCTGAAAGTAGGCGGTTTACGCGCCTCTTCAAAGGCCTCATAATCCTTTGCTTTTCGGTTTCATCCTGTCCGGGGGCATCATGGATGCGAATCTTTTCAGCAAGGGATCAGGACCCTGCACAGGGGTGCGCCCATGTCCAGCATCTGCTTCGCACTGCCGTTGACCGCGATTCGGTGAGGACGGACCTTTGCGGGCCTTCGCGCAGAGGCCATGCTTGGGCATGGAGGGTCCGGCGCCTCCATACCGGCCGATGGGAGATTCCAGAGGTGGCGCGTCGGTGCCGGTTTTAGTTCAGGTGGCCGGAGGGAATCCTACGATTTCATGAAGCGTTCTCTGTTGGCCGGGCTTATGTGCCCCGCATGCCGTGGCGCCCTCATCCTTGCTGCGGAGCGGGCCGGCACCAGTGATTTGCTGGTGGAGGGCACGCTGTCATGTGAGCAGTGTGGCCGGCGCTATCCGGTCGAGGGTGGCGTGGCCTACCTGGCGGTCCTGGACACGTCTTGGACGACCATCCTGAAGGAACTGATCAACCGGCGCGAACTCATCGAGCACAACATGAGGAATCCCGGCGGGGGAGCAGATGCCTCGTCCGGCCGCAAGGCGGAGCAGGAGGAGTCGGTCAACGCGCTTGCGGACATGTGTTTTGCCGAGGCCTGCCGGATGGTGCCGGAGGGTCGCCCGTTGCGCCTTCTCGACTGCGGGGCCGGGATGTTCGAGACCTCGGCCGCGTTTGCATCGCAGGGCTTGGACGTGACGGCCACGGAGACGGAGATCTCCATGGCGCGCTACTGCAACTTCCGTGGGGAGGCCCACCTCGACCCGCAACCATTCTCGATCGATGGCACCCCGTACCATATTCGCGACCCGGAGGGGCATCCGCATCATTTCTCGCGCATCGTCGGTGATATACAGCGGCTTCCCTTTCGGGAGGGGCACTTCGACGTGGCGTTCTGCAGGGCCATGCTTCACCATGTGGACCGTGTGGACCGCGCCATCGGCGAGATGGCACGCGTGGTGCGCCCCGGGGGGCTGATTCTCATCGCGGCAGAGCCCGCCCGAAGTATCCTGGACAGCGAGGAAGCCTTCCACGAGTGCAGCGTGGACCGCGAGGTGGGCATGAACGAACGCGCCCCGACGCTGCTCGCCTACCGCCGCCCCCTTGCCGCTGCCTGTTCCGAGGTGTCTATCCACTACTGGCCGATGGGGCCCATGGGGCGTTCTGGCCGGATTTTCTCACTTATCCGATACGACTACCGGCGTCATCTGCGCGCGGGGGAGATCCTCAGGGATTGGCGATGGGTGAAGCTGCTCCCCTGGGCCAGCGCTGTGAATCTATACGGCCGCCGCGGCAGCCGGCCGCTTTCCCCGCCCCCCATCGTACAGGGCGACGTTCCAACCATCGAAGCCGTGGCGAATGTCTATATCTCTTATGACAACGACAAGACATTGGATGGCCTCCACCAGGGAACAAACGAACTGCAGGCCATGCGGCGCCGGCTTCTTGCCCGGAATGCCCGCCGTTTTCCGCAGAGAGTTCTCCCCGGAAAGACGCAGGGCATGGTGCTCGAATCGGGCTGGGGACGTGCTGAACGTGCAGGGGGCGTGCGGTTCCGACACGTGCTGCGTCATGCCACAATCTTCCTGTCCGTCCCGCGCAGTGCGTCACGCCTCGCCGTCGTGCACGGTGGCGGGGAACTGGCTCTCCCCTACGAAGTGGAGGTCATCGTGAACGGTGAGGTGGTGGGCGCTCTGACAGGCAGCGAATCCGCCTGGAAGCGGGAGACTTTCCCCCTCGGGCAGGAAGCCCGTGACAACGGCCTGGCCGAGATCGAGTTCGTGTCCAAAGTGTTCAACCGTCACGAGGCATCTCGAACGGATGTGGGAGCCGCGATTCGCAGTCTGGAGGTGTGCTGAGCCGGACCGGGACAAGCGGCCGCCTTCACTTCTGCTTTCCCTCGCGGGGTGCTGTGTGCTCCGCCGAAGACTCGAAGTCCGTCAGGAGTTCCCGGGTGGCCCCAACAAGGCGGGGGAGGGACTCCTCCCCAAGGTCAATCAGGTTTCCGCCCCTCATGAAGACCAGGCTGTTCGTGGCGACAATGACCTGATAGCGTCCGGCCATTCTCAGCAGTCCCTCGTGAATCAGCTCGCTGTTCCGGTGGTCCTGACCGGTCTCCGGACTGTCCACGAGCACGATGGTCTCGTCCGCATGCGATTGGCTCCGGAGGCTGTCCAGCACGCCCTGCCCGTGAGAGCGGAACATGGAGCGGATCGCCTGCACCATCTCCTCCCGCGAGGAAAAAGACCCGTCGGCGAGTGGGTTGAGGGTCTCCGTGGTGACGTATCTGATTCCTTCCCTTTCACCGGCCATCTCAGGCCGGCAAAGATCGCAGGAAGCAATGGCCTTCAGCAGCGTGGACTTCCCCGATCCATTGGGACCAATGACCGCATTGTAGCCCGGTTCGAAATCCACGCGGGGCCTGTCTAGACCCAGCTTGCGGATCTTCGTGGAATGATGGACGCAAAGCGAGATCGAGGTGAGCATGAACGTGAAGCCTTTCAGTGAGCGCGTCCCGCGGAGGGGACGGTGCGCAGGTTTGCCATCCAGCCCGGCCGGAGCAATGCGGAAGCGACTCCTGCGCGCGGACGGCCGGGTCCTGCCCTGACAAACAGCGTTCATCGGCGACTCCCAAGCCCAACGGGCCCAGTGGTTTTCACTGGGCCGTTTTTTTCTCCTCATTGAGGACAAATGGACCTTGACCTCCTCATCACCACCCGGTCATCATTCCGCCCATACTACGGAGAGGGCACCCTTGTCCCGCCATGCTCCGCACGCTGCTTTTCCGCCTCCGGCTCATGCTGACCCTCGGGTTCGTCCCGCCCCGATGGCGGGTGCCGTGCTTTGCCCTCTTCGGCGTGTTTGCCGGGCTCGGGCTCGTCACGACACACGTCTCCCGGGCGGTGTCCTACCTGAGCGACGATCCCGAGGCCTGCGCCAACTGCCACGTCATGATCACGGCCTACGAAACCTGGCAGCGCTCCAGCCACGGTCACGTGGCCACCTGCACGGACTGCCACGTTCCCCATACCTCGCTCCTCGCCAAGTACGCCTGGAAGGCGCGGGACGGCATCTACCACTCCACCATCTTCACCCTTCGGCTCGAACCTCAGGTCATTCAGATGTCCTCCGCAGCCATTCCGGTCGTGGAGGCGAATTGCCGGCGGTGCCACGACCAACTGATTGACGAGGTGCACCTGCGCGAGTGGCAGCCGGGCGACCCGCGTTGTTGGGACTGCCACCGTGAGGTCCCTCATGGCCGCACACGCAGTCTCTCCACGACTCCCGGAATGATGACACCGCAGCTTCCCGACCTCGGTGTTTTCGGAGCGGAACCCCAGATTGGCGGGCGGCGGCCTCGCCCGGACGATCCACCATGGAGGAACCCATGAGCAAGAAACCCGAATACCAACCACGCGCCTGGGTCGGATGGGCAGTTTTCGGTGGAGCACTCGTGGCAGTCTTCGCCTTGGGGATGTTGTACTCCACCATCATGGAGCGCCGTCACGAAGCGCGCATCCAGCCGCCGCTCCAAGCCATTGATCGCTTCGAGAGCGACAGCAGCGCCTGGGCTGTGAACTGGCCGCGTGAGTACGAAACCTTCCAGCGCACATCCCGGACAGACTCCGAGACACTCTTCGGCGGCAGCGCCCCTCGGGACTACCTTGAGGAAACACCCGAAAACGTCATCCTCTTTGCCGGAATGGCATTCGCCGTTGACTACTGGCAGGCACGCGGACACTACTATGCGCTGGAGGATGTCAAGACCACGCCGCGGCTCGCCGAGGACACACCGGCGACCTGCTGGACCTGCAAGACCGCAGACGCCCCACGCCTCATGGCCGAACTCGGCAAGCAGCACGTGGACGATCCAGACGCGGCCAGCCTCCAGGAGCTCGCCTTGGCCGGAGCAGCCGACTTCTACGGCCACAACTTCCATGACTTTCACGACGAGATGAACCACACCGTCGGTTGCCTCGATTGCCACGAGCCGGACACCATGCGTCTGCGCATTTCCCGTCCCGCCCTCATCGAAGCCTTCGAAGCGCAAGGCAAGGACATCAAGGACGTGTCGCATCAGGAGATGCGCTCGCTCGTCTGCGCCCAGTGCCACGTGGAGTACTACTTCCGCGGCGAGAACGATTATCTGGTGCTCCCGTGGACCCACGGGACCCGGCCCGAGGACATGGAGCGCCACTTCGACGACTACGGGTTCACCGATTGGACGCACGCCATCA
>SLOM01000287.1 GCA_007132505.1 Candidatus Sumerlaeota bacterium
CCACGCCACGAGAACCGTGGTCAGCAAACCTGCAAGCAGCCTGTTCATGTTGTCTCCCCGCCGTAAGTCTGAAGAGCCATGCCTCTTCACGGCAAGGCTCGCCGCGTACGGTGCCCCAAGGCAATATGGAAGTCGGGGGGCGGTGGTCTGCGCCGCGCCTTACTGCGGCGGGAGGAACACGTCCGCCGCGTCCCAGACCGCGTCGGTGTTCCGGTCGCCAAGGAAGAACCGCTCGTCAGTGGGGAGCGCGCGAAAGCCGAGCAGGGTGTCTATAATCTCCGTGCGCGAGACAAAATCCGGTGGTGGTGTCAGCGTCGGCACTGGCGTGGGGGTGGGTGTTGGGCCAGGCTCCCATGCAGCTCCCATATCCCAGAGCCTTGTCACTCCGTCCTCGAACCCAACCAGCACCCTCTCGGCATCGTCGGACAAGGCGAACGACAGGGCCTTTGTGGCCGGCCATTCAAATATCCGGACAACCTCCCGGCTCTCAAGTTCCCAGACTCCGACGACATCCCCATAAAGTCCAAGCACATGCTTCCCGTCCGGCAGGAACACGGGCTTCCGGAGGTGGGCTGCATCCTCTGTCCGTATCAGTTCTCCCGTTTCCGTCTCCCACACACGCAGCCAGTGCACAGGACCATCCAGAGGGAGATGTGTTCCCCATTCGAACACCCTCTCGCCGTCCGGTGTGAACGTCGGATAAGGACGCCGTATATGGCCCCAGGAGGGTTCCTGGTGGTACGGAACAACCAGGAGGCGAATAACATCGCCGGACGCCACATCCCACAGCAACGTGTAAGCCGTCCCTTCCCCGTGGACGTGCCAACTCCATATCGCCACGGCGACCTTCTGACTATCCGGAGAAAACATGGAAGAGGATGGGAACAAGGGAACAGCACCAAGCACATGAGTCATCCGCCTCTCGGGCAGATTCCAAAGCGCCACTCGGTCGCTGGAATACGGCTGCAGCAGCCAGGTCCCGTCCGGTGAAATTTCCACGAAACGGCTCCGTGGTAGTACGGCATTGGGAAGGGGGTAGGTGTGGAGCACCTCTCCCGTTTCGATGTCCGCCAGCCATGTGGATGTCTGCCCCCATCCGATAACCGCACGCGAGCTGTCCGGCGTAAAAGCCACCGCCGTGCTTTCCACTCCGCCGGGTTGTTTGAACTCACGTACCTTCTCCTCCGTTTCCACGTCCCACACATTGGCGAAGGCGTCCGGGACCGGGGCTCCTTCGTGTGGAACTCCACCGGGTCCCCTGTAGGCGAGGTGCGCCGTGAGCACTTTTGACCCGTCCGGGGAAAGCGCCACAGCGGCTGCATCCGAAGCGTGTCCTCGAAGCTCGCGAACCGCTCCGTCCTTCCAGAGAAATGCCTCGGGCGTGTCTCTCACGATCGTCAGCAGCTTCGATCCGTCCGGCGAATAGTCCACCACACTCAGCGGTATGTATTGGGTGGTCTGAGTGGTATAGCTTTCAACAAGGGCACCCGTGCTGGTGTCATGTATGGCTACCGAGTTCCCTCCTGCCAGGGCAATCCGCGAACTGTCCGGCGAAAACGAGATGGAACCGTGTCCTCTTGAGCCCGCGCTGAGCTCGCGAATCATTTCCCCCGTTTCGGGGTCCCAGAGCCGTGCGATGCTTCCCAGGCCGGTGGCCAGCAACTGACCGTCCGGGGCGTATGCCACATTAAGGTCGTGGAAACCCGATATCTTGTGAATTACCTCGCCGGTGCCGGTGTCCCAAAGGAAGGTTCCGGACGAACCGGACGTCAGAGCTTTCGAGCCATCCGGTGAAAGCGCGACCGACTTGGGACGTGAGTAATGTTCATGGAAAGCAACGAGCTCTTCCCCTGTCTCCGCATCCCAGACGTGTGCGGCCCCGCGCGGCGGGCCGGAAGATTCTCCGAGGCTCCCCGTCAGGATCCGCCGCCCATCTGCGGAGAAGGCCACGGGAGCAAACGTCTCAGTACGCCCCCGCAGTGTATGAATGTGGCTGCCCGTGGCCACATCCCATACGCGGGCCGGGCCGCCGCGTCCGGCCGTGGCCAGCATCGAGCCGTCGCCGGAAAACGCTACGTCCAGGATGAGGTGCCCCGGCGTCTCCACGATCCGCGAGACCTCGAGGCTCTCAGCGTCCCAGAACACAATCCCCCGTGGCCCTGCGGTGACGATCACCGACCCGTCCGGCGAGTAGGCCCCGGTCTCGAGCCGCCCCAGTCCGAAGGAGTGAAGGGGAGCAGTTCCCATCTGCGCCCATGCACCTGTGCAGAGCGCACAGACGAGGGGGATTACCGCCCATCCCTGCGGCCGGAAGAGGCCACGAACAGCCCTGCTTGCCGCACCCCATGCCATGCGTTTCGCGTCCATCATGAGGATTCCCTCCCCCCACCTAGTGCTTGCGGAGCGTCTCCAGCGCCCCGTGCTCCGTGCGTCCTTCCAGCTGGACGGATCATCCGTCCACATTTCACGGGGGGCGCCTGCATTGTCCTCCCTCGTTGCAGGTTGGCTGAGATGTCGGCTCCGAAGGCCCGGTTTGTCAACCACTTCCTGCGCGGCGCGTGGTCTGTCCATGATCGCGCCGAACGGGATTCGCGAATGCCAATCGCTTCGTCATGACCTCCACCGCCCCGGCGTTGTTGTCCACCAGCACGCAGGACCGGCCTTCGCGGATGGCGGCCTCGCCGAAGGTGCCGCTCCCGGCAAAAAAATCCAGCAGACGGGCACCCGGATTTGAATGCACCCGGACTATACGCCGGATGATGCCGAGCGGCTTCTGCGTCGGATAGCCGGTCTTCTCCTTTCCGTTCGGAGAAACGATCGTGTGCCACCACGTGTCGGTGGGGGTCTTGCCGCGCTTGGCCTTTTCGGGACCAACCAGTCCGGGAGCCAAATAGGGGATGCGGTCAATGTCCTCATAACGATATGTATAATTGGCGGGGTCCTTCGCGTACCACAGAATGTTGTCGTGCTTCGGCGACCAGCGCTTCGTGGCACGCGCGCCGTAATCGTATGCCCAGATGATTTCGTTGATGAACGACTCCCTTCCAAAAATACAATCCAGCATCACCTTGCAGTAGTGCACTTCGCGATAGTCTATATGAAGGAAGAACGAGCCGTTTTCTTTCAGGACCCGGTGGGCCTCCTCCAGCCGCGGGCGGAGGAACTCCAGGTAATCATCGTGCACGTCGGCGTAGGCCCTCGTCCCCACCTTGACCGTCCTGTAGCGCCTGCCCTGGAATCCGGTGCGGTCGCCCTGCTCGTCGCGGACGGTACGGATGGCCGTGCGGGTCTGCGCCTTGCCGGTGTTGAAGGGAGGGTCAATGTAGATGAGGTCGAAGTGCCGACCCGGAAGGCTCCGGAGCACCTCCAGATTGTCGCCGAAGTGGATCTCGAGCATCCGGTTGGCCTCGCCCTGCGCTCTTTCCTGCGTCCTGTCCCGCACGATGGCCCCGGCCGTTGACCGGTCAAGCCGGATGCACGGCTCCGCCCGGCCAACCCCGTGTTGACCCCCGGCGCCGGGCGTTGTTCTTGCCGGGGCAGGATGATGAACGCGCCCTTTTCCAAATCACCGTTTACCCGCCTTGTGGTGCTGGGGAGCACCGGCTCCATCGGCACGCAGGCGCTCTCGGTGGTGCGTTCGCTTGGCGGGCGGGTGCGCGTGGTGGCGCTCAGCGCGGGCGGGGCGAACCTGCCGCTGCTGGCGCGCCAAGCGGAGGAGTTCCAGCCCGCCGCAGTGCACGTGATGAACGGTGGCGGGGCGGAGGAGCTGGCCCGCCTGCTGGAGGGACGCTGGCGCGGCAGGCTGCTGACCGGCGCACCGGGACTGCTGGAGGCCGCCGCGCTCGCCGAAGCGGACCTCGTGCTGGTGGCCACCGTCGGGTGGACGGGACTGGAGCCCGCCCTGGCCGCCATCGCGGCCGGAAAGACCATCGCCCTGGCCAACAAGGAGGCCCTTGTCTGCGGGGGGCATCTCGTGACGGAGGCGGCCAGGCGCGCCGGGGTCCCCATCCTGCCCGTGGACAGCGAACACAACGCCATCCACCAGTGTCTCCGCGGCTCGGAGCCGCAGGCCGTGCGCCGTCTCATCCTCACATGCAGCGGCGGACCGTTCCTCCATTCCACGGCGGAGGAAATCGCCCGCGCCACCCCTCAGGAAACCCTCTGCCATCCCACCTGGGAAATGGGACGCAAAGTCACCGTGGATTCCGCCACGCTCATGAACAAGGGCTTCGAGGTCATCGAGGCGCACCATCTGTTCGGCATCCCGTACGAAAAACTGGAAGTCATTGTCCATCCCCAGTCGGTCGTGCACTCGATGGTGGAGTTCGAGGACCGGTCGGTGCTGGCGCAGCTCGGGCCCACGGACATGCGTCTCCCGATACAATACGTTCTTACCTATCCCGAGCGGCTGGAGGCACCCCTCCAGCCGATGGACTTCACCCGGATGGGCGAATTGACGTTTTCCCCCCCGGACATCGAGCGCTTCCCCTGCCTTCAGATGGCATACGACGCGGGCCGTGCCGGTG
The DNA here is from genome assembly GCA_007132505.1 of Candidatus Sumerlaeota bacterium. Classification (GTDB taxonomy): domain Bacteria; phylum Sumerlaeota; class Sumerlaeia; order SLMS01; family SLMS01; genus SLMS01. Next base: position 4,527 of record SLOM01000287.1, read on the forward strand.
GCAGCGCACCCTGCGTGCTCAACGCGGCAAACGAGGTGGCGGTCGAATTGCATCTGCGCGGGGAAATCCCCTGTGGTGCCATTCCAAGACTGCTCCAACGCGTGATGGAAAGGCACGAGCCGGAGCCCCATCCACCGCTCGAGAGCCTCCGCGAATGGGACCGCCGCACGCGCGAGGAAACGGCAGCGCTGGCGGAAGAAGTGGTGAAGGGTCGCGGTAAAGGAAGGTTCTCTTAGCGATAACCCAAACAGCGTCATTGACCGTCCCTGATCACACACGAGTCGTGGTGGAAATCCCTTGACACGTCCACACGCAATCTGGTGCTCTCGCTGCGATGGAAATATGTAACGCTACCTTTCTCCAAGTCATTTCTGATGGCTGAGGAGTGCGGAAGTATGGGCTGGTTTAGTCGAAGAGCGAGTTGTGAAGAAGTTGCAGTGGAAATTGCTGAGCATTGCTTCTCCACTGCCATGGGATTTCTGTATGATGACGAGAGGAGGCAGGACGAGTTACTTGCCCTAACGGTGGTCCTTTACCGCCTGGCTATCGAGTCATACCCCATCGACTCTGCACGCAAAGCTCGTGTTCTTCAGACCTTTGATTCCGAAATAGACGAATACTGCGACATGGAGGAACTTCGCTCCATTCTGGTTCATCGAAGGCGGCAGTATCTTGATGTCCTCAATAGTTGCATATCTGGGGACAGAATACAATGGGGGGACTTTGCGAAGCGCGTTGGATTCAAGCTTGGCCAGTTTTGTATGGGTGCTGATGAGGAAGAGCAAGTCTGGGTCATTGGTGGCTTCATGTCGCAAGTAGAGTTCTCCACGGATGCCGCGTTTCTCATAAAGACAGCCTTCACTAAGACAGGAAGTATCATTAAGTCAAAGAAACTCACCTAGGGTACACACTGCACATGCCAACTCGAGCGAACCCCCTGATAAAGCGAATTCTGAGTCTTTTGAGTCTCAGCGCACGCAGAGTGAGCCCTCGGGTTCCTATCTCTTTCCGTGGCGATATCCAAGAAATAGGCATTTTTGTAATACAACCAATGAGGTGCCAGCATGCGATTCAGGGATTATCATAAACTGCCGGACGGACTGCCCTGCGGCAGGCTGAATAAAATCACGGACGTGCCGGGCCTCACCGTCGGCCATCACACTGTCATCCAGGACGAACCGCGCATCCTCCGTACGGGAGTCAGCGTCCTTCGCATCGAGGACGTCCTGGCGCGCCCCGTCGCCGCGGAGTACGCTGTACTCAATGCGTTCGGAAAATCCATCGGCCTGATTCAGGTGGAGGAAGTCGGGACGATGCAGAGCCCGGTGTTTTTCGCGAACACCCTGTCCGCCGGTACTGTGGACGACGGGGCGGTCCGGCTCGCCATAAAGGAAAAACCCGACCTGCGCAGCTATAACCCCGTCATCCTGGAGTGCAACGACAGCGAGCTGAGCGACATTGCGGCTATGGCCGTCACGCCCGAAATGGCGGAGCTTGCCTACGAAGACGCCGTGGAGGACTTCCCTGTTGGGAGCGTCGGCGCCGGCGCCGGCATGGTGTGCTACAGCTTCAAGGGCGGAATCGGCTCCTCCTCCCGTGTCATCGAAGTCGAGGGCCGGAAATTCACCGTCGGTGCGATGGTACTCTCGAATTACGGGACGCGGAACGACCTGAGGATTCCGGGACTCAACCGCTCCTTCGCCGAGGAACCGCGCGAGGAGGAAAGCCAGAAGGGGTCCCTCATCATGGTCGTGGCGACTGATCTGCCGCTCCTTCCCCACCAGCTCAAGCGCGTCGCGCGTCACGCCCCCATGGGCATTGGCCTGCTGGGCTCCCCGGGCGGGCATGGCAGCGGCGACATTGCTCTCGCCTTCTCCACCACCTATCGCGAAGGCGGTGAAGCTGTTCTGCAGAAACGGGAAGTCGTTGCCGAGCATGGCCCCACAATGACGCTCGTCTTTCGTGCCACCGTCTGGGCCACGGCGGAGGCGATTCTGGATTCGCTCTTCGCCTCGCCCACCGTGAAGGGCCTTCGCAAGACGGTTCCGTCTATACGGACGGCGCTCGGCGTCGAGGAGGATGTGGGGTAGTCAGTGGGCGCCCTGCAGGCGTGCCGCGTAGAAGCCGTCGCACCCGTGCCGGGCGGGGTCCGTCTTCAGTTCGCCGCGCGCGGTGAGCGGCATCCCGGGGGCTTCGGCCTCCTGCACCGGCGGGGCGATCCTCCACGACGGGTGGGCTTCAAGGAACTCGTCCACCTGCTCTTCGTTTTCCGCTCTGAGCAGGCTGCAGGTGGCGTACAGCAGCACTCCACCGGGTGCCACGTGCCCGCCCCACTTGTCCAGCAAATCACGCTGGGTGCGGCGAAGGATCTCCAAGCGGCCGGCGGACAGGCGCCACTTTGACTCCGGGTTGCGGCGAAGCGCCCCGGTGCCGCTGCACGGCACGTCCAGCACGATGAGGTCAAACTGCCGCGGCAGGGGTGCGTCCGCCGCTTTCAGGCACGTCACTCCGGCACGTTGGGCACGGCGGTGGAGCAGCTCCAGCCGCGTGCCGTCCGGCTCGAGCGCGTAAAGCTCCCCCTCGTTCCGCATCATCGCCGCCAGGTGAAGCGTCTTCCCGCCCGCTCCGGCGCAGGCGTCCAGGACCGTCATGCCCGGCCGTGCGCCGCTCAGCTCTCCGATGGCCTGGCTGCCGGCGTCCTGCCATTCGAACCAACCGTCGCCCGCGTGCGGGAGTTTTGAACGCGAAACCCGGCCCTCCAGCACAAGCGCCCCGGGCAGCCAGGGGTGGGGCGAGTGGGGGATCTCCGCCCCGCGGAGGGCTTCGCGGGCCTCCTCCGGGGATACCTTGAGCCTGTTGGTGCGCAGCGTCGCTGGGGCCTGTGTGGCCAGCGCCGCGGCCGTGGCGTCGGCTTCCTCCGGTGTGCGTCCTTCCGCGAACATGGCCCACAGCCATGCGGGCCAGGAATGAGCCCTGTCCGCCTCCACGGGCCTCCTCGGCCTGCGGTAGGCGTCCGCCACCTCAGCCGCGCGCTCCACCATGCGGATCAGGCTGTCGCGCTGCACGGGACGGAACTCGGGACCGGCCGGCCAGCAGCGGAGCAGTTCGTCCGCCAGTTCCCACGGCTGGATCAACTCCTGTTCGATGGCGCCAATGCCAAGCCGCGCTGTGTCCACCGCCCGGTCCTCCGGATATTGACGCGGGGCGTGTGGCCGCACGTCCGCCGGTCCGCCTGCCGGCCATTGCCAGCAGCCCGCCATGTCAGGTGTCGTCACGGGGAAGCCGGCCGTGATGCGATTGCGGGCCAGCACGGTCCCGTGAAAGGCGGACAGGATCGCCTCGTCCTGGCGCCGCAGATGCCTCAGCGTGTGGTAATAGATGGCGGCAAGGAAGCGCTTGTCCTCGGCCCCGAGGAACTTGCGCCGCGTGACGTAGGCGGCGAAGGCCCGGTCAGCCGCCTGGTTGCCGTGCCGGAACTGAAAGAGCAACTCGGCGCCGAGCTGCAGCAGTGCCTTCCTGTTCACGGTTCGCGCTCACGCCTCCCGGGCGGTGTCACCGCCCGCCGCAGTGTCCTGCTCCGCGAGGGGCGGCTCCGGGGGAATCTCCTCTGCAAAGTGCTCCGCCTCCTGGTGGGAGACGTGCAGTTTACCGGCGTAGAAAAGACCGATCACTGTCGTCGGGGCCCACTGCAGGAAGTGCACGAGCATCGTGAAGGCCAGCGCCGGACCCTCCGGCACACCGACCATCATCAGCGCCACCATACCACCAAGCTCGAACGGGCCCCAGTACCCGGGCGAGGACGGGATCGAAATCGCCACGCACGTGACCACCATGAACCCGACCGCCTGCGCGAACGTGATCGTGAACCCCGGGAAGCCCCAGCTCATCACCTGATACGAGAAAGCGATCGTGCCCCAGACAACGGCGGTATGGAAGGCCACCATCGTCACGAGGAAGGGGCTCTTGATGGTGCTGAGACCCGTCGTGAACGAGTTGACGAAGCTCTCCAGTTTCTCCTTCACGAAACCGGGGACGATCGGCAGCCAGTGCAACACCGACAGATAGAAGCGCTTCATCGGCGGGATCAGGAACGTCAGGAGACCGGCCGTCAGCACCATTGCCATCAGCGACATCTGCCACGAGAGGTCCTCCAGCCGTGACGCGTCCAGCCGGAACCCCCAAAGCTCCTGCTCGATGTTCGGGTCTATACGGAAGTAAAGCGGCAGCAGGATGAACAGGATGAGCAGGCACAGCATGTCCACCAGCCGCTCGAGCAGTACACTGGAGAAGCCCGCGCCGTAGGGCACCTGGTCCTGCTTCAGCAGGGCGAGCGGCCTGGCAAACTCGCCGGCGCGCGCAGGGAAGATGTTATTGAATCCGAACCCGATCATCAGCGGCCCGAACAGCCGGTGCGAGGAGACCCACTTTGCCGGACCGAGCAGAATCCGCCACCGGATTGAGCGATAATAGAAGTTCCCGATCGTGATCAGCAGGAACGGGATCGCCCAGAGCCAGTTCGTCTGCTGGAAGGCGGCCCACAGCTCCCCAACGTCCACGTTCCTGAACGCCAGCCAGAGGAAAAACACGCTGACGGCAAGGCCGATGGCCAGATGGAGACTCTTGTTCTTCATACGCTGGTGTCCAGACGCCTCACCCTCCGCCAAGAACCGGTGGGTGGAAGATGTGGAGATAGACCATCAGGGGGATGGCCGCGAAAAGGACCGCGTCCATCAGGTCGAGAAATCCTCCGTGGCCCGTCAGCGACGAGCCGCTATCCTTCACCCCCACGTCGCGCTTGAGCAGCGACTCCGCCAGGTCACCAACCTGTCCCAGCGCAGAGAAGAACAACGCGAAGATTACAAGGTGAAGGTTGCTCACGTCCGCAAAGGCGTTCGGGAACGCAATGCGCACGAAAAGCACCACGAGCAGGGAGCCGAGCAACCCTCCCGCGGCCCCTTCCCAGGTCTTCCCGGGGCTGATGCGCGGGGCCATTTTGATCCGGCCGAAACGGCTCCCCACGATCAGCGCCGCGGAATCCGTCGTCCAGATGATGCCGAGCATGAGCAGAAGCCATGCCTCCGATTCCGGCGTGGCCAGGAACATGGTCACCACCGCCGCCAGCGGCAGGCCCACGTAGGCCATGGTGAAACACGTGGCGGAAATGTCCGCCCATGCGCCCTGGATCCTGCCCGGCATGCGGAAGAGCCAGGCGGCGCAGATTGCCAGCCCGAACACAAGGCCCGCGAAGCGCATCTCCCAGATCAGCGCCTCCACCAGCAGCGCCAGCACGCCCCAGGAGGCCACGCGCCGGTACACGCGGATTCCCCGCGGCCGCAGCAGCTTGCAGAGTTCCCACGTGCAACCCACGGCGATAAAGCCGGTGATCACCACCAGCACCCAGGCAAGCTGGGGAAAAATGAATCCGCTGAAAACAACAGCCAGCAGGAGCGCCGCTGTCGCCACGCGCCGGATCATGCGGGGCCAACCCCGCCGAAACGCCGGTCACGCCGCTGAAACTCCAGCAGTGCCCGGTAGAAGTCCGCCCGCCGGAAATCGGGCCACAATACGTCCATCACGACGAACTCCGAGTAGGCAATCTGCCAGAGCAGAAAGTTCGACACACGCAGCTCCCCCGAGGTCCGCACCAGCAGGTCCGGGTCCCCCAGTTCGGGATGGTGGAGCATCTGGCCGAAGACCTCCGGGGTGAGTTCCTCCGGTGCCAGCTCGCCGGAGCGGGCCATCTCCATGGCGCGGCGGGCGGCATGGGTGATTTCCGCGCGCGCCCCGTAACTGATCGCCAGGTTAACCACCAGCCCACCATGCCCGGCGGTGGCCGCGATGGTCTCCTCCAGCTTGCGGCGCGTCTTGTCACGCAGGTCCCCCGGGTCCCCACTGGCCACGAGCCGGATATCGTTCTCCCGCATTTCGGGGAGTTCCTTCACAAGGTACTCGTCCAGCAGGTCCATTAGGGCATTCACTTCGGACTGCGGCCGGGACCAGTTCTCTTTGCTGAAGGCGTATAGCGTCAGGGCGGTGAGGCGCAGTTCGGCGGCGGTGCGCGTGGCGGCCCGCACGGCGTCCGTGCCCGCGCGGTGGCCGAAAATGCGCGCGGCGTAGCCCCGCTGCTTGGCCCATCGTCCGTTGCCGTCCATGATGACGGCCACATGGCGCGGAAGCCGGCTCAGGTCCAGTGCGGCAAAGAGCTCCTCCTCCTCCGCCGTGGCGGGCGGACGGAGGATCGGCGCAAGCCGCCGCCTTTCGTTTCCAACGCTCATGCCTTCATCCTTGCCGGTTTCCGGATTGCCGCGGTGCCCGCCGAATGCGGTCACCCCGGGGGAGGAAACACCGCCCCGGCGTTGCCATCAAGAGCGAAGCGGCCCCCTCCTCCCCGGCGCAACCGCTGAGTGCCGCGCCTTCCCCCTGAGCCATCCCGCGCTTTCCGGTTTACGGGGTGCCGCCCAAGGGAGCAGCACTTCGGGCGGAGGCACCACCCTTTGGAAGAGCCGCGCATCGTCATGGGAGTTGACCCCGGGCTGGCCAGCACCGGCGTGGGAGTGATCAGCCGGAAGACGGACGGTGGCTGGTCCGCCGTCTGGAGTGCCCACGTCAAGACGCCTCCCCGTGCTGCCATGCCCGATCGGCTCGCGCGCATTCACTCCCTCGTGGCCGGTGCGATCGGCCGGTTCTCGCCGGAGATCGTCGCCGTGGAGTCCATCTTCTTCGCCAAGAATGTCCGTAGTGCGGTGCTGATGGCGCACGGCCGGGGGGCGGCGATTCTTGCCGCGGCGCAGAGCGGGGCCACCATCCGCGAGTATTCGCCGCTCGAGATCAAACAATCCGTTGTCGGCAAGGGGCGCGCCGGGAAGGAGCAGGTGAAGCGCATGGTGGGTGTGCTGCTTGGCCTCTCGTCCGTTCCGTCAAGCGACCACGAGACCGACGCGCTGGCATGCGCCCTCTGCCATGCCTTCCGCGCCGAGCGTTCCTGGAGCACCGGCCCCCGGCTGGCCGCCGGGGAGGGACACACGGCGCCCCAAGCTCCAGACAATGACGACCCACGTCGGGCTCTGCTGGCGTTGTCCTACCGGAGAAAGCGGCGGCGCCGCAGATAGCAAAACCGCTCCGCGCAATGGCGGAGCGGCGGTCAGGAGACCTCGGTGGGGTTGTTGCGGACTCAGGCCTGCACATTCTCCTGAGCGCGGCGGCGGGCGGCGACGACCTGGCGGGAGCGGGCGCCAAGAGCCCGGGCAGCCGGGTTTGGAACGTATCCCACGCGCTCGATCGTCTCCAGGATCAGCTTCTTGGTTTTCTCGTTGATTTTTGGGCTGTCGTTGATGGCGAGGGAAACACTGGACCGGCTGTAACCCGTGATGCGGGCGATGTCCCGGATTGTGAGTCCACCTTCGTTCTTGAGTCTGGGCATTGATTTATCTCCTGTTGTTCGACTTCTGCCACCCCGGATGAGAATATCGTGCCAGCCCACGATGTCTTCATTTTCTGGAGCGCGCTGGGCCGAGTCTGGATGGTTTCCCCGGCTGCTGGTCAATTGATTGCGCAATCCTTGCACCGGCTCAAGGGAAAACAGCGTCACCCCGTCCCTTCATCGCGGAATTGGACGGATACAACCCATTCCGGGGCGTTTTGTCCGCTCCACTCCCCGGCGCGTCAATGCGGTTCAGGTGGACGACGCCACCTCCGCAGTCACAACGCCCCGTTCAAGGAAACGCACGAATTGATCAACGTTCGTGGTGTAGGCCTCCTCGCCGAGCACCTCACCGTCCGGCGTCATCACCACATAGTAGGGCATTGTCACGGTCCCAAAGTTTTCTGCCTGAAAAGCCCGCCGCTCGGCTCCCCTCTCCCGGTCATCAATGTAAAGCTTTACCCGCACGTATTCCTCCAGCAGCGAGGAGACCTGAGGCCGGGGAAACATCTCCCTCTCCATCAGCCGGCAGTTCGTGCAGGTGTAGCCCGTGAAGTCTATGAAGACGTTCCGCCCGGTGGCCCGTGCATGCTCGAGGGCGGGTTCCACCTCGGAGAACCAGCTGTAACCCGCGGAGATCATGTCGCCCCCGGTGGCGGTGCGTGAGGCGGGGAGTTCTCCGTTCCCGGAGCCGGAAGCCACCGCGCCGGGAGGCCCGAGGTCGGGCGGGAGATACGCATCAACCCAGGTGTGGAGCCGGCCGCCAAACATTCCGGCAGCGAGGTAGAGCGCCACGGTGCCGAACGTCAGGCCGGTCAGGAGCCGGCCCGTGCCGACACGCGGCGGTGCGTCCTCGTCCGCCTCGCCGGAGAGCCGGATCAGCCCGAAGAGGTAAAGGGCCGTCACCGCTGCGATGGTGGCCCAGATGGCCAGCAGAAGCTCGCGCGTCAGGATCATATCCTCGCGCCGCAGCACCAGGTCCACGTTGCTCAGGAACTTGAACGCCGCGGCCAGCACGAGGAAGCCCATCACCACCTTCACGGAGTAGAGCCAGGCCCCCGCGCGCGGCAGTGAACCGAGCATCTGCGGCGCCAGCGCCAGGAAGAAGAACGGCGAGGCAAAACCGACCGCAAAGCCCGTCATGCCGATGAGCGGACGCAGCCACTCGCCCGTCAGCGTCTGCACGATCAGCACGCCCAGCAGGGGGGCCGTGCAGGTGAAGGAGATGATCACGAAGACCATCGCCTTCATCGCGATGCCGAGTATGTCGGACCGTCCGGCTGCGGACTGGTTGAGCCGGTTCGCCAGTCCGCTCGGAAGCTGCAGGTTGAATACCTCGAACAGCGCCAGAGCGAACAGCAGGTACAGCAGAAAGAAGAACACATTGATCCAAGGGTCCGAGGCGATCCGGTTGGCGAAGCCGCTGCTCTCCACGCCGCCGCCCAGCAGCAGCATGATCAGCGAGAAGCCGAATCCGATGATCGTGAACCCGGCAATGATTGCGATCACGTAAACGGCTGCGTACCACGAGGCCTGCAGGGCGGACCGGGCCGCCTTCTGCGTGAAGAAACTGATGGTGATCGGAATCATCGGGAAGACGCACGGTGTGGCCAGCGCGATGAGACCGAACACGACCGAGAAGAGGAAAAGCCCGATGAGCGTTTGCCCCGCCACGCGTTCGGAGACAGTGCCAAGTCCCGGTGCGGGCACGGGGGTGCCGGTGCCCGCCTGTCCGTCTGAGGCGGCCGCGGCGGGGGCCTCCGCCACCTCGTCGTCCTCCCATTCCTCACGCGGGATCGGGTCGCCCTCCAGCACCACCAGCTCCACCTCGAAGGGCCGCTCGGCCGGCGGAAGGCAGGTCGTCTCCGTGCAGACCTGCACCCATAGGTGCCCCTCGATGGTGTAGGTGCCCGGCTCAACCTCCGGTGCGACGCGGAAGGTGCGGAAGAAGTCCACCGGCGCGTCCGGGTGTGCCTCCACGTTGCGCTCGAAACCGCGGTCCCACTTGGTGACCGGCTCATCCTCCTGCCAGGCACCCCGTGGTACCAGAACGTCCGCGCTGTCTTCGGACAGGTTCACCTCGGTCGGCACGGGCCCGTCGCCCGTTTCCGTCTGGTACATCGCGTAGATGTAGTTTTCTTCGGGGTAATCAGCGGTAACGATCAGGCGGACGGCTTCGCCGGGGCGCGCCTCGGCGGGGTCGAACCTGGCAGTGGCGCTGGCGGAGTTCTCCATGCCTCCCCACTGGCCGCGCGCCAGTCCTGGGATCAGCAGCACGGCCGCTCCCAGCATGGCCAGAACAGCCAGCCAGCCCGCTGCACGGCGAATGTCCCTCTGGCGGCGTTTCCCGGCTTCGCGGAAACGCTCACGGGCGCCCGGGCGGTGAAGGCGGATCATGGCCGGATCGTGTGTGGGGTGGGGCACGGCTGCACTCCTCTATACAGATGTGGGCCGCCTCCGGGGTGACTTCTGGCGCACCCTGCGCGGCTTCCGAACCGGCGGAGGCAAGGAGCTTGCCGTTCCTTGGAACGAGAGCCTCCTCCCTCTTCGCAACGTAAGTATTTACAGCGGGACGGGCACCTCGGCAATCACTTCGCGCACCATCGCCTCGTCTTCCGCATGACTGAAGCCGCTTGTCTCGAACGTGCGGGCAAACTGCATCCGGTGCGCCAGAACCGGAACGGCCACCTCCTTGATGTCGTCCGGTGTCACGAAATCACGTCCGCGCAGGGCCGCCAGCGATTGCGCGCTCCGGCGCAGGGCGATCGTGCCGCGTGGCGAACAGCCCAATTCGATCCTCGGGCTCTGGCGCGTGGCCTCAGCGATACGCACCATGTAGTCGAGCAGGTCCCTGTCCACTTTCACGCGGGAAACCATGGCCTGCATCTCCAGCACCTCGCCGTCGGACAGAACTGCCTCCACGCCTTGGTCCATAGACCCGAGCTGCTGCTCGCGAAGGACCTGAATCTCGTTGTCGCGAGAGGGATAACCCAGGCGCAGTCGCAGCAGAAACCTGTCCATCTGCGATTTCGGCAGGGGGAAGGTGCCGTGAAACTCGATGGGATTCTGTGTTGCCAGCACCATGAAAGGCCGGGGCAATTCATGCACCTGCCGGTCCATGGAGACGCGGCCGGTGTTCATCGCCTCCAGCATGGCGCTCTGCGTCTTGGGGGAGGTGCGGTTGATCTCATCGGCCAGGACGACGTTGGCGAAGAGCGGCCCCTGGCGGAACTCGAACTCGCGTTTGTCCTGATCGAAAATCGTCACGCCAAGAATGTCCGAAGGGAGCATGTCCGAGGTGAACTGGATGCGCTGGAACGAGCAGTGGATGGAGCTGGCGATGGTGGACGCGAGCGTTGTCTTGCCGACACCGGGCACATCCTCCAGCAGCAGGTGCCCCCGGGCGAACAGTGCCGCCAGGCAAAGCTCCACCACCTCATCCTTACCGTGGATGACCTGCGTCACATTGGCTCGAAGCCGCTCTGCCCGCTCCCTGAAGGCCTGCATGGACATGTTGTGAAAGCCTTTCGGGGTAATGCCCCGTGGAATTTGGAAGGGCTGCCCTCCGCGTCCGCCGGACGCTTCCGCCCGCTTCCGCCCACGTCAAGGCAAGAGCCGGGCCGCCGCATCCCCGCCTCGGAGGCCCGGGTGTATTTTGACGACCTAATCGTCGTCTAAGGTCTTGACTCCTTCATTCGGATTTCAAAGCCTGTTCCAGTCGTAGAAGGACGAAAACTCTTTCGGGGGCCCGAACGATGAACGCCATCGCCATTCGGGGACTTGTCCTCGTTTGCTTCCTCTTCGTCCTGCCGCTGCCAGCCAGCGCGCAAAACTCTCTCCTCCAGTTTCCCGGGGAGGCTGCCGCCACGCCCAAGGCAACCGGCTTCCCGGTGACCCTGCAAGTGATCGCCCGGAGCATCAACGGTCAGGCCCCTGCCTCTGTATGGGCCCCCGATCAGCATGATGCCACGAAGCCCGCTCCACGGCCCGAAATACCGCCTCATGCCCGTGCCGTCGGAGATCTCAACAACGACGGATTTGTCGGCTTCCCCGACTTCGTCTTCCTTCTGGAGAATTGGGGCGTCGAATTCGACGGCGTGCCCATCGGCTTCCCCGATTTTGTCGCCATGCTCGAAAATTGGGGGCTTATTCTTGACCCAACCCCAACTCCAACGCCCACGCCGATCCCGACACGCACTCCGGACCCGACATTCACACCGACACCAACACCCACGCCCATACCCACGCGCACCCCGGATCCGACCTTCACGCCGACACCGACGCCCACCCCAATCCCGACCCGGACTCCGGACCCGACGGCCACCCCCACTCCGATCCCGACTCGCACTCCGGACCCGACATTCACACCGACACCAACACCCACGCCCATACCCACGCGCACTCCGGATCCGACCTTCACGCCGACACCGACACCCACGCCGATCCCAACCCGTACGCCGGACCCGACTGCCACCCCGACGCCGATCCCGACTCGCACTCCGGATCCAACGGCCACACCCACGCCCATACCCACGCGCACCCCGGATCCGACCTTCACGCCG